>DNDP01000230.1:0-2448 GCA_003484235.1 Verrucomicrobiales bacterium
GCCCGGCCGGCCAGCGTGATGCGCGTGGCAGGGGCGAACGTCGACCATGCAGCGCCGTCGATGCGGTAGGAAAAAAGCAGGCGGCCTTCGGGCGCCGAGTTCCATCGATCCCGGCCGGTGAATGATATCGTGAACACCTGGTCGGCGCTGATCTGTTTGGACGGCGGAGTCTCGCTGATGATGGTCTGGGGCGGATCCGTGTCCCCGTCGACGTGGTACATCGCCAGACCGCGTCGGTGGCCGATCCATTGCCGGCCGGCCCGGTCCTCGTAGAACGACAGCACGCCGCCGGGCACGCCTTCGTCAACCGAGAGGGCAATCCAGTTCTGTTCGAACCGCTGAAGCAGGCCCGCCTCAGTGGAGATCCACGGCGATCCGTCCGCACCCACGGCGATCTCGTTGACCGCCCCGGCGTCGGGAACCGAATCGACCCAGTAGCGACCGTCCCAGGTCATCAGGCGGTCCGCGGTGCCGGCCCAGACCGAGCCCGGTGCCAGCTGCGCGAACACGCGGGGTCCGGCCGGAATGCTGCCTTCGGCGATCAGGAAATTGGTCCAGCCGCCGGCCTGATGCAGAGCCGCGCCGGCGGTGCCACCAATCCAGACCTCCTCGTTGGCCGCTGCAAACAGGGTGGTCCAGCCGCCGATGTTGTTCGTGGGCGAGCCCAGCGTGGAATCCCGCCACCTGGTTCCGTCAAACTCGACGAGGCTCTGGTTGGTTCCCTCTCCGGAACTGCGCGAGAAGTAGACGACACCCCCGTGCGTCCCGAGATAGCGGACGAGGGATCCCGCAGGCGGCACATGCCGCTGGAAACTTTTGCTTTCCGGATCGAACGACACCGCGCCCAGATCATCGGCATAGAACAGGGTTCCGTCTGCAAAGGTGCCGATGCCCCGCGGCGTCCTGGTGTTTTCAGGCATTTGCAGGCGTTCCCATTTTCCGTTCCACAGACTGAGCAGCTCCGTCTGGCCCAGAAAGCACAGGCGGCCGGATTCCGATTCGTGGATGGCGCTGATCGCTTCCGAGGTCTCGGGTGCATCGACCGGCGGCCGCCAGGGGGGAGGGGCGTAGCGCCACAGGCCGGCCGGCGTGCTGATCCAGAACGCCCCCGCGGGATCGACCGCGACATCCGACAGATTGCCGGGCCGGATGCCCAGGTCGTCCATGGCCCGCGCCTCGCCACCCGGCCTCGCCCAATGCCGCAGGGTGTTGACGTCCAGCGCCCATAGCCGGCCGTCGGACGACTCCCATGCGTAACGCACGGCGTCGACCGGCACCGGCTCGACGGTCCATTCACCGTTCCGCAGCCGGAGCAGTGCGCGCCCGCTTTCCAGGGCGTTGTCCGCCAGCACGAGCAGGCCGCCCCTGCCGTCGTCCGCGCCAGTGCGAAGCCCCCTCAGTCGGAGCTCGGGATCGAGCGGAAAGGTTTTCCACTCGATCGGAGCCTCAAGCTGACGCAGAGCCTGCGGCACTTTGGCGGCTCCCGATTCGCCCGTGATCCAGATGCCGTCATCCGGTGCGGGCACCAGCTCGGAGAAGGCGCCGATGCCGGCCTCCGCGCTGGTGCGGATGAGCGTCGTCTCGCGTTGGAGCGCGTCATACTTGATCAGCCGGTCGCTCAGCAGCACCAGCACGCTCTGCCGTTCCGCCGGGAGCAGCGGAATGGGACGGTACACGCGGGTCGGCTTGTTCTGCATCTCGGCGGCGATCTCGTCCACCGGATGGGACTGCCAGCCCTCGCCGTCGTGAAACTGCAGTCCCGCTGCGTCCAGCGCCCACAGCTGGCCACTGCGGCTTTCGTGGATGCGCGACGTGCGTCCCCTTGGCGCCGGCAACGTCTGAAACCGGTAGCCGTCAAACTGGGTGATCTTCTCGCCGTCCTCGTGGGTGATCCAGAGGTTGCCGCGGGGGCTCAGCGTGAGGGAGGTGGGGGCGCTGTTGGGGAGGCCGTCCGTGTCGCGCTTGAACGAGCGCCAGTTGGGGGCCTGGGCGCGGGCCGGAGGAAGGAGCGCCAGCCACAGCGCCAGCGCGATCGCAGCAATCCAGGTTGTCCGACGCGCCATGGGGCGAGCATGTCTCCGCCGCCCCGGACCGGGCAACTCGAAAGGTGGAATGGGACGAACGGAGCTGACATCCTGCACGAGCGCGCCGTGCGCCTGTGGTTGCCCGGAAAGCTTTTTCCGCCGCACCAGGGTGACCCAGCCGGCGGAGTCGGCAATGGGATTCAGCGCACGCGTTGGGTGGTGCGTTCCCAGAGCCAGGCGATGTCGGGATTGCCGGGCTGCAACGGTGTAAAATCGAACCCGTTGTGGCCGGGCGGCGTGGGGTGCGCCCGCGCGCCTGAAGCGTGCTGCCGCAGGTTGTTGATGCTTTGGATTTCTTGCGCCTGTCGATTGGCGTTCGATAGCGCCGGCGAACGCAAGGCCGCGAGGACGCCGATGATGGCGA
>DNDP01000230.1:2742-3014 GCA_003484235.1 Verrucomicrobiales bacterium
GAACGGTCACGAATCATCCTCCATCAGGGTTGCGCACGGCACTGGCGCGTTCGCGGAGCCAGGCGTGATCTGCACTGTTGGGCGCGAAGATCAGCTCGGGTTGTTTCCTGAGTACCGGCTGAAGCGTCCGCTTGTCCAACCAGCGTTTGGTTTCCACGTGTCCATCGGCAAACGTAAGGTTGGCGGCATTCTGGTGGCGGGCCGCTGGGAGGTCGATCCAGCCGGCGCGTGGCCCTCCAGCCATTGAGAAGAAAAAGAAGCCGTCATTGATG
>DNDP01000230.1:3266-3436 GCA_003484235.1 Verrucomicrobiales bacterium
GAAAAAGAAGCCGTCATTGATGAAATCTTCATGTTCATCGATGAACACGAAATGTTTGGCAGGAGGCGGTTTGCCGAGATCGGAATCCTTCCAATAGACGTAGTAGGCTGCCCCGCCGTCAGTGTAGGAGTACTGTCGCGATCCAACGTAGCTGTTCATGGAATAGGAAC
>DNDP01000473.1 GCA_003484235.1 Verrucomicrobiales bacterium
TCTACGATCTGTTGGCAGACCCTCTGGAGACGCAAAACCTGGCCGTGGGTCTGCCAACAGATCGTAGAGCTCGTCGCGGTCCCACAGGCCGTGATACCTGATGTACTTGTAACGGTCCCCCCGCAGCGCATGCATGGTCGGCGTGTGCGGGTAGTTGTGTTCCCAAAAATACTCGTAGAGGAGGTAATCCCGCCACGGAATCTCCCGGCCGGTCAGCAGCGGATAAAAGCTGCGGCCGTCGATGCCTGACGGCGGTCGAAGTCCGGCGGCCTCGACCAGGGTGGGAGCGATGTCGATGCTCGCCACCACCTGCGGGATGCGGCTACCGCCACGGATGATCTCGGGGCAATGCACCAGCAACGGCACGCGGATCGACGACTCGTAGGCCACCCGCTTGTCGATCAGCCCGTGATCGCCAAACTGGAATCCATTGTCGCTCATGTAGACGATCATGGTGGAATCGAGTTCACCGGCCTTTTCCAGCCAGTCGAGAATGCGGCCGAGACTGTCGTCCACCGCGAGCAGCGCCTCGCAGTAGCGCCGGTAGTAGGCCTCGAGATCGAAGTCGGGGAGGTTGTAGCCGAAGTCGGCGCCGTGGCGGCTGTTGCGCTGGTTCAGCAGCCACATCGGCTTGTCGGCGTAGTACTCGCGGCTGAACTCGTAGCCCGGCGGTTTGGGAAACGGTTTCCCCTCGTATCGGCCGCGATGCCGGTCCGCCGGCACGAAGTCCGAGTGCACCGCCTTGTGCGAGAGGTAAAGGAAGCAGGGCTGATCCTCCGGACGATTCTGCAGTACGGAAAGCGCATAGTCGGTGAGCTCGTCGGTGATGTAGCCCCTCTGCGGCACTCGTATTCCATTGAAGTTGAATCCCTCGTAGCTGGTCTGTGGCACCTCGCGCGTCGTGCCGCGGCCGTCGGCCCAGTAGGTGCCCTGCCCCTTGAAGCTCAGCCAGTAGTCGAACCCGCGTTGCCGCTCGTCCGTGTCGCCCATGTGCCACTTGCCGACGAACGCCGTGTAGTAGCCGGCGGCCTGCAGGTACTGCGGGAAGAAGATCAGCTCTTCGGCGACCGGGTTGTAGTTGTCCACCACCTGATGGTTGTGGGCGTAAAGACCGGTCAGGATCGACGCCCGGCTCGGCGAACAGAGCGAGGTGGTGACAAACGTGTTCGGGAGGTAGGCGCCATCCCGCGCCAGCCGGTCCATGTTTGGCGTCTCGATCCACGGATGGCCGACGAAGCCCATCGTGTCGTATCGTTGATCGTCGGTGAGGATGAAGATGATGTTGCGCGGCTTCGCGTCGGGAAGGCGCGGCAACGCCAGGTCCGCTGCTCCAAGCGGAACGGCGACGGTCACGGTCAACAGTGCGCCGAGGCGGGAAAGCAGGTTCATGCGGGGAGCCTAGCGGACCGACGCAGCCTCGCAAAGCCTGCGCGAGCGGCACCAGGTCGCCTGAGGTTGTGCCAGCTGCGGAAGTCCTCGGCATCGGCGCTGTTCGGACCCGGAGGCAGCAGGCCGACGAGCGACGAGGACAAACTTTCCATTGGCCACCCGGACAGTTTCCTGCGACTTAACCAACAAGACCATGAGCGATCCCGCCCAACCGCTGATCGAACGCGCCCGCAAAGGGGACCGGGTCGCCGCCGGCCAGTTGATCGACGACTTTCACGCCCGCATCTACGCCTACCTCCGCCGGTTGACCGGTGACGCCATCGACGCCGAGGATCTTACGCAGCAGACCTTTGCCAAGGCCTGGCAATCGCTGGAAACCTTCGCCGGCCGTTCAACCGTCTCCGCGTGGTTGCACGGGATCGCGTATCACACGTTTGCCGACTGGCTGCGTCGGAAGAGGCCCGTCGAATCGCGCACTGAAGACTGGTGGGATGCCTGCCCCGATCCGTTCGAACCGTTTGCCGAACTCGCCGAGCGCGACACCACCGCCTCCGTCTGGCAAAGCGTTGATGCTCTGCCCAACGATCTGCGCCAGACGGTGCATCTGCACTATTTCCAGGAACTCACCCTGCAGGAAACGGCCGACGCCCTCGGTATCGCCGTGAGCACGGTGAAGTTCCGCGTCAAGAGCGCCATCGGCCAGTTGCAAAAGTCGCTGGCCGAACCCGGTCTGAAACCCTCCGCCGTGAATCGTTGAACCCGTTCGCCCCATGAAGACTGAAGCTGAAATCGAAGAGATCCTCCGCCAGGCGCCCGAGCCCGCGCCGCCGCCGCAGCTCGCCGGCGAATTGAAGCGCACCATCCAGCTCCCGCGATCGGTGAACGGAACTGGCGTCGGATTGGACCTGTCCATCTGGCGGCGCTGGCTCCCCGCATTGGGCTACGCGGTGTTGATCCTTGGCTGCGTGGTGGTATTGGCCGTGCAGGTTCAGACCGGCGGCGAGCTGCGCCAGCGAAACGAAGAGCTGCGTCAGGAGCTGGTACTCGCCAACGAAACGGCCGACGCCAACGCAGCCGCCGCGCAACGAGCCGCCGCCGACCGGATCGCATTGCTCCAGCTCCGCGAGGATGCGGCCGAGGTTGACCGGCTGGAGGAGAAGCTGGACGCCCTGAACGCGGCCATCGCGCGACTCTCAGCCGAGGCGGCGAAACTTCAGGCTCAACTTTCCGCTGCGCCTGAACCCGAACCGGAGATCATCGCCCCGCATGACTTTTTTGGAGACGCGAATTCGGCGTTCAATCAGGCGCGGACCAAGGCTTCCTCAATCGCCTGCGTGAACAATCTCAAGCAGATTGGGTTGGCGTTTCGCATCTGGGCCCAGGACAACGATGGCCGGTTTCCGCCCAACTTCAACAGCATGTCCAACGAGCTGGCCGTTGCGAAGACCCTTTGCTGTCCAGAAGACAAAGCCAACGTGGAACGTGCGCTGGCGTTGTTTCACTCGGCGGGTTTGCCATCGGAAGAGGAAGGCTATTACCGCAGCATTGCTGCCGCCTGGGCGCAGTGGCCGATCAACGGTGGTTCATACGAGATGCTCGGTGCCAATCTTCACGAAGACTCACCCGGCATCGTCAACAAGATCATCGCCCGCTGCCGAATCCACGGCCACTACGGCTTGGGCGACGGCTCCGTTCATCAGGCACCACAAAGACGGGAAGGGCAGCCATGAAACGTCATTGGCCTCTCCTCCTGCTCGCGGTTATGGGTCTCGCCACCCTGCGCCAGGCGTCGAGCGTGTCCGAGCTGCGCGCCACAGAAACCGAGTTGTACGCGCAACTGGTGGCGTACCGGCCGGTTTCGCAAAGCTCGGATTCACTGCAGGAGCTGCCAAAGTTGTCAGCGGAAGATTTTGACGAGCTGAGGACCCGGGCGGCCCCCGTGCATCGATTGCGCGGTGAAACCACTCTCGCCCAACAGCGCCACGACAACCTGCAGGCCATGGTCCGGCAGCTCATCGACAAGTGGGAGGCCCGCACGAAACCTGCGGAACAAAAGGCTCCGCCGGAGTTCCCACCCGGCTACCGACCCCGCCACGAACTGGCCGATCGCGGCACTGCCACGCCCGACGCGGCGCTTGAGACGTTCTGGTGGGCCATGAGCCGCGGCAACTTGCCCAAGTTGTTTGCCACTTCGGTGGAAATGGCCGGCCAGCCCGTTCCCGAGAATCCAAACGGGGAAGGCGACGGCTTCACGCATATGTTCCGGTCCTTCCCCGGCTACCAGATCGCAAAGCGCGAGAACGGAAAGGCGGGCACATTGCTACTCGGATTGCAAACCGCTCCCGGAGCCCGGGTCGTGGACATGATCCTGGTCCCCACCAACGGCCAGTGGCTCGTCTCAATCGAGTCGCTGCAGAAGGCATTCGAGGGCTCGTCTCATTGATGGTGGGAAGTGGCTATGCGAAACAAGTTGCCCGAGGCCCGCGAGGTTTTGGACTGCGGTGCTGCTGCGCCGCTTTGTGAGGCATCCGAGTTGCGAGCGCACCACAAAGCGCCGGAGCACCGGCGCAGTCCACGACGCTGGCGCGACCACGCTTGCCAAACCTTCCCGGAGGCGACGCCATGCTTTGATGAACTGGCGGGCCGGAAGAACATGGATGTCGAAGCCGAACAACGCACGGCCGACGAGATGAAACAAATGTTCGGCAAATTTCCCGGCTATCAACTGGTCAGTCGCGAGCAACTGAGCCCGGTCAAGGCGAGACTGGGCATCCGCACATCGCCGGAGTCACAACCGGTCCACGTTGTCCTTGATCTGGTCGACAGGCTATGGGTGATCAACGCCAACGAGTCCGAACTCTTCAAATGAATCAGTGACGCGCATTGACGGTGCGCTCCCGATGGCTACCTGCAAATCACCGTCGTGAGCCACCATCCGTCGTAGCGCAGATTGAATCAGCGCTACGCCGTCGCCAGCAGATCACCGCCAGTTGTTTCGGACCGTGCGCACCGTAGCGCAGATTGGCAATCTGCCGTGTCGCCGACTG
>DNDP01000333.1:0-1821 GCA_003484235.1 Verrucomicrobiales bacterium
AATCTGGAACCAAGGCAAAGCGACGTAATCCGGTGCTTCATCCCGCCACCGACCCTACCGACCCCGAATCTGGAACCAAGGCAAAGCTGCGGCACGACGTCACCGGGCGAGGCCGCAGTCGCCGCGATTTCAGGGAGCGTAAGGCACGAGTCACCATGGAAACCCGTTCCCACGATCCAACCACCCTGAAGGGGTTGAAGCCTCCAAAATGGCGGACGGTTGACACAGGCCCGGCGGGGTTGCCGGAAACCATCAAACGCGTGACCCATGGTTGCCTCGCAGGCCCGGCAACCCCGGGCTGAAGGTCATCCTCCCGTTGGGATGGGAAGACGGAGCGTCAGGTCACGGCCTCCCGTCTGGATTCCACGTCCGCCACGCCCACGTGATCGCGTTCGGCCGGCGGGCTATTCCTGGAGCCAGCTCCAGATCTGGTTGAGGAGGAGCACCCCGCCCCGGCAACACTCAATTCGAGTCAACTCGGGTCGCTGCGCCGGATTGATTCTCTCCTTTTGCAAAAAAGGAAATTCGAGTAAAAGGAAAGCCGGGCACGTCAGTAATGCCGCGTGCCGTAGACGCGATGCGTTTCGTCAAAGTCATACTTTATTTTCTGGGCGCCGGGCTGCTTCTTTTTGCGGCCTGGCTGATGCCCGCGTATCTGCGGGCGGTGGATGCGGAGGTGGTGAAGCTGCAGGGTCGCGACTCGGCGACCCTCGTTGATCGCGGCCTGTCCATGCTGGAGCTCGAGCAGTACGGCCCCGCGGTCATGATTTCGGCGACCTCCACCAAACTGGGTGTGCCCCGCGCGGATTCCCTTTCCGAGCGGCTCAAGCAGTACGCGGCCGCCCATCCCGGTCCCGCGGGTCGGGGAGGAACCGACCCGTTCATCGAACAGATTCTCGTCCGCGAGGCTCGTCTCGACCTTGCCCATGCCACGAATGCGATGCTCGTTTTCCTCTCGCGGGATAGCCGCTCCGCGTTGCGGGCCTTCTTGGAGGAATCCCGGCGACCGGGCGTGCAGCAAATACTCAAGAATCGGGCGCTCAAGAAGACGGTCCACCTGCCGCCTGTCTCATCAGCTTCCGGCCAGCCCCTGGAAGCAGCGATCCTGATGGCTGCGTTGCTCCACCAGTCCGACCAGCTTTCCGCCGGTCTGCGCGAAGAAGTCGAGGCGGCCGCCGTTTCCGCCAATCTCGGGCAGGACACCCAGCGCATCGAGCTGTTCTACCTGGACCTGCTTTCGCTGGCCCGCCGGTTGGACTGGGTGCAGCTCACCACCCTGGTCAACCGCCACCATTCGCTGGCCGAGGTCGAGCAGCTCGTGACGCTCGTGCACCGGGCAGCCGACCGCCTTCCGTCGCTTTACTCGGCGCTGCTTTTTGCCGATTCCAGTCGTGGTGTGCTGGAGTACCTGGACCGTCTGGGCATCGCCAGCCTGGAAGATTTGGAGTTCGCCATGAAGCAGGGCAGCGGCGCCGTCGAATCGCTTCTAAACCGGGTCGTGCAGGTCCAGCATGTGCCCGCGCGGGAGTTGCTCGCGGCCCGGGCGCCGGTGGACGCGATTTTTTACGGGTTTCTGGGGCTGACCGCGCGCGTGCCGTCGGCCGGCCTGTATTTCAAGTACCTGTTCGTGCTGCTCGGCGGGTTTTTGCTGGTGCGGGGCGTCACGCTTTTGCTGCCGCGGCCGACTGAATTGGAACAGGCGCTGCAGTTGAAGCAGTTCGGCACGGCCCGCCAAAGTGTGGTTGCAGTGTGCCTGTTTCTGATGATCATGGCCGCCGGCGAACCGCATCTGGTGGACACCCGGCAGCCGGACGCGCCATT
>DNDP01000333.1:2025-2971 GCA_003484235.1 Verrucomicrobiales bacterium
GGACACCCGGCAACCGGACGCGCCATTGCCGCGCTGGAAGTTTCCGATGGCAGACGCCGCCTTTGTGGCGGAACTCACCAAACCGCTGGACAAGTTTATGAATCAGTTGACCATTGCATCATTGATCGGGTTCCTGGTCATCCAGGGCATCATCTACATCATCTGCCTGCTGCGCGTGGCGGAGATCCGCAAGCAGCACATCAGCGCCGACCTCAAGCTCCGGCTGCTGGACAACGAGGAGAACATGTTCGACGCCGGACTTTACGTGGGCCTGGGCGGCACCGTGCTGTCTCTCGTCTTCCTGGCGCTGGGCATCGTCAAACCCAGCCTCATGGCCGCCTACGCCTCGACCCTGTTTGGCATCATCTTTGTGGCCCTGCTGAAAATCTGCCACATCCGGCCCTTCCGCCGCCGGCTGATTCTTGAAACCGAATTCAAAGGCTGATGAACAAGGCGCTTCTCATCATCATCTGCGACTTTCTCCTGCTGAGCCTGCTCTCGCTGGCCCGGTTCGACGAGGTCCCGGTCGATCAGCAGCCAGATCAGGCTCCGCCGTCGGACCAGGTCACCTCGCAGTCCGATCTGATGGACGCGCTGCAGACCGCGCTTGAGCAGGAGCAGCGCAACCGTGAACAGCTGCAGAGCGAGCTCGAGGAGACCCGGAGCGAGGTCAAAACCCGTGAACAGCTGCTCGCCGAGCGCGAAGCCAACCTCCGCAACCTGCAGCAGAACCTCCAGATCACCGAGGAGCAGGCCCGGCTGCTGGAACAGGAGCGGACCGCATTGAACGAACAGGTCACCGCCTCCGTCCGCAGCATCGTCGACCTGGAAAAGCAGCTGAACGAGACCACGGTCGAATCCAAGGTCAGCCAGGCGCGGCTCGACGCATTGCAGGCGGAGATCAAGATGCGCGAACGGGAGGCCGAACGCCTGCAGGAAAAGCTGG
>DNDP01000333.1:3322-8033 GCA_003484235.1 Verrucomicrobiales bacterium
CAGGTGGCCCAGGTGCAGCAGGAAAAGGAGCTGATCCGCCAGGAGAAGGAGGTCATCCAGCAGCACGCCACCGTGCTGGCTGAAGGGGTCAGCACGCTCGCGGAGAAGTCGGGCGAACTCACGCAGGAGATCCGCGACAACCGGCCCCTCAGCGGCAACGTGATCTTCAGCGGCTTCTTCAGCAACCGCGTGGACACCGAATTCACCGCGCGCAAAACGGGCCTGCTCGGTCAGGCCGCCGAGACGAAGGCCACCCGTACCGTCCTGGTCAGCAGCGGCGACCAGATCTACGCCATCTACCACGCGCAGGACACGCTCCTGAACGTCACCGCCGGTCAGGCCAGCTGGGATTACCTCTACGGGCACATGCGGCGTGGCTTCGCCCTGATCTCGCTCGACACCGTCACATTCCTGCAGAGCGACCCGCGGATCGTGCTGGCGCCCATTTCGGCCGAGCAGGCGAAGGATCTCGGCGTGAACGTCTACCCGCTCGCCGGGGAACCGTTCAAGTTCAGCGAGGCGGTCCTCGTGGGAGGTTCCGAGGGTTACTACGGCGAGGCGCCGTTTCAGCTGGATGCCGAGACGCCCAAATATGTCCGGATGCAGCGGGAACGGTTCAGCAAGCTCTTCGGCAAGTTCACCCCGTCACGCGGCGATCTGGTTTTCAGCAAGACCGGCGAGGTGCTGGGCATCATGGTCAACAACGAGTTCTGCCTCGTCCTGAACGATCTCGCCCCGGCCGGTCAGGTAACGCTCGGGGCGCGCATCCAGGATCCGAAGAACGCCCAGATCCTCTCCAATCTGGGATTTCAGGTAAGCATGCTGCCGCCGAAAGTGCAGTAACCCCATCCGGCGGCCGGGATGCAGCGGCACCTGACCGGTCCGTCCCGCCACTTTTGCGCTGCCAGCGGCCAGAACATGCGGCATCCTCCGTCTCACCCCATGATCTCCCAGCTGAGCAAAGCAACGGCCCGGCAGCTGATGGCCGCCGATGGCTGGACCGATCTGGGCTGCCCGGCCGAGGCACACGCCGAGCTCGAGCAGATCGCCGCAGAGGAAAAGGTGCACCCCTTTGTGTTGGAATCGTACTGGCGGGTCTACGCCGCGTGGGGCAAATGGCAGCGGGCGTTCGAGGTCGCCGAGTCGCTGGTGGAGAGACAGCCCGGACTGGCTGCCGGCTGGCTCCACCGGGCATACGCCGCACGCCGCATGCCCGGAGGCACCGTGCAGGTTGCGTTCGATCTGCTGCAACCGGCGGCCGGAAAGTTTCTCAAGGAACCGATCATCCCCTACAACCTAGCCTGCTACTGCGCCCAGCTCGGACAGCTCAGCGACGCCCGCAGCTGGCTCGAACAGGCCTTCCAGCACGGTGACCGCAAGGTGCTGCACCGGATGGCGCTCGAGGATCCCGATCTCGAACCGCTCAAGGCGGTGGGCTACCTGAAGTGAGCTCCGGCGCATGGTGACGGTCCGCACGATTGCCGATCCGACATTGAGCCGCTACCTTGCGGCCGTGAACCGTCACCGCCCACCCGCCCTGCTCCTGGCCGCCCTCATTCCGTTCTCGTTTTCGCTGCCGTCACGCGCGCAGGACTGGCCCCAGTTCCTCGGGCCGGAACGCAACCTCAAGACCGTATCCACCAACTTGAACCTGGCCTGGCCCGGCGGCGAGCCCGTCACCCTGTGGAAGCAGCAGCTCGGATCCGGCTGGAGCGGCCCGGTCGTCTCCGGCGGCCGGCTGATCATCCATCACCGCCTCAAGGACGAGGAGGTGGTCTCCTGCCTCGACGCGCTCACCGGCGAGCCCAGGTGGGAGCATCGCTACGCCACCGGCTATCGCGATCAGTTCGGTTTCGACAACGGCCCCCGCGCCACACCGGCGATCGCCGGGGAGCACGTGTTCACGTTCGGAGCCGAAGGCCGGCTCAGCTGCCTGCGCCTGGCGGATGGCTCGCTGGCCTGGAGCGAGGATGTGCGCAAGGTGCCGGGCGCCGATCTGGGCTTCTTCGGACTCGACTGCTCGCCGTTGGTTGATGCGGGCCTGGTCATGGTGCAGGTCGGCGGGGGACGCGGCCGGGGCATCGCCGCGTTCGATGTCAACGACGGCAACCTCCGGTGGAGCGCCACCGATCATGAAGCCGGCTATTCGTCACCGGTCGCCGCCACCATCGATGACCGCCGCTATGCCTTCTTCTTCACCCGCGAAGGGTTGGTGGCGGCCGATCCGGTGAGCGGCAGAAGCTGGTTTCAGTTTCCGTGGAAATCGCGCGATGGAAACTCGGTCAATGCCGCGTCGCCGGTCGTATTCGGAAACCGCATCTTTCTGTCTTCGAGCTACGGTACGGGAGCGATCGTGCTGCAGGTCGAAGGCGATCAGGTACGGCCTTACTGGCGGGGTGACGACAAGCTTTCGAACCACTATGCCACCAGCGTTCACCACCGCGGCATGCTGTTCGGCTTTCATGGCCGGGTGGACACGGGCCCCACTGCGCAGTTCCGCTGCGTGGATGCCCAGAACGGCCGCGTGCTCTGGTCGCAGGATCTCTTTCCGCCGGGAAACGTCATGCTCGTGAACGACACCCTGCTGGTGCTGACCGAAGCCGGCGAGCTGCTCGCGGGTGACGCCTCGCCGCAGCAGTTCATTCCGCAGGCACAGGCGCAGATTCTGGGAAAGGATGTGCGAGCCTACCCAGCGTTTGCCGACGGCCGGTTTCACGCCCGCGACAAGACCCGGCTGGTGACCTTGGACCTGAGAAAGGCTGGCAAATGACTTGAAGGCCCGGCGACCGTGCGGCTAAATCACCGCCGCCAGGGCCCATGGAATGCGGACTTACGAACCCCGCCAGGGCCGGAAGGCAGCAACGGCAGTTTGCTCCGCATCCGCCGTGGTCACCCTGGCATTCTCCATCTCGAAGATCACCGGTTGATCCTCTTCCTTCTTCTATTCGTCCTCGTCCTCGCCCCCCTACAATGCGCCCCTCAAAGTTCAGAATACCTTCGCGGACACAACGTCTCGGGGTTCGATTCCGCGTGCTCATGTCCGCCACTTTGGCCTTCCGCCGATCTTCATCGTGTTGCAGACTTCCGGCTCCGAGAATTGCCGTATGTCCTATCAGGTCCTAGCCCGCAAATACCGGCCGCAGCGTTTCGAAGACGTGGTCGGCCAGGAGCACGTCACCCGCACGCTGGCCAATGCCATCAAGGCGGACCGCATCGCCCACGCCTATCTTTTCACGGGCCCCCGCGGCACCGGCAAGACCACCCTCGCCCGCATCTTCGCCAAATGTCTGAACGCCACCGGCGGCCCGCGCGTGGACTTCGCGGAAGACGATGCGAAGGCGGCCGAAATCGCGGAGGGCCGCTCCCTCGACGTGCTGGAGATTGACGGTGCCAGCAACAACGGCGTCGAACAGGTGCGCGAGCTGCGGGACACCTGCCGGTTCGCGCCGGCCTCTTCGAAGTTCAAGATCTACATCATCGACGAGGTCCACATGCTCTCGACGGCGGCGTTCAATGCGCTGCTCAAGACCCTTGAGGAACCGCCGTCCCATGTGAAGTTTCTCTTCGCCACCACCGATCCCGAGAAGGTGCTCGCCACGATTCTGTCCCGCTGCCAGCGGTTTGACCTGCGCCGCATTCCGGTGCCGTTGATCGTGGAACACCTCGGCAACATCGCGAAGAAGGAGGGCGTAAAGATCGAGCCCGAGGCGCTGCACGCAATCGCCCGGGGCGCCGACGGCGGGATGCGCGACGCCGAATCGACCCTCGACCAGCTCATCAGTTTCTGCGGCGAAACGATCGTCGAGTCGGACGTGCTTTCCATGTTCGGCCTTGCCGCCCAGTCCCAGCTGCTGTCGCTCGTCAACGCCATCCTCACCGCGGACGGACCCACTGCGATCCGCGAGCTCAATGAGCTGGCCACCGGCGGCAAGGACCTCGGCCGGTTGATCGCAGATTTGCTGAACCATTTCCGCAACCTGATGCTCTTCCAGATCAGCGCCGGCAAGACCGACCAGATCGAAGCGTCCGAGGCCGAGCTGGAGGCCATCACGGCGCAGGCCGATACCATCGCGGTCGAACAGACCCGTCGCATCATGGAGGTGCTGGCCGAATGCGAATGGCGGCTGCGCGATGCCGCCTCGAAGAAGATCGTGGTGGAGATCTCGCTCCTGAAGGCAATCGATGCCCGCACCGCCCAGAGCATCGACGCCGTGCTGAAGCAGCTGAACGCCCTGCGCTCGGGGGATGTCCCGCTCGCCGCCCCCCCTTCACCCGCTCCTGCCAAACCAGCAGCGGCACCCAAATCGTCACCCAAGCCCTCACCCGCGGCCTTGAAGGAGGAAACTCCGGCCGACGGGGAACCCGAGCCATCGGCCGGAGAACCCCAGCCTGCCGTCGCCCGCAAGCCGGAGCCGAAGGCCCCTGCCCCTGCACCGGCCGGAGCCGGGCTCGAATCGCTCTGGAGCCAGCTGGTCGAAGCCGCCGGCAAGGCGAGCCCGTTCGTGAAGACTTACCTGCTCGAGGCGCATCCGGTGGCGTTCGAAGGCAAGCTGTTCACCATCGGGTTCGATCCCGAGTTCAGCGACCACATTGGCCTGGTGGACAATTCCAAGAATCACGATCTGCTCAGCACCAAGCTGCGCGAACTCGGGCACGCCGGCGCCAAGATCAAGTTCATCGAAGCCAGCGCGCCGGTCGGACGCAAACGCCC
>DNDP01000333.1:8315-9127 GCA_003484235.1 Verrucomicrobiales bacterium
AAGGAGGAGAAGTTCGATCCCGAGACATTTAAGAACGATCCCCTGATCAAGAAGGCTCTCGAAATTTTCAAAGGCACCATCGTCAACGTGCGCGGTTGATCGAACCCGGTCCGCGCCAAACCCGAACCAACATGTCCAGCATAGGCAAACTCATGAAGCAGGCGCAGCGCATGCAGCGCCAGATGGAGGAAGTCCAGGCGTCGCTCGCCTCCCGAACGGTCGAGGGCACCAGCGGCGGCGGCGCCGTCAAAGTGACGGCCACCTGCGACGGCGTCCTGAAAGCCGTGAAGATCGATCCGGCCGCCGTCAGTCCGGACGACGTCTCCCTCCTCGAGGATCTGATCCTGACCGCCGCCAACCAGGCCCTCGCCGAGGCGAAGGAGGTCAACAGCGCTGAAATGGGCAAGGTCACCGCCGGCATGGGTGGCTTGGGCGGTTTGATGTAGGCAATCAAGCCGGTAGGGCGAGGCTCCTGCCGAGCCGTGACAAGAAATGACGACCGTCCCGTTCAACAGGGCAAACGAGTGGTGGCGGCATCCACGAACGTGGCGTCCTGATTTTTGGAAGACCGGCAATGGCCAGAATCAGGTCATCGCCGAAACAACTTTGGGCAAAGCCAAATGGCAGGTGCGCTTGAAAGATTTTCCAGATGAGCCTTGTCATACCTTGCTGATCGATGGCGCTGAGGTTCTGCACTTTGACGACTGGCCATGTCATTGGCGAAGACCCGGCATGCCGGCAAGGCTTGATTGGAGCAAACATGATGACAACCGGCTGGCCTGATACAGATTTCACGGCTCGGCGGGAGCCTC
>DNDP01000207.1:0-176 GCA_003484235.1 Verrucomicrobiales bacterium
GAACAGGGTGCCATCATGGGCGTGGCCCAGAGCGTCGGGACCCTCGCGCGGATCATGGGGCCGGTGTTCGCCACCACGGCGTTCGCCATCCAGCCGGTGCTGCCGTACCTGGTCTGTGCGAGCGTCGCGTTTCTGGCCGCAGCCATCGCGATGATCAAGCTGCGCGCCGTGTCCCA
>DNDP01000207.1:347-2911 GCA_003484235.1 Verrucomicrobiales bacterium
ATCGCGATGATCAAGCTTCGCGCGGTATCCCACTGAGCGTTCCGCTCCGCCCGCACTCAAGCCGCGCCGATCCGTTGCCGGAAATTCTCCCGCCAGGACGGGGTGAGCCGTTCGAGCCCCGCGGCCCGCCTCACGGTGGGCAGGTCGTCCTTGTCAAAGTAACAGACCCGCGTGATCTCGCTGACGGTGAGCGACTCCGCCTCGGCCGGCTCATGCGTCACTTCCATGCCCGCCACGAGGACTCCCTCCTGGACGACCCGCAGATAGAAGCCCGTGCGCCGGCTCTCCAGCAACTGGCGCAGAATCCGGCTGTCGTTCATGCGGATGCCCAGCTTGAAGCAGGGCTCGCGGGGCTGGGTCACCTCCAGCAGCACGCCGCCGATGCGCAGCCGGTCACCGATGCACACCTCGGTTTCCAGCAGGCCCGAGGTCGTCAGGTTCTCGCCAAACTGACCGTGGACAAAATCATTCCGCCCGAGGAATTGAGCAAAGTAGTCATAGTGCTCGAACGGAAACGCATACACCGCCTTGTGCTCGCCGCCGTGCACCTCCGGATCCGCAACCGCATCGCCCTCCAGCCCCAGACGATGAACCGACACCGGACAGGCCACGGGCTTCTTGAAGATTGCGGTCAGCACAGTGCGGCCCTGCCAGGCCACGGGCGCGGGTTCACCGACATTGACGGAGATCAAATTCATCTGCCGCGCAAACTCAAGCAGGTGTCGGCGCCGGTCGCAAACGCTATTCCGGTGCGTGCCGGGCCAGAAAGAGCGTTGCTCGAACTCCCGTGGTGGGTCATACCCCTCCGGAACCATGAACATCGTTGTCCTCGACGGTCACACCCTGAATCCCGGCGACCTGAGCTGGGCGGAGCTGCAGGCCCTGGGCAGCTGCGAGATTCACGAGCGCACCCGGCCGGACCAGCTCCATGCGCGGGCGAAGTACGCGGAGATTCTCCTCACCAACAAGGTGCCGCTGCGGAGCGAGCAGTTCGCCGAGCTGCCGAAGCTCAAATACGTCGGCGTGACGGCCACCGGCTACAACATCGTGGACGTCGCCGCGGCGTCCGCCCGGGGCATCGTGGTCACCAACGCGCCGGCCTACGGCACGCAATCGGTCGCACAGATGACCTTCGCACTGTTGCTGGAGCTGACCCAGAACGTCGGCCTCCACAGCCGTCGGGTCCGCGAAGGCGCGTGGACGAGCAGCCCCGACTGGTGCTTCTGGGACCGTCTGCTGATCGAGCTCGAGGGGCTGACCTTGGGGATCGTCGGTTTCGGCCGGATCGGCCAGGCGGTGGCCCGGCTGGGAACCGCCTTCGGCATGCGCGTGCAGGTGGCGACGCGGACCACGCCGACCGATCTTCCGGAAGGCATCCACGCCGTCGGCATCGACGAGCTCTTCCGTTCGAGCGACGTCGTCACGCTGCACTGCCCGTTGACGCCCGAGACCAACAAGCTGGTGAACGTCGAACGCCTGGCGCTGATGAAGCCGACCGCCTTCCTGATCAATACCAGCCGCGGTCAGTTGGTCGATGAAACCGCCCTTGCCGAGGCGCTCGACCAGCGCCGTCTTGCCGGCGCGGCGCTGGACGTTCTTTCCGTCGAGCCACCCGGGAACGGCAATCCATTGCTGGCCGCCGCCAACTGCCTCCTGACCCCGCACATCGCCTGGGCCACGCGCGCCGCCCGCGAGCGGCTGATGCGCATCAGCGTCCGGAACGTGAGCACCTTCCTGAGCGGCCGGCCGGAGAACGTGGTCTCCTGACCCGCCAGGCATTTCCTTGCAATCCGATCCCGTCTGACGAGCATCGCGCCCGTCCGATCGCAGGCCATGGCAGAGAATCCCAACGCAGGAACTGGTCGCAAGTTCGGCACGTTTGGCGGGGTGTTCGTGCCGAACGTGCTGACCATCCTGGGCGTCATCATGTTCCTGCGCACGGGGTGGGTGGTCGGCAACGCCGGGCTGCAGCAGGCGCTCGTCATCCTCTGCATTGCCAACACCATCACGCTGCTGACCTCGCTGTCCCTTTCGGCCATTGCGACCAACACCAAGGTCGGCGGCGGCGGCGCCTACTTCCTGATCTCGCGCAGTCTGGGCCTGGAGATCGGCGGCAGCATCGGCCTGCCGCTTTTTCTGGCGCAGGGCATCTCGGTGGCGTTCTACATCATCGGCTTCGTGGAATCGCTGGGATTCCTCGTGCCCGGGCTGGACGTGAAGGTCGTATCCACCGTCGTGCTGGGCGCGCTGTTCATCATCGCGTGGGTGGGAGCCGATCTGGCGGTGAAGACGCAGTATCTGATCCTGGTCTGTCTCGGTGCCTCCGTCGTCGCTTTCTTCGCGGGCGTTTCCCCGGTGCCGGACTGGCGCGCCAACCTCGAACCGGCCTACGAGACGGGGGTGAGTTTCTGGACCGCCTTTGCGATCTTCTTCCCCGCGGTGACCGGGATCATGTCCGGCGTCAGCATGTCCGGCGACCTTCGCGATGCAACCGACAGCCTCCCACGGGGAACTTTCTGGGCCGTGGGCATCTCCACGCTTGTCTACGTCGGCGCAGCCATCGT
>DNDP01000364.1:0-2311 GCA_003484235.1 Verrucomicrobiales bacterium
GCCTCGACGTCGAGCTTCTGCCAGCGTTCGATCTGCGTGAAGTCCTCGATCAGCACCAGCGCCGCATGCGGCGAGGCGACGTTGCGCTTTTCGAAGGGAGCAATCGACACCTGGAAGACGGCCTCCGGATGCCCGGGCGGGCGGAACTTGAACGGCGGGATCTCCCGGCCATGGTGCAACGCCTCGAACACCTTGCCGCCGATCACCTGCGGCAGGTCGGTGAACTCCATGCGCCGGGGCGACTTGTCGAGGCGCCCAAAAATCTTCCTCGCCGCCTGGTTGGCGTGCAGGACATCCATCGCCGCCCCCACGACCACGCAGCCGTTCGAGAGATGCCCGAGCGTGTCCGCCATGAGGTCGTGATTGGCCGCCAGCTGGTCGTGGAGCCAGATGTTGCGGATCGCAAGACCAAGCTGCTCCAGGAGGTGGAACATCAACGTCAGCTCCTCGGTGGTAAACGCCTCGCCGGTCAGGCGATGGTCGAACATGGCGACCCCCACCAGGGATTCACGGTCAAGGACCGGAATCGCGACCTGCGCGCCGAGCAGTTCGAACTCCTTGCGAAGCCCGACATCGCGCTGCACCTCCTCGCTGTGCGCCTGAAGGATGCGCCCGTGCCGGAGCAGATGCCGGCCGACGCCCGATTCGAGGGTCAGTTCAAAGTGTTCCAACAAACCCGGCGCCAGGCCGATCGCGCAGGCCGATCGCAGCCGGTGATTCTCGCTCTCGCTGGTGGCCGAACTCAGCGCGGTCGGGGCGATCCGGAGGAACACCGCAGCGCGGTTCACTCCCATCATGCTGCGGATGAACAGCAGGAACTGCTTGAGCAGCGCCTCCGAGCAGAGGCTGTGGGAAAGCACCGCCGAGTAGTCCCGCAGCACGTTGAGGGCGCGCATGGCGGAGGTGTCGAATGCTCCGCGGCCGGCATCATGCACGGGCGGTGTCGGCGGAGCCACGACGGACGGGGCGGGTCCGGTGACGGCCTCGCGACCGAGCAGTTCCAGAAAGAGCCGTCCCCGTACCGGCTTCTGCAGCACGTGCTTCACGCCCAGCAAATAGGCTTCCTCTTCCCACTCGGTGGAACCCTGCGAAGCGAAGACAAACAACGGGCAGGCGGGGAGCCGCCGGCGAATTCTTTCCAGCAGCCGGATCGGCTGAACGTTGGTCAGATCCGCATCGACCACGACTCCGTCAAGCACGTCGCCGGTCATCCGCGCCACATCCTCGGACCATTCGGCCTGGGCGACGACACGATACTCCTCCGCCGGAAGTACCGCGCGAAGCGCGGCCGCCAAATCCGGCTGAAATGAGATGACGGCGATGGTCTTCACGTGGCGAACTCGACGGCCAGCTGCTGGGAAATCTTGGTGTCCTTCAAGGCGGGTCTGTCCGGAAGGTCGACCATCACGGTGGTGCCCTTCATCCGCTCGCTGGAGATGACCATGTTGCCACCGTGGAGGTGTACGATCTTGCGCGCGATCGCCAGGCCAAGACCGAACCCGCGACGCTTGTCTCCCGTATTCTTGGTGCTGAAGTAAGGCATGAACACGCGCTTCAGGTTTTCGGGGCTGATGCCCTCCCCGCCATCACGCAGCTGGATTCGGTACCACTCGCGGTTCCGTTCAGTGCGCGGGAGCGGGATAACCTCGATCGAAATCGGCCCTCCGACCGGCGTGGCGTCGATGGCGTTGCTCAGCAGGTTGCACAGCAGCCGCTGAACCAGGATCTCGTCGATTTCGACCTCGGCCCGGGCAGCGCCATCGATCGAGATCTTGAGGCTCTTGCGGTTGGCTTCGCCGCTCAGGAGCCCGACCGCGGTTTTGACCGTGTTGTTCAGATCGGCACGGCAGAGCTTGAGGGCGTGGGTCCGGGAGAAGAACAGCGCCTCGTTCACGTACGCGCGGATCGCATCCACGTTGCGCAGGGCGACCGGCAGGATTTCGTCGAGGGTTTCCTTGTTGATCACCCCCGCTTCCACCAGCTGCAGGCAGGTCTGGACCGGCGTCAGCAGGTTGTTCAGATCGTGGGCGAGTCCGCGGGACATCCGGCCGAGCATCTCCTGCTCCTGGGCGAGGTGTATCTGGTTTTTCAGCCGGATCTGATCGAGCACGAGCTGCAGGTTGTGCACGAGATTCTGGATCAGGTGGACATCGCTGGGCGTGTACGGCTCGTCGGATTCTTTTGCGCCCAGCAACAACAGGCCGAAGTAGTCCTCGCCCGACGCGAGCGGCACGCAGAGCTCCGGTTGAAACTGGCGAAGATCCGCGCGGGCCTGCCTTTCCAACTCGGTCTCGCCCGGAAGTGCGGAGAT
>DNDP01000364.1:2437-4031 GCA_003484235.1 Verrucomicrobiales bacterium
AAGTGCGGAGATGGCGCGACAGGTCAGATGCGGTGCCCGGGAAGCCTTGAAGAACCGAAACACCGGCGACTCGAGGCTGAGCCACGGCAAACGGGTGTCGGTCTGGAGCGGATAGGAATCGAACAACGAGAAGCCGCGGGTGGTTTCGTCCAGGAGGATGATCTGGTAGCTCCGCAAACCCATCGTGCGCACCAGCAGGTTCTGCAATTCCGCCAGCAGCAGGGGAGGTTCGTGGCAGTCGCGAATCTTGCGGATCTGCGAGCGCACCTGATCCTGATACTCGAACCGGTCGCCCAGCAGGCGGCGTTCAAGAAACTCCTCTCCCTTCCCGAAGAGGCGCGGGAACAGCATCGTGGCCAGCACGGCATTCAGCAGCAACACCACCAACGCGGCCATGTAGGGGTAAAGACCGGTCCTGGATCCATCGAAGACCATCGCCGCCAGCAGCAGCAGCAGACCGGTCAGGAACATGAAAAGGATGCGCACCCCTTGTGCCGCCAGCTGTCCCATCGCCACATGGATGTCCAGCAGCTGGTGCTGCAGCACGCTGTAGGCAACCACCAGGCCATAGAAGATGGCGGCGAGATTCGCCAGCGGATAAATGCGGAACCCGAGGTACGGATAGACCTCGATCTGAAACTCGTTGAAGAGCTTGAGCTGCATCAGATCGTGGGCGCCGAAAAACACCAGCAGGCTGTAGCCCAGCAGCAGCGCACGCAGCCGCACCCGGTGCATGCCGCGCAGCATCTTCTGGCGCCGGTAAAGCAATGTCACGGTGCTCACCGCAATGCCGACATAGATGAAAAGGTAGACGACAAATGCCGGCCCGGGGACGGCGAACTCACCGAAGCTCGGCGTGACAAAGGTGCCGCTGACATACCAGTCGGTGAACAGCACCGAGAAGCCGAGACCAATGTGAATCGCGTAGAGGATCGGCAGCATCCGCCGCTGCCGGACATCGGAGATGAGCAGACAGAGGTGGAATATGCCGATTGGCAGGAACACCAGCCCCAGGTGCACCATTCGAACCCAGAACTCCTGATGTTGCTCCATCCCCGGACGGAGCTTGATGAAGGCGCTCAGGTTCCACACCACCAAGGCGAATCCCCAGAGGCAGTAGACCCGGTTGATTTTGGAGCGGGGATCGCGCGACAGGACGAAGACCGTCAGAACGAGATGGAACAGTCCCGCAACCAGGCAGGTGATCTCGTAGAAACGGTTGACGTCGCCAAACTTCATAGCCGCCCCTCGTCCAGTCTTCCCAGGACGAGGCAGGAGTTCTTCCCGCCGAAGCCGGCGCTCAGGTTGAGGGTGACATCCACCGGGTAGGGACGGGCTTCCCAAGGGACATAGTCCAGATCACAGCCCGCGTCCGGTTTGTCGAGATTGATTGTAGGTGGGATTATCTGATGCCGGATGGCAAGGGCGCAGATTGCCGATTCGACGGAGCCGGCAGCCCCCATCAGGTGGCCGGTGACCGGTTTGGTGGAACTGACGGCCACCCGCCGGGCCGCCGGGCCAAACACCCTGCGAATGGCCCGAGTTTCAATCGGATCGTTCGTCTTGGTGGCCGTGCCGTGAGCGTTGACGTAGT
>DNDP01000364.1:4262-4419 GCA_003484235.1 Verrucomicrobiales bacterium
GTGCCGTGAGCGTTGACGTAGTCCCCCTCGTCGGGGGTCAGCCGCGCCCGCCGCAGCGCTTTTTCAATCGCCTTGCCCGCGCCAACGCCCTCGGGGTGCAGATCCACGAGGTGAAAAGCTTCGCAGCTCCGGCCGTGTCCCAACACCTCCGCATAGA
>DNDP01000364.1:4663-4883 GCA_003484235.1 Verrucomicrobiales bacterium
GTGCGCCACGATTCAGCGCATGGGACAAATCTTCCAGAACGAGAAACGCCGCTCCTTCGCCGAGCACAAACCCATCCCGGCGAGAATCGAAAGGCCGCATCGCCCGCGTGGGATCGTCGAGATTGCGGGTCATGACGCGGAGCGAGTTGAAGCTGGTCCACAACGGCCGGGAGATGTTGGCGTCTGCCCCCCCGGCCACCATGACGTCCACCTCGTCGAG
>DNDP01000364.1:5126-5534 GCA_003484235.1 Verrucomicrobiales bacterium
TGGATCATCTGTGCGGCGTAGCCGATGGCATCATTGCTCGAACAACATCCCGAGCAATAGGTGACGGCATGGGCGTGCATTCCCAGTTCCAGTGCCAGCACGCTGCTCCCTTCCCCGCAGTAGCCGTTGACGACGCTGATGGGATTCACCACGCCGGGACCATCAGCCAGGTAGCTGGCATGGGTCCTAAAAACGGTCTCCAGTCCGCTGACGGTCGTTCCTTCCACGATGCCCTTGCGGTCCGGGTCCAATGCGTCCAGGCCGATGCCGGAATCTTCAATCGCCATCCGCGCGGCCGCGACTCCGTAGCGAATCGTCTTGTCGTAGCGCTTGAGCCGTTTCGGATCGAAATAGCGGCTCCAGTCAAACCCCTTGACCTCCGCGGCGATCTTGCTGGCGAATTCGTCC
>DNDP01000364.1:5705-9823 GCA_003484235.1 Verrucomicrobiales bacterium
GATCTTGCTCGCGAATTCGTCGGTATCAAACTGGGTGACCAGGCCCGCTGCGCTCCGGCCGGCTACTATCGACTCCCAAAAGCTGGCGAGATCGTTTCCATTTGGAGCCAAGACCCCCAATCCGGTGATGACCACCCGACGCACGGGAAGACCCGTGGCATGGCGAATGTGAGGGTTAAGACGCATCAGCGGGCTTGTTCACCATGAATCGCGCAGCTGGGGACAGTCAGAACACAGCTGTGCCGGATTCGACCAGACGGCCGCGAACGAATTGGAACGGCGGCCAGCGTTCCCGTCCGCGTCAAGTGCGTGTGGCAATACAACTTCAAGTGAGATGGTCGAATTTCGGGACTCTCGTCTAACAAACCTTCTGCAGGATATCAACACATATACCCCACAAATTGTGGCGTCCGAGCAGGGACACCCCACAAATTGATTCCGACGCAAGAGCACACGAACCATTTTTGACTAGAGCAGTTAACAATCCGGCAGTGAACCTGTGCGTTTGTCCCGTGGCATTTTGCTGGGCAATGTACCCCCCGAGGCGCTAGACAGGCAGCCCATGAATTCGCAGGCCTGCCTCACTGCAAGCACCCCTCTGGCCCCTGAAAGTTCGATCGGCAGCCAATTACGTTCGATCAACTCGCTCGAGCCGTCGATGTGGGACAGGCTGCGAAAGAACGACCAGCGATTTGGCATCCTTGACAACGACGGCCGGATTATCCCGCTGACTTCCTATGCCGCGGCAGATCTGCCCCCGTTGTCCAAGCCGTTGACGGCTGTTGGCAGGTTCATGGTTCGCAACAGCCCGTTCGCGCGGATACTCGCTCATCGCGTGGGCAAGGAAGAGGTGACGTTCTATTCCCTGTTGGGGCAACCGGAGGGAGCCGGTATCGGCAGGGTCCTCGACCGACGATTTCTGAAAACCGGTGGGCCCCCTTTGAACTGGCGCAGAAACAAAGTGGTTCAGTTTGTCCGTGAATCCCTGTCGGAGTCGCTTGATCGCGGCACTTCGCAGATAACTTTTTGGGACATCGGTTCCGGGGCCGGATTTGACAGCCTCGATGTAGCCCGCCAGTTGTGCCGGCTTGAATCTCTTGGCCACTCACTACCTTCGTATCGATTGATCAACGTGGACGTGGACAAGGTCTGGCTACGGCACAATGAGGAGCTCGCCTGTGCTCTGCTTCCCAAGAACGCCCAAGCCCGTTTTCGGCGTCGCAACGCATCGATCTTCGACTATCTGGACTCGGCCCGATTCCGGGACGATTTGTCACAGACGGAGGATCTGATCATCACCTGCAATGGATTCGCCGATTTCTTCGCACTCGATGAACTGCGTCGGTTGCTGGCCGGGATCCAACAGGCAACCCTACTCGCGTCAGGCCACGTGCGAATGGTATTCCCGATGGCGCTGAAAAACCCCTGGCAGCAAATGCTTTCAGCGCTGGTCGGATTCGACTATCGGGCCAGGTCGCGCCGGGTATTTGAGGATCTCCTTGCCGAATGCATTGCCGGCATGGCCGTTAGCGCGGAGGTGCGCCACAGTCAGGTTGTGTTTGTTCTGCGAAGGACGCCGCTCTCCCGCGCCGGAATTGCGCCTTGACGGTCCCGGTCACCGTTTCTATTTTAGCGCCCGACAAACGGAACAGTCGGCTGGCAATCCAGCAGAGCAAGTCGGTAATTGAAGCTACCGACTTTTTTGTTCTCCAGATTTCGCCGACCAAGCAAAGACTATGAACGCCGATTTTTTAGCCGTCCTGGATTACTGGGAACGCGAGAAAGGCATCAGCCGCGAGATTCTCGTGGCTGCTGTTGAGGAAGCGTTGCTGTCGGCCGCCAAGAAGGCGGTGGGTGCTGCCCGTGACCTCCGCTGCAATATCGATCCGGAATCCGGGGAAATCCGGGCCTTTGCCCGCCTGATTGTCGCCGAGCGGGTGATTTCCAAACACGACCAGATTTCCCAGTTCGACGCCCGCCGCATCAACCCCGATGCCAAGGTGGGTGACGAGATCGAGGTGGAGGTGACCCCCACCGGCTTTGGACGCATTGCCTCGCAATACGCCAAACAGGCGCTGCTCACCCACATTCGCAAGGCTGAAAAGAAGCTGATCTTCGAGGAATTCAAGGACCGTGTCGGTGACATTGTAAGCGGCATCGTCCGGCGGTTTGACCGCTCGGACGTGATCGTGGACCTGGGCAAGTACGAGGCGCTCATGCCCAATCGCGAGCGCGTGCCCACCGAGGAATACCAGATTGGCGAACGGATCCGTTGCTTCGTCAAGGCCGTCGACCCGAACGGTCCGGAGATCATTCTCTCCCGGGCGGACCCGCAGTTTGTCATCAAACTGTTCCGACTCGAGGTCTCGGAGATCAACGACGGCACGATCGAAATCCGCGGCATCGCCCGCGAACCCGGTTTCCGCACGAAACTGGCGGTGTATACCCGGGACGAGAAGGTGGACCCGGTGGGCGCCTGCGTCGGTCTCAGAGGCCAGCGCGTGAAGAACATCGTCCGCGAGCTCAACAACGAAAAGGTGGACATCATCAAATGGGATCCCGATGTCCGCCAGTTTGTGACCAACGCACTCTCGCCCGCCAAGCTCAAGAACTTCGAGATCAACGAAGAAGGCCACCGCGTCAAAGTCATCGTCAGCGAGGATCAATTGTCACTGGCCATCGGAAAGCGCGGCCAGAACGCCAGACTGACGGCCAAGTTGACCGGTTGGCAGGTGGACATTGTGGCCGAAGAGGTGACCACCATCGGATTTGACGAGAAAGTGACCCAGGCCATTGAAGCCGTCGCCGCCATTCAGGGAATCACCCGTGAACAGGCCGACGTGCTGGTGCACAGCGGTCTGACCTCCTTGGAAGACCTGCTCCAGGCCGAGGAGGAGGATCTGGCCGAGATCCCTTCGATTGGCGACGCCGCCAACTCGGTTCTTGAGGCTGCCCGCGCCGAAGCCGCACGACGAACCCTCAAAGTCGGTGAAACATCAGTAGCATGATCGGATCATGATGCCGGAATTCAACCCGCTCGCTGCCTGACTCATGAGTGCAGCGACCCATATCCGGCCGAAGAAGAATTTTTATGCCCGTTCGCATTTACGATATTGCCAAGCAGCTGAACGTTCCCAGCAAAGACGTTCTGATTAAGGCCAAGGAACTTGGCATATCCAACGCGCGCGTCCCCTCCAGCTCCCTCGACAAGATCACCGCCGAATATCTGATCGAGCAGATTTCCGGAGGCAGACCGGCCGAAGCGGCGGAAGAACCCGCAGTCACCGCGGTCGCCGAGCCAGCCATCAAGATCGTCACCGCCCCTGAACCCGCGGAGGAGCCCGCCCCCGAGCCGGAGACGCAATCCGAAGAAGCCACCGCCGCCGCCGAGCCCGAAGAAGTGGCCGAACCCACCGCGGAAGATGCCGAAGCCGGCGCCGCGGTCAATGACGCAGCGGAAACGGACACCGAGGCTGCGGACGATGATGGCGGGGTTGACCAGGTCGAGGCCCCCGAAGTGGAGAAGGAAGAGGAACCGGAACCGCCCGCCAAACCCGCGCTGGGCGAAAAGGTGGGTTTCATCGATCTGGGTCCGCGCAGTCCCCGGCCGGGACCGCGGGGGGCGGAAAAGGAGCTTCGCAAGCAGCCGGCCCGCGCCGAAGCACCGCGTTCGCGGGACGACCAACGGGGCCGGGGCCGCGAGCGCGAGCGCGATTCACGCCAGCAGGGGCGCAGTACGGGCGGCGCTCAGGCCAAGCCGAAGAATGGTGCGCCCACGCAGGAACGAATCGTCCTGCCGGAGGATGCAACAATCATTTCCCTCAAACCACCCGTCATCGTCCGCGATCTGGCGGACAAGATGTCCATCAAGCCGTTCAAGCTGATCGCGGACCTGATGGAGCTGGGAGTGTTCGCCAATGTCAATCAGGCGGTGGACGATGCCATCGCCAAAAAGGTTTGTGCGAAGTACGGCTTCAAGTTCGAGGTGGAGAAGCGCTCGAAGGAAACCCACGTGGTTTTGCCGCAGCGGAAGGAAGTCGAACTCGATATTGAGGACAAGCCAGAGGAACTGCAGCCACGCGCGCCGGTGGTGACCATCATGGGTCACGTCGACCACG
>DNDP01000364.1:10001-23198 GCA_003484235.1 Verrucomicrobiales bacterium
CACCCAGCACATCGGCGCCTATACCATCGCCTTTCCTCATCCCGAGCGTAAGGGAGAACTCCAGCAGATCACCTTCCTCGACACGCCAGGTCATGCCGCCTTCAGCGCCATGCGCGCACGGGGCGCCAATGTCACCGACATCGTGATCCTCGTCGTGGCGGCCAACGACGGTGTCATGCCCCAAACCCTGGAGGCATTGAGCCATGCGCAGGCCGCGAAGGTGCCCATCATTGTCGCAATCAACAAGTGCGACCACCCGGCCGCCAATGCGATGAAGGTGCGCCAGCAGCTCCAGGAAAAGGGGCTGGTGCCGGACGACTGGGGTGGCGACACGATTTTTGTGGAAGTCTCCGCGCTGCAGAAGCAGGGCATCGACAAGCTGCTCGAACTGATCCTCCTTCAGGCGGACCTGCTGGAACTGAAGGCAAACTCCAAACGGCGCGCGGTGGGCAACGTCATCGAATCCGGGCTCGAACCCGGCGGACCGACCGCGACCGTGCTGGTGCGGAAGGGCACGCTTCGCGTCAGCGACGTGATCATCTGCGACCACTACATGGGCAAGGTCCGGGCGCTGATCAACGAGGAAGGCCAGCGGTTGAAGGAGGCGGGCCCGTCCGTAGCCGTGAAGGTGCTTGGCTTGAACGGCGTGCCGGAGGCCGGACTCCAGTTCAACGTCGTGGAGAACGAGAAAGCCGCCCGAGAGCTGGCCGAAAAACGCGAACTCGAGGCCAAGGCACAGGGGCTCGAAGCCAGGTCGAAGGTCACGCTGGAAAACCTGTTCGCCACGCTGGAGGAGAACGCCGCCAAGGTCCTCAAGGTGGTCGTCAAGGCCGACACCCAGGGTTCCGTCGAAGCCATCGTGGATGCCCTGAAAAAGGTGGACTCGGAGAAGGTCACGCTCGAAGTCATCCACTCTGCGGTGGGCACGATCACTGAAAGCGATGTCAATCTGGCCTCGGCCTCATCGGCGATCATTCTCGGATTTCACACCCGCATCGACAACGGCGTCGCGGAAGCGGCCAAGCGCGAGGGTGTGCAGATCAAGCTCTACGCCATCATCTACGAGCTGATCGACCAGGTGAAGGACGCCATGGCCGGACTGCTCGACCCGATCTACAAGGAGGTGGTAACGGGTGCGGCGGAGGTGCGGCGTGTGTTCGAACTTTCCAAAGGCGGGGCCGTGGCCGGCTGCATGGTTGTCAATGGCCGCATCGCGCGCGGAAAGGTGCGCATCCAGCGCCGCCAGAACCTGGTCTACGAAGGCGTCATTCAGTCGCTGCGCCGGTTCCAGGACGAAGTGAACGAGGTCCGCGCCGGCATGGAGTGCGGCATCCGGATCGACGGCTTCGACGACTTCGAACCGGGTGACATGATCGAGTGCTATTCGGTGGAGAAAGAGGCGCAGAAGCTCTGATTCACGGAAGCTGCCCGGCCATTCCACCAGCGGCGCCCGACGGCCAGACAAAGATGCCGAATTTACGACAATTCCGCGTCCGCGAGCTTCTCAAGCGGGAGATCGGGGAGATTCTGCGGCGGGAAATCCCGGTCGAGACGGCCGGATTGGTGTCGGTTCACGACGTGATTCTCTCGAACGATCTCAAATCTGCCACCGTCTTTGTCGGGATCCTCGGTTCCACCGAGCAAAAGAAGCACACCGAAAAGCTGCTGCACCAGCTCCAGCCCCGCATCCGCGGCCAGCTCAGCAAGGGCGTGGTCCTCAAGTACACTCCGCGGCTCCGCTTCAAGGTGGATGATTCCGTGGCCGAAGGGGACCGCGTTCTGCGCATCCTCGACGAAATCGAAAAAGACCTCCCGCAGGAATGAAGCAGACCCCCCGCATCATCCGCAAGATCATCGACAGCCTCAAACCCATGAACCGCATTTGCGTCGTGGGTCACATGCGACCGGACGGAGACTGCATCGGTTCGCAGCTGGCGCTGGCGCTGGGCCTGATCAATGCCGGGAAGGATGTCGTGTGCTGGAATCAGGATCCGGTTCCACCCAAGCTGAAGTTCCTCGATTCGGACCAGATCTTCGAGCGGCCGCGGCCGGGACGGACCTTCGATGCGGTGATCTCCACCGACTCCGCCAGCTTCGAGCGGCTGGGCACGATCCGGGAGTTCATCGCCGAACGGCAGATCCTGATCAACATCGACCACCACGCCAGCAACACCCGCTTTGGCGACATCAACTGGGTCAACGCGCGTGAGCCGGCCTGCGGAACCCTGATCTACCGGCTGCTCAAGGAGGGCAACTGGACCATCACCCAGCACATTGCCGACTGCCTGTTCACGGCCATTTCCACCGACACCGGATCGTTTCAGTATCCGACCACCCGGCCATCGACCTACCACGTGGCCGCTGACCTCGTGAAACGGGGCGCCAACCTGGCAACGATCAGCAATCAGGTCTACAACTCCTATCCGCTGTCGCGCGTCAAACTGCTGGGTCACGTGTTCAACAGCTTTCGCCTGCAGCATTCGAATCAGATCGGCTTTTTCTGGCTGCGCAAGGCGGACTACGAACGGACGGGCGCCACGGTCGAGGACACCGAAGGCCTGATCGACCACATACGAGCCATAGAAACGGTGGTTGTGGCGTGCGTGTTCGAGGAGGTGGAACCCGAGATCACCCGCATCAGCCTTCGCTCGAAAAGCGAGGCCGTGAACGTCAACCAGGTGGCCCAGCAGTTCGGCGGCGGCGGGCACAAGGCGGCGGCGGGCGCACGCATCGAAGGCCCCCCGGACACCGTCCAAAAACGGGTCCTTGCCGCGATCAAGGATGCGCTGGCCAGCATCCCCACATGAGCATGGAAGCATTCGGACCCTGGGATGGAGCACTGCTCGTGGACAAGCCGGCCGGTCCAACCTCGCACGACGTGGTTGACGCGGTGCGGGACCAGTTCCGCCTCAAGAAGGTCGGGCATGCCGGCACGCTTGACCCGAATGCAACCGGCTTGCTGATTCTGCTGCTCGGCCGCGGCACCAAATTGTCGGAACGGTTGATGGGCACCGACAAGGTTTACGTGGGTACCATGCGGCTCGGCATCACCACCAACAGTTACGACAAGGACGGTGAGGTCACCCAAGACCGTCCGGTGCCCCCGCTCACGATCAGCCAGCTGAACAAAGTGGCAACAGAGTTCGTGGGCGACCAGATGCAGACCCCACCCATGGTATCGGCGATCAAGAAAGACGGCGTTCCGCTCTACAAGCTGGCCCGCAAGGGTGTTGAGATCGAACGCGAGCCCCGCTTCATCCATGTCTACAGCTTTGCCTTCAGCGAGTACTCGGAACCGGACGCCATCTTCCGCGTGGCCTGCACGAAGGGCACCTATGTTCGATCGCTCGCGCATGACTTGGGGGAAAAACTGGGCTGTGGCGCCCATCTTCTCCATCTTCGGCGGACCCAGTCCGGCGTATTGAATGTGGAGGACGCGGTGCCCTTCGAGGACCTGCTCTGTTTGGACAGTTCGACGGTTCAGGACAGAGTGGTTCCCATGCTGAAACTGGCGTCGATGCTCGCCGCCACGCCTGGCAAATGAAGATTTTGACCCAGGCCAGGGACCTGCCCCACGCGCCTCGCCGGGTGTGTCTGGCGATCGGAGTTTTCGACGGGGTGCATCTGGGGCACCAGCAGGTGATCCGGCAGGCCATTCACGATGCCAGCCATCTCGAAGCGGCATCCGTAGTGGTGACTTTTGACCGGCATCCCAATCACGTCGTGGCGCCTCACGCAGTGCCGCCGGCAATCCATTCGCTTGAAGAGAAACTGGGGGCGATGGATCGACTCGGCGTGGAGGCAACCCTCGTGATTCCTTTCGACGTCGAACTTAGCCGCCAGCCTGCACGCGACTTCATCGGCGCGCTCGCTGCCGGGTTTGGAAACATCCGGGCTGTCTGCGTCGGCCGCGAGTTCACGTTTGGTCACAAGCGCCAGGGTGACGTCAGCCTGCTCGAATCGATGGGAGCCGAAATGGGATTCCGGACGCATGGATTGGCGGCCGTCTCCCTCGATGGACAGGTGGTGAGCAGCACCCGCATTCGAGAGTTCATCCAAAACGGCGATCTGGATGCCGCGAGCCAGATGCTGGGGCGCGACTACACACTCACGGGCACCGTGGTGCGGGGCGATCAGCTGGGAACCAGGATAGGTTTTCCAACCGCAAACCTCGCCGTCAACGGACTGGTCACGCCGCCGACCGGTGTCTATGCGGTGCATGCCTTTCACCGCGGGACGCCGTTACGCGGCGTCGTCAACATCGGCCGTCGGCCAACAGTTTCCGACCATGCTCCGGACCTTCGGGTCGAGGTCCACCTGCTCGATTACTCCGGTTCGTTGTATGGTCAGAAGCTAAGCCTGCAGTTTCTCCGACGGCTGAGGGATGAACAGCGGTTTGATTCAGTCGAGTCTCTCGCGCAGCAGATTGCAAAAGACGTTGCAGCTGCCAGGGACGCATTCTGAGATGCCGGCTGTGGCCACCGCGGCCCGATGGCTCAGGACACGTGTCACCCGCTGATCCTTCGCTTCGCCGCGTCGGAATTCTGCCGATAGAGGACGGCTACGTTCCCGACCCGCATCACCAGATGGCTGCTGGAATCCAACGCCAGTTTCTTGACCAGCTCCTTTTTCTCGGCCTTGAAGGCGGTGAACTTGATCTTGACCAGTTCGCGCCCCTCGAGCTCGGCATCAAGGCTTCGCATGAACTCGGGACTCAGCCCCTGTTTTCCAATCATCAACGTGGGCGGCAACAACTGTCCCATGCTCTTCAGACGCCGTAGCAGAGGTCCGGGTAGTTTGGCATTTAATCCGTCAGACATGAAAGGACACTGACGAGCCGGGGCGGGGTTCGGCGAGAAGGAATTGTGGCAGGAGCCGGAGCACTAGCATCGGGAACCGGACGGTTCCAGAGGGCGAGGCACTTCCAATTTCAAAGTAAGCAGTCCGCCAGGGACAATTTTCGCACGCATTCGTTCCAGTGTCTGGCTCAGCCGGCCAAAGGAGAACGGCAGCGAAAGGAAATCCATTCCGGACTGTCGAATTAGCACCAGTTCCGTCTCCGAGGGGGCAAACGTGCCGAACAGAAGCGCGTGGAGTCCCGAGAAGCGTTTTTGAAGTTGGAGCGCCAGTTTGAGGCCACCCGCGTTTTCGGCGATGTCGTAGTCGGCAAGGAGCAACCCAATCGGGTCCGGAGAGTCCGTGAACAGTTCGCCTGCCTCTTCGGCTGTTCTGGCTTCAACGACAGAAAAACCCTGGTGTCGCAGAATTGTGGAAATCAGCCGTCGCAACGAATTGTTGGACTCGGCGACCAGCGCCAATGGCTGGTTTTCAATAGTTTGTTCGCGCATCTCCACGTCGTTCTCCCCTGAAAAACAGCGCCGCCCCCTGCCCCACAGCAGGAGGCGGCACTTTCGTTAATGGGCCAGTAACAGCCCCTCCCCACGAATCTATCGCCAACCAACCGTATCACTTGTGAAACCATTTGGTTTTCACGACACAACTAGACCGGTTTTCTCAAGAAGCGACCATCCCCCTTTTGGGGGAGACAATTTGGGGCATTCAACGCCTGCATTGAACAATTAATATTCTGATTATCAGCACTTTAACATCGTATTGTCGTGGAGAATGCGAAATTCGTAACCCGAAGATTCTTTTAGGCTCCCGCTGGAAAACACCGAAAATCTGACAGGAACGGCGTCACCTCCTCCCGGCCAATCCGCGCCGATTGATTCGGAATACTTTCCCGGAACTCGACGCCGCTTCATTTTGCGTTTTGATGGCTGAAACGGCAGGCCGGTCAGGCGGACCGTCCCGGATCGACGACTCGCGAGACTTTGACCCGGGCCACCCGCAACCCGTCCATGGACTGCACCCTGATTTCATGGCGTTCCAATGGAACGACGTCGCCCACCTTGGCGAATCCTCCCAGCCGTTCCGTGACCCAGCCGCTGGTGGTGCTGATGCCTTCGCTGTAGATGAACTCCGACGTCAGCTCCGCAAGCTCATGAAGAGGCAATGAGCCATCGAGTTCCCACACCCCATCGCCGAGTTCCTGAGCCAGCGGTTTCTCCTGGTCAAACTCGTCCTGAATCTGGCCGACAAGTTCCTCGAGAACGTTCTCCAAGGTGACCATTCCAACGGTTCCTCCGTATTCGTCCACCACGATCGCAAAGTGAGTCTTTCGCTCCAGAAAGAACTGCAGCACCCGCTCCAGCCGGGCGGTTTCAGGAATGTAGATTAGCCGGTGCGCAACCCGCGACAGATCTGCGCCGGACTGCGCCTTGTTCTGCAGCGAGAAAAGGTCCTTGATGTGCACAACCCCCAGAGTGCGGTCGAGATCTCCGTGCTCACACAGCGGGAATCTGGAAAACCGGCTCTGTCGGGCGATCTCGACACATTCCGAAATCGACGCCGAGGTGCTCAAACCGACGATTTCCTGCCGCGGGCGCATCACCTCGCGGGCCATGCGTTCGCCAAGGTCAAAGGCGTTCAGGACGAGGCCGCGACCAAAACTGCTGTCGTCCCCGGTGCGGGGCGGATGGGAAATCAACAGCCGCAGCTCCTCCTTGGAATGCACCAATTCCGATTCACTGGCGGGCTGGATTCCGAGCGAACGGAGGAGATAAAGGGCCGTGTTGTTCAAGGCCCAGATGAACGGATACGAGAGGTAGTAAAACCATTTCAACGGCGCGGCAATCCAAAGCGTCGTGGGCAGCGGCTTCTGAATGGCCAACGACTTTGGCGCAAGTTCTCCGGCCACGATATGGAGAAAGGTGATTACGGAAAACCCGATCGCGAAGGATACCGTGTGCCTCAGATGCTCCGATTCCATGCCCACGAGGGTCATGAGAGGATCCAGCAGGCGCGCGAAAATCGGTTCGGCAAACCAGCCGAGCCCGAGGCTGGCGAGCGTGATGCCCAACTGGGTGGCGCTGAGCGCGGCATCCAGATTGTGCAGCAGGTGCTGGGCGATGCGGGCCCGACGATTGCCCTTCTTCACCAACCCGGTGAGCTGGGTATCCCGGATCTTGACGATGGCAAACTCCGCGGCGACGAAAAAGCCGTTCAGGAGCACCAAAAACAGCACCAGGAATGTGCCGACGATGAATTCACCCACGTAGGCTGCGCTCATTACCAGGTCACCTCCCCGAACATCACCTTCAGCACGTCGGTGAGGCTGACAATGCCCACCGGATGCCGCGCGGAATCCAATAGAACGGCCTGGCGGTGCCCTCCCTGCTGAAACTGCTTCAACGCCTCCTCCAAGCGGGTCCCTGGATCGAGAAAGAGCGCGGGCGTCATGAACGATTCCACCGATTCTTCCGGATCCAGATGCTCCCGGAACAGAAGTGTCTTCACGGTCACCACTCCCACCACTCGCCGCCCGTCGGCCGATGTCACGGGCATCCGCGACTGTCCACGGTCGGCCAGCAGCTTGCGCACGGCCACGGCGGGCGTGTCCACGGTGGTGCGCGAGACCTTGTCCCAGGGTACTGCCACGCGTTGCACCGTCAGCTTCTGCAGCTTGAGGATGCGGTTCACGAGCGTCCTTTCCTCCGTGGTCAGGGGGTTCTGTGAATCTTCCATCAGTGCCCGAAGTTCCTCCCGGTTGCCGAAGAAATTCTGGCCGCCCGTGTTCCTCGGCGACAGCAGCCGCGCCAGCCAGGCCATGGGCGTGACCACGGGAACGTGCAGAAACGCGAGCCAACGGAAGGGTTCCACCATCAGCAGGCACATCCGATTGGGAAACCGGCGGAACAGGGTCTTGGGCAGGAGATCGAGGCAGAGGTAGTAGGCGAACATGATCACCACCAGCACCAGTCCGAAGGCCACCGGACGCGTCGGCAGCAGTTCAAACAGCGTCACCACCAGCAGGGCGACGAGCAGGAAATTGGCGATCGTGTTGCCGATGAGGATAGTCCACAGAAACGGCTCGGGCGCCTCCAAGTAGCCGTACAGGGTCCGCGCCCTGCGGTTGCCGTTGCGCATCAGCTGACGGATGCGCACCCGGCTGAGCGCGAACAACCCCGCCTCCATTCCGGAAAACAGGAAGGACGAGGCCATGGCCAGAGCAACCACCAGGATGGTCAACAACTCGCTCACGCGGCGACTCCTGCGTTGCTGCGCTGAACCTGGGCGGTCTCCACTCGAAGCACCCGCACACGCCGCTCATCCACCTCCTCGGCAGTCAGGCGCAATCCATCCACCGTGGCACTCTGCCCGGCCAGCGGTACGATCTGCAGCCGGCTGATCAGCAACCCTCCCATGGTGTCGATTTCGGGATGCTCCCTCAGTGCCGGGTGAACTTCTCGAAAATCCTCGACCTTCAAGGTGCCGGCCACCCGCCACCGACCGGGACCCAGCTGTTCCAGCCGGAAGGTGGCTTCCTCGCCCTCCTCGCGAATTTCACCGACGAGTTCGTTTAGAATGTCGGTCATCGTAACCAGTCCGGCCGTGCCGCCGTATTCGTCCAGCACCACCGCCACGCCTCGCTTCTGCCGTTGAAAGCTCTGCAGCAACTTGAGCAGGTTCATCGTTTCCGGAACAAACGAGGGGAATTCGATGACCTCGGAAAGGTCCACGTCCGGATTGAGCAGGAGTTTGCGGGCGTTGAGGATGCCCACGATGGTGTCCGGCGACTCATCATACATTGGAAGCCGCCGGTGCCGGTGTTTGCGCGCCGCCGCGAGCATCTCCGGAACCGACAGGTCGTCGGAAATGGCAATCATCTGTGAGCGTGGGCGCATGACGTCCCGTACGGTGCGCCGGTCGAGCCGGATGATCTCCAGGATGATGTCCTTTTCCCTGCGGGCTATGGTGCCGTGTTGGAAAGCCAGTTCGATCAATTCCTCGTACTCCTCGTCCGTCATCTCGCGGTTGGGCCGGATGCCGGCCGGCACCAGGCGCACCACCAGATGGCGCGTGACCGCCCCGGCGACGCGACGCAGGGGCGAAGTAATGACATGAAACACCCGGACCGGACCGGATACGCGCAAGGCCCACCTGTCGGGAGAGCGAACCGCCAGCGTCTTGGGAACGACCTCGCAGCCGATCAGCACGGCAGGCAGGAGAGTCAGCAGCACCACGAAATTCAACCACTGACCATGCAGGGCAAGCAGCAGAACCACGGTCACCAGCAGCGCATTGGCGGTGGTGGTCCCGAAAGCGAGCGTGGCCACGAGTTCTGCCGGCTCACGAAGCAGGGCCCGGACCCTCTCCGCCGCCGGCCGCGAATCGTCGGCCATCTGCCGGAGCCGCCAGTCGCCAAGGGAAAGGAGTGCCGTTTCGGCAAGCGCGAAGAAGAAGGTGGCCACTGTGAAAATCACCGCTGCCGAAACGGCGATGATTTCAAGCAATGACATGAAAGAAGGGTGCCGGAAAACGACGCTCAATTGAAGCGAAAAGCCGGTTTCGGATCTCGTTACTTCAGCGGGACGCCGACCTGAGGCGCTGCAGTCGCGTCAGCAGCGCAGCCATTTCCTTTAGTGGAATCATGTTGGGTCCATCGCTCAGCGCCTTGCCCGGCTCCGGGTGGGTCTCGATGAACAGCCCATCCACCCCCGCGGCAACCGCTGCGGCCGCAAGTACGGGCGCAAACTCACGCTGGCCGGACGACTTGTCACCGCCGCCGCCGGGCAACTGGACGGAGTGCGTGGCATCGAACACCACGGGACAGCCGGTTTGCTTCATGATCGGAATCGAACGCATGTCGGCGACGAGATTGTTGTAGCCAAAGGTCGTGCCGCGCTCGGTCAGCAGCAGCCTTCTGCCACCCGCCTCGCGCGCTTTCGCCACCACGGGCCCCATTTCGCGCGGCGAAAGAAACTGTCCTTTCTTGATGTTCACAATCTTGCCGGTAGTGACCGCCGCTTCGATCAGATCGGTCTGCCGACACAGAAAAGCGGGGATCTGGAGTACATCCACCACTTCACCGGCGATTCTCGCCTGGGCGACATCGTGAATGTCCGTCACGATCGGAAGGCCGGTTTTGGACCGGATGCGTTCGAGCGCCGCCAATCCATCGGCGATCCCTGGTCCGCGGAAGGATTTGCCGGAGGTGCGGTTCGCCTTGTCGAAACTGGCTTTGAAAACATAGGGAATCTCCAAACGGGCACAGACCCGCTTGAGGTGCCGCGCCACCTCCAGACAGATCTCCTCGTCTTCAATGACACACGGCCCGGCCAGCAGGAAAAGGCTCCTGCCGGGCCGCATGGCCTTCCAAAGTTGGGTGGTTGCGGAGCGCACGGGTCTGTGCTGGCGTGGGCGGCCGTAAGAATTCGGTGAAAAACTCCCTAGATCACGGTGTTGTGCGGCACCACACCCGCCTTGGGAATGATGACAATTCCGTCGCGCACGAAATAGAGGGGGTGATCGGCGTTTTCGGGCTTGCCCTCGGCGCTGATGACCACGTTGTCGCCAATCCGCGCATTCTTGTCGATGATCGCGTTCTCGATCCGCGTGTTCAGTCCGATGCCTATCTTGGGAATGCCTGCGGCGCTGAAGTCGTCGATGGATTCCCGGGACTCATAGTAGTCGTTGCCCATGCAGATCACGCGATGGAGGCGGCTGCCCTCGCCCACGAGCGACCGTATTCCCACGATGCTGTGGCTGATCTGGCAGCGATTGATGATGCAGCCGTCGGAGATCACGGCATGGTCGATCGCCGCTCCATTGATCTTGGAGGCGGGCAAGAAACGCGGCCGCGTGTAGATTGGCGCGCTCATGTCGAAAAAGTTGAATTTCGGCAACTCCGAGGCGATGTCGAGGTTGGCCTCGAAGAAAGAGCGGATGGTTCCGATATCCTCCCAGTAACCCTGATAGATGTAGGCAAAGACCTCGTTGGAATTGATGGCACCGGGAATGATGTGCTTGCCGAAATCGGTCAGCGTGTTGTCCAGCAGACGGATCAGCACGTCCCGGTTGAACACATAGATGCCCATCGACGCCAGAAAGCGCTCGGAATCGCCCTGGACACCCAGTCGCTGACAGGTTTCGTGGTCCAGCTTCAGCGTGTCCAGGACCGCCGGGTCCTTCGGCTTTTCCTCAAACTGCGTGATCTTTCGCCGCTCGTTGATCCGCATGATGCCAAGCGATCCCGCCTCATTGCGGCTGACCGGAATGGTGGCAATGGTGACATCGGCCTTGTTTTCGATGTGTTCCGCAACGATTCCCTGCAGGTCCATGCGGTAGAGCTGGTCACCGCTCAGGATCAGGAGGTACTCGAAGTCCCGGTTGAGAAGATGAATGAGGTTCTTGCGGACGGCATCGGCCGTGCCCTGGTACCAAGTGTTGTCGGTGAACGTCTGTTCCGCCGCAAGGATCTCCACGAATCCGCCCGAAAAATGATCAAACTTGTATGACTGCGAAATGTGACGGTGAAGCGACGCCGAGTTGAACTGCGTCAGCAGATAGACCTGCTTGAAGGAGGAGTTGATGCAGTTGGAAATCGGGATGTCGACAAGGCGGTATTTGCCCGCCAGAGGCACCGCCGGTTTGGAGCGCTCACGCGTCAGCGGGAAGAGACGGGTGCCCTGTCCCCCACCCATGATGACGGCCAGCACGCTGCTGCTGTTGACGCTGAGACGACGTGAAGGTGGCATAAAAAGAATCGGGTTGCTTGGTGCTGAGACAACGACTTATACCTGTCCTGCGTCGTTCAGCGCAAGAAATCAGACATAACTTTACCCGGAATCACCCATTCATGTGCGGCATTGTCGGCTATGTTGGCAGGAAACAGGCGGCCCCGATCATCCTCGACGGGCTGCGACATCTCGAGTACCGCGGCTACGACAGTGCCGGGGTGACCATTCTTGACGGGAACGCGTTCGACACCCGCAAGAAGAAGGGCAAGATCGTCGAGGGCCTGGCCCGACTGCTCAATGATCAGCCTCCGCGCGGCGCCACCGGAATCGGACATACCCGCTGGGCAACTCACGGAGAACCCTCCGATGTCAATTCGCACCCCCATGCCGATCAATCCGGAAGGATCTCTGTCGTTCACAACGGTGTCATTGAAAACTTCGAGACTTTGCGGGAGCGCCTGACGGGGAATGGTCACAGATTTCGATCCCAAACCGACACCGAGGTGCTCGCCCACCTGATTGGCGAGCATTACGCAAGTGAACCAGCCGGTGCGGACGGACCCCAGCGGCTGACCGCCGCCGTGATGAAGGCACTTCGGGAAGTAATCGGCACCTACGGAATCGCGGTTGTCTGCAGCGAGCTTCAGGGGGTTATGGTGGGCGCCCGCCGCGGGTCGCCGCTGATCGTAGGAGTCGGGAACGGCGAACATTTCCTGGCCAGCGACGCCAGCGCGATCGTCGCCCACACCCGGCAGGTCGCCTATCTGAACGACTACGACGTGGCAACGGTCGAGGCCGAGCGTTTTGACGTGAAGAGCCTGGGCACCGACACGGCGAGGGTGCAGATCAGCCAGATCGAATACAATGCCGAGGCCACCGAAAAGGGGAAGTTTCCCCACTTCATGCTCAAGGAGATTTTCGAGCAGCCGCAAACCGTCCGCAACGCGATGCGCGGCCGGGTGGACCACGAGGAATCCACCGCCAAGTTCGGCGGGCTGAACATGACCACCGCGGAGCTGCGGGCGATCGACCGGGTTGTCATTCCCGCCTGCGGCACGAGCTGGCACGCGGCATTGATTGGCGAGTATCTGATCGAGGAGTTCGCCCATCTGCCCACCGAGATCGAGTACGCCAGCGAGTTCCGTTACCGAAATGCGCCCATCGAGAAGAACACGCTGGTGCTGGTCATCACCCAGTCGGGCGAAACGGCCGACACCCTGGCCGGCATGCGCGAATCGCGGCGTCGCGGCCACAAGGTGCTCGCCATCTGCAACGTCGTGGGCAGCACGATTGCCCGCGAGGCCGACGGCGGCATCTACCTGCATGCCGGTCCGGAGATCGGCGTGGCGTCAACCAAGGCGTTCACTTCGCAGGTCACTGTCCTGACGCTGCTGGCCGTCCTGCTGGGACGGATCCGCATGCTGTCGGGACGGCAGGGGATGGAGTTGATCCATGCCCTGGAGGCAGTTCCCCAACAGCTCGAGTCGATTCTCGCCCAGAACGAGCACATCAAGCGGATCGCGCTCAAGTACGCCGCCTGCGAGGATTTCTTCTTTCTTGGCCGCCAATACAACTTCCCCGTCGCACTCGAGGGAGCGCTCAAGCTCAAGGAGAT
>DNDP01000364.1:23436-31316 GCA_003484235.1 Verrucomicrobiales bacterium
TACATCCACGCCGAGGGCTATCCCGCTGCCGAGATGAAGCACGGACCGATCGCCATGATCGACGAAAAGACACCCACCGTCTTCGTGATTCCGAGCGATTCCCTCTACGACAAAACCTTCAGCAATCTGGAGGAGATCAAGGCCCGCAAGGGGCCGATCATCGCCATTGCCACGGAAGGCAACGAAAAGATCGCCGCCAAGGCCGACGACGTGATCTATCTCCCAGCCACGCTGGAACCCCTCAATCCGCTGCTGGCCGCCGTGCCGCTGCAACTGCTCGCCTACCACATCGCCGTCGCGCGCGGCTGCGATGTGGACAAGCCCCGCAACCTCGCCAAATCGGTCACGGTGGAATGACCGCACCCGGAGCGGAGCAGAAGCTGGCTGACATTCCCACCCGCTCTACTTGCAGGCCCCGAGGTACGGGGAAATTGGAAGCGATCCGGCGATTCCTTGAACGAGTTCGGCGCTTCCAAAAACCTGCTTGCGCGGGCGTGGTCGAAGGGACATATCGTTCTCAGATTGCAGAGTCATGAAAATCAGATCGATGCGTCCGCTTCTTCTCGTCGCGCTGTTCGGGTGGATTTCCGCGCCATTTGCTGTAGCGGAAACCAGCCGGCAGTCGAAACCAAACATTGTCGTCATCTTTGCCGACGATCTCGGGTATGGAGACCTCAGTTGCTACGGTGCCACCCGGATCCACACACCCAACATCGATCGACTTGCCAGCGACGGCATGCGGTTCACCGACGCGCATTCGCCCGCCTCGCTCTGCTCGCCGTCGCGCTACGGATTGTTGACGGGCCATTCCCCGTGGCGATTGCACCAGAGGGGCAACGGATATCGGCTGACCCCGGATCGATTGACCATGGCGAAGTTTCTTCAGGGTCACGGCTATGCAACCGCGGCCATTGGCAAATGGCATCTCGGTTACAGTCGCGACTGGAACAAGCTGCCGATCACCGGACCGTTGGAAGTGGGATTCGACTATCACTACGGCGTGCCCCAGAACCACAACGATTCGACCCGCGCCTTCATCGAGAATCACGACCTCGTCGGCCGGAAACCGGGCGAGGAGTACCGAATCGTGAAGGGCAGGGACTTCCCCGAGGGCCTCGCGGAACCGCGCGTTGAAGATCAGGTCGACACCACGCTCACTGAAAAGGCCGTTGCCTTCATTCGCCGCAGTGCCGGCAGGCCGTTTTTTCTCTACTTCACTCCGTGTGCACCTCATACCCACGTCACTCCGGCTGCCAAGTTTCGCGGCACGAGCAGGGCCGGTTTGTTTGGCGACCACATTCAGGAGCTGGACTCCCACGTGGGAACCATTCTGAAGACGCTGGATGAACTGAACCTCGGAGGCAACACGCTGTTCATATTCACCAGCGACAATGGATCGACGCCGAAGGATTTCAAAGGCACGCAGGACACGCACCTGAACCTTGCCGACAACTCGGGCGACATCCGTGAGAAGCTCAAGACCGCCAAGGAAGATGCGAAGAAACTGGGGCATGTCACCAACGGCCCCTGGCGCGACGGCAAGGGCGACGCCTACGAAGGCGGCCATCGAGTCCCGTTCATCGCGCGCTGGCCGGGCAAGATCAAGCCGGGAACCAAGTCAGGCTACACGTTGAATCTGACCGACCTGTTCGCGACGTCGGCGGATGTCATCGGTCAGGAACTGCCACACGACGCTGCCGAGGACTCGATCAGTCTGTTGCCGATCCTGCTCGGACAGCGAATGCCGCAAGCGCGTGAGGCAGTCTTCATTCAAGGCAACGGCGAGGACAGCGCGATCGCGGTGTGCTCCGGACGTTGGAAGCTGATCGTGCGCTCCGGTGAGGGCCAGGCGAACGAATATGAACTCTACGACCTGGAGGCGGATCCCGGCGAAACGACAGATGTCTCCGGGAACAATCCCGATGTGACGCGGCGACTGGCGAGCGCCCTGGAGAAGGCCGAGGCAGCGGGGCGAACGCGGTAAGGCAACCCCGCTCTGCGGCAGCGCGATGCCGGGACGAGAGTCTGTCACTCGGTTGAATACTTGTTCTTGCCGCGTTCAGAAATGTTGCATCCCCGGGTGATCTGCTCGTACTACATCGGTCTCGCATAATTGTAGTAAACGGCGCCTTCCGGTTCACCGGCGGAGTTGTAAAACCATGTTTGGATGAACGCCGGCCCGGCAGGGAGATTCCCGGTCGTGAACGGGATTCCGTCCGCCCCCGGTTCGGCATCGCGCTTTTGATCCACATACACCTTCCCGCCATTCCAGATCTTGATCCGCGCACTGGCGATATCAATTGCCTGGGGCACGGTCCTGCCGTCATAAACGACTCCCTCCGGAGCCGTGGTCAGCGTTGACTGGTCCTCGATCTCCTTCGGCCAGCGACGCAGATCAAATTGATAGGTGCCCGCTTTGGCAAACTCCACCGCGATAAAGCCGCTGCCAGTTTTCCCCTCCGCCACAATCGCATGGTTCCACAGGTAAACGCCGTGAAAATCGTGGCTGGTCAACAGCGTTTCCGGTTCCGCGGGATGCCCCAGGATGATCCGGGTGTATTCGTCCGACCGCTCCGCTACCAGCGTCCAATAGTTCTCGTACTCCGCCTGGAGATCGGCGATCACGGGCGCGTGAGCGGGGTTGCCAATCAGATTCTCCGACTGGTCTTCGTCGAGCAACACATCGTACAGCTCCCAATCGCCACGCGCGCTTCCCCGCACCAGCCGCCATTTGCGGGCGATGCCGTTTCCGCTCCAGACATCCTTCTTCACGGAGAAGCTGCGGAACTTCTCAGCGTGCTCGGTCCGCATGTTCTCTATGACGATCGCCCGATTCTTGAACTTCGGTCCCGGATCATTGTCGGGATCGGTATCGAGGAAGGTCTTGAAGCTCTGGCCGTGCAGTTTCAACTTCTCCGGTCGGCCCGGCACATCCTCGAACCCGAGCAGGTCCATGAATGTCGGCAGCCAGTCGATGTGCGCGGTGAGCGGTGTGACGTCCCGTCCCCGGCCCGGTCCACCAAGACCCCCCGCCGGCCAGCGGATGAAGCAGGGCACGCGACTGCCTCCGTCGTATCTTGATCCTTTGCCGCCGCGCAGAAACGTCGAACTGCCGTTGTCCGTGGTGAAGACGAGGATCGTATTCTCGGCAATTCCCTTTTCATCGAGGAACCTGAGGAGCCGTCCCATGTTCTTGTCGATGTTCTCCACGGTGGCCGACTTCGCATCAACCCCCTCGCGGGCATCAGGCGGGAAGTGATGGGGGTCGTGGGCCGTGGCCGTCGGGATGTAGGCAAAGAATGGACTGCTCATCTGAACGTTGCTCTCGATCCACTCCATCGCCCGGTTGAAGAAGAAGTTGGTCGTGAACGCGCCCTCGATGCCGTCGTCCTCATCCGTCATCTCCACCAGCTCGTCATTCACCCGAACCGTGGCGCGAGTGTTCATGTTGCCCCAGTAATCCGGCGTTTGCCCGACCCCCCCGGCCTTGGTCCACGCAACGTGATCGAACCCCCGGTCCTTGGGACGGAACGGGTAGTTGTCTCCCAGGTGCCACTTGAAGAAGAGGCCGGTCGCGTAGCCGTTGTGCCGGAAGACATCGGCCATGGTGATCTCGTCGGCACGCAGCTGGTTGCGCTGGTAGATCGTGTGCCACACGCCGGCCACGGCATTGAAGCGACCGGTCATCAGCGAGGCCCGCGTTGGCGCGCACGTTGGCGAGACATGAAAGTCCGTCAACCGGATACTTTGCCGCGCGAGGCCGTCGATATGGGGCGTACGCGGGCCAACCGGGTTGTAGTAGGAGAATGCGTTGTGACTGATGTCATCCGGCATGACGAAAATGACGTTGGGGCGTTCGGCACTGAACGCAGTGCCGACCAATGCCAGCAGAGCCAGCAGGACTGCATGGAGGGTTCGCATCATGTTCAATTCCCAAACTGCCGCGGCTGACCGAAGTACATCAGCGTGCCGAGAGCGGAAGGCCGTCCGCGGCGGGAGCTTCGCGCATCGTCCCCATCTCGAAGCCGCATGGCGGCCTGTTTGGTGAAGGGCGCGTCCAGTCCGATGCGGTTCTCGTAGTGATTGAGAACCTTCTCATACATCGGCCGCAGACGGCTGCGGCTGTCATCCGAGATCTCCTTGTAGAAATAGCGCCCCTCGTAGCTGCGATACGGCTCGTACGGCACATCGTATCCGAGATTGTACTTCGCCGTGTACTCGAACCCCTTCAACAACCGGTTGTCCAGCGCACCGTAGAGATCGATGCCCTGGTTCCAGGCAATTTCCGCCGCGCAAGCAAGAAAATCGAGGCCCATCTGCGTGTGCGCCTGATCGCGCCCGCTTTCCTGACACTGACCGGACGGCTTGAAATAGTTGCCAATCGCGCCGTTGCCCTCGCCGGTCAGGTAGTAGTCCTTTGCACGATCAAACATCTCCCGATCATCAAGGAACACCCCCATCGCCATCATCGTCTGGATCATCGAGGCATCCCAGTTGCCGTTTGCCGACGGGTAGAAGTCCTTGATGATCGGATGGAAGATGCCGCGCAGCATCCTTTCAAAGCGAACTTGGTTCTGTTCCGGCCAGCCGTCCCAGGTGTGCCGGAGCAGTTCGGCGGCATTGCAGAACTTGTAGCCCTCCATCCCCACCAGCAGTCGCGCATCGTGGTTGCCGATCGACTCGAGCGTGCCCGACCACGCATCGAGAATCTCCGCCGACTCCTTCGCGTGAGCGACCTTCTCACTCAACACCCACTGCACCGCGTGCAGGTAGGCGGCTTCGGCGTCGGCGCTGAACTCCGACGAGCCTAGGTTGGGGTTGTTGTAGGGGCCGCGTTCCACGCGGGCGCGGGGTTCGGGCTCGTATTCCAACGAGGAGCGGCGGAACGATTTCACCTCCTCCCAGGCCCGCGTCCACGGCTGTTCGCCCGCCGCGATCTTCCCTTTGACGAATGCGATGCTTTCCCTCGTGTGGGAAACTCCCGGATGAACAAACTCACCGTGGGCCGGGGCGGTTGCCGCCGCAACAGCCATGGCGGCGCCGAGGGAGCGAAGTGGAATCCAGTTCATGGTCGAGAGTGGATGTTCATGTCGCTTTCTGATCCGACGCCCTGCTCGAGTCAACCCCGCTCAACCGCATTCAATTCATGGGATGCTGCTTGAGCAGTTCGTCGGGGCTGTAGAGGCCCAACTGGTCCTTGGTCTCCTCGCGGACTCTCTTCACGTGGCCGGGTTGGATCGGTGAAGCCTGATTGCCGAACGAGTTGCGGACATAGGTCAGCACGGAGGCGATTTCCTCGTCGTTGAGGATATAGCCGAATGGCGTCATGGGGACCTGGCCGGGATAGCTTCTGCCGCTGACCTCGATTGGACCAAAGAGCCCGTTCAGGGTCAGCTTGATTAGCCGGTCGGGATCGCCATTGGTCCACTGCGTTCCAGCGATGGGCGGGAACCCGGAATCCGGCAGACCTTTGCCGTCGGGCTGATGGCAGGTGACACAGTGCGCTTCGCGCGAGTAGATCTCGGCGCCCTTGACGAATCGAACCGCGTCAGCTCCTTCGAGGTGCTTCGGCGCGGCGACTTTCTCCGGCTTCTCGTCCTTGACGGCGCTGCCCGAGAAGACGTTCGCAGCAAACTCGACACTCTGTGCCATGTGGGAATCGACTTCCCTCGCTTTGGCAATGGCGAGAACAGCGGCCCCCTCGCCTCGCGGCAGATGGGTGGCAGCGGTGATGGCTTCCAAACGGACCCGGCCGTGTTCGTCATTCGCCGCCCGGGAAAGAACCTCGGTCAGGTTGGGGAGCTTGTGTTCATTAAAACGGGCCACCCGCACGGCAGCAGCGCGGATGCGGTGATCTTCCGAGTCGAGCAACTCACCGAGAAGGTTCGCATCGATCCGGTCAGCGCCCCAGGTCACCCAGAGTGCTTCGAGTTTGAACCGCTCGTCTTTCTGCTTCGCAGCCCAGGCGCTCGCCGCCTTCGAAACCTCTAAACCATCGCGCTCACGCAGCTCGCGGCGGGTGCGGTAGCGGGTCCGGAACTCGGGAAGCGCCAGATTCTCCAGCAGTTCATCGATGGTCGCGCCATCGATTCTGGCGGGTTGGACCAATGGGCGACCGGGATAGGTCACGCGGTAGATGCGGCCGTGCTCGTGGTCGCGCATCGGATCGCGCGCGCTGTGCTGCATGTGGCCGATCAGCGCATTCTGCCAGTCGGCTACGTAGAGTGATCCGTCCGGTGCGAACTCAAGATCGACGGGGCGGAAGTTCAGATCCATCGACACAAACAGATCCTGCACGTACTCCGTGGTGAACCCGGTGCCGTCCTCGATCAACCGGTGCTGCTTGGCACCGAGGAAACCAATGTCGTTGTTGATCAGAACGTCGCCCTGGACCTCGTCCGGAAAGTGACGGCTGGAAATGATCTCGATGCCCGAAGTGGGACGCACCTTGTTGCTGGTCAGCAGGTCGGGAGCGTTGAGGTTGGCGCCGTAGCGGGCTTTAACCGTGCCTGGGAGCATCCACGACATGCTCGGCCCTGAGGTGTGGAGAAAGAAGTCCTGCCCGTAGTCATCGAACACGACGCCCCAGGGGTTGGGGATGGAGAACTGGGCATAGCGGAGAATGTGTTTGCGTTGCGGACTGTAGCGCCAGAAGCCGCCGTTGCTGCCCCGCTCGGGCCCGTAGACGCTCTCAGTGTTGGAATGCAGGAACAGGCCCTCGCACATGATTATGGCACCGCTCGGGTCCGCACAGAATGCGGAAATGGCGTGATGAGTGTCGTGGTCGTCAAAGCCGCTCAGGAGCAGCTCGTATTCGTCACGCTGGTCGTCGCCATCCGTGTCCCGCAGTCGAACCAGGCTGCCGCTTTGCGACACATACACCCCGTCGTGGGAAATCTCGAAGCCGATGGGAATGTGCAGATCATCGGCAAAGACGGTCTGCTTGTCGGCAACGCCGTTGTTGTCCGTGTCTTCCAGGATGATCAACTTGTCCTTCGGGCGCGGGTCACCGATGCGGTAATGCGGGTAGCTTTCCATGGTGGCGACCCAGAGCCGGCCTTTGTTGTCGAACGCGATCTGCACGGGATTCTTCAGATCGGGAAAGGTCTGCTCCGACGCGAACAGATCGATCTGGTAGCCCGCGGGCACCTCGATCTTGGTCTCGGCCACCTCGCCGGGCAGGTATTCCACGGTCCCGTTCTTGTTGCTTGGCCGGTAGTTGGTTTCGACGGGCGGCAACTCGATCGTGCCGGCATCCGCAGCCGCCAGATCAAACGCCTGCCCTTGGAGCGCGGCCCAGATGGCCCGGTCACGGTTCGCGGTCATCTGGCGCGTTTTCTCCAGTTCGAACGGGTAGTTGCCCGGACCGTAGGGATTGTAACGGCGACCAAACACATGGACACCGTTGGGGATCTTGTAGTCGTTGAGCCAGGTGAAGTTCTTGTCCACCACGGCGGCGTGGACCGCATCGCGTTTGTCTTCACTGACCCGGGCTTCGCCGAAAAGCGCGTCCGCCAACAAAGGCGCCAGCTTCTTGTAGCCCGCCTCGTTGAGAAGCGCGCCGTCCACCGTGAGATCAGCGCTCCACCCTTGCGAAGGCGAGAAGACATCCACAAAGAGCGCACCGTTGGCCCCGGCGACCTCCCGCATTGCTTCGATGTAGAGTTTCAGGTTCCTGTTGGCTTCCGATCCGTCCGGCACGCTGAACCGATCCGACAGGTCCTGCACTGCCGTGGGCGAAACCACGGCGAGCTGCGGCACACTATTGCCATTGTACTTCTGGGAAAGCGTATGGCGGATGAAGCCTTCCAGTTCCGCCTTGTAGCGACCGACGTCGCCGGGACCGGCAAAGGAGGAATTGTAGCCGAAGAAGGCGATGA
>DNDP01000364.1:31517-31796 GCA_003484235.1 Verrucomicrobiales bacterium
TTGTAGCCGAAGAAGGCGATGATCGTATCCGCTCCAAGCCGCGTGAGCCATTGGTCGGGCGTTTCGAAGTGACCCCTGGGGTTCGAGGGTGCCTGCAACTCCGGCGGCAGCAGCTCCTTCGCGCCGGGAAAGGCATACTGCTGTTCCTGGTTGCGGCCGGGATGCGGCCGGAAGCCGGGCGTATCGCCTTCGTCACCCATGTTGCGAATGGTGATGTTCCTGTCCGGGTGGCGCAGAAAGACCTCGGTTTCAAAGTGAGGGAAATGGTTCATCCGAGAT
>DNDP01000364.1:32107-34166 GCA_003484235.1 Verrucomicrobiales bacterium
GCGGGGGGGGGGGCACGCCCGGGGGGAGCCGGACTTCTGATTCCGCCGTCTGCCCCGTGAGGACACAGGCGAAGAGGGTCATCAATGCGAGTGCAAAGGCACTGATCTTCTCGAGGAAGGCCCTCGGGCCGATGGTGAATGGGAACCGGTGATGTTGTTTCATTGTCGATCGCAGGTATGCCATATAGGGGTCCCCCGCCGCACTGCCGCAAAGGGAAATGGAATCAAGTTTCCCATTCTACTCCCGTCCCGCCAGAATTCTTGAAGCGATGCCGCAATCTTTTGAACGATTTCGGCGTCGAGGACCGGATCACGCCAGGCCGTGATCGCGACGATACACCGCCGGCGTCGTCCGCATCACCCGGACAAAATCGCGCGTGAAATGGCTCTGGTCGCTGAAGCCGCACTCTTGGGCAATCGCGGAGATCGGCGTCGATGTGTGGATCAAACTCCGGCAAGCCTCGTGGACGCGCACGCGCCGTATGTACTCGGTCGGTGACATCCGGAAATGCTTCTTGAACTTCCGCTCGAAAGCACTGACTGACAGCCCCATCAGCCGCCCCAAATCCCCGATGCGAATCGCTTCTGCATAGTGTGCGCGGATGTGTTCGAGCGCCGCGTCCAGCGCGTCCGGGGTGGTGAAGCCGCCGTCGCTCCCATGGTATTCGCGGGTCACTCCCGCCAGCGCAACGATCTGGCCGCGCAGGTTTCTCAGCGGCACCTTGGTGGTTACAAACCAATCGACCACCCCGTCGGCACTGGTCAGCAGCTCCACCTTTTCGCGGATCACCTCGCCGTGGTCCAGCACCCTGAGATCATCCTCGTGGTATCGCTCGACCAGGTACTCCGGAAGAAATTCCGCATCGGTGCGACCGAGAACGTCCCTCTTGGATCCGGCTCCAAGCTGCGTGGCCAGCGGTTCGTTCAGCGCGACGAACCGTCCCCCGCGATCCTTGATGTAGAACAGGCACCCGGGCAGGTGTTCGAACAACAGCTCGGCGCCGTCAGCCAGCTCCAGGACTTCGAGCCAACGCGAGATTTCGTTCGAATCGGATTTCATAGGCGAAGCGCACCATTGTACCAGTCACGCGTTTGAAGGATTTCGGCGAAATAATCAACTCCTACCTGAAGATCCGAGCACATGTTGTGGTGATGGGCGACCGTCAACTCCATACGAGGACTCACTCGCAATTCCACGGTCCTGACTTCCAGCTTTGTTCTGCACCGCCCCCACTTGGGATGCCGGCCATTCAGGATCCCAGTTCAGTTCTGATCTGTGACTTGATTCGTTGATCCAACTGCAGGTGCATTGGCTCATTCGAGCTTCCAAACTCCTTCTTCGGAACAAAACGCTACTGCGTCTCCTGAAGCCAGGCGTACAAAGTCTTCCGAGAGATACCAAGTGCGGCGGCGGCCTGGCTCTTGTTTCCAGCGTGGAGTTCGATCGCCGCTTCGGCGCGCTGGCGGCGAACTTCCCCGGGCACGTTGCGCGGTGATTCCGCGGCGCGCCTGGGACCTTGCCGGTTCCTGCCTTCCCAGTGAAAGAAGCGCCCCGCCAGCACCGGGGTCTCCTCGAGAAGGATGGCCTGACGAATCACATGTTCCAGCTCGCGGACATTCCCGGGCCACGAGTGCCGGGAAAGTTTGTCGATGAACCGCGAACTCAGCCCCTTCTTCTCCCGGCGCAGCTGCACATTCAGACGGGAAAGCATCGCTTCGCTGATCAGCTGAAGATCGTCCTGCCGTTCGCGCAACGGGGGCAGCGAAATCGCGAAGTGATTCAAGCGATAGTAAAGATCCGCCCGGAATCGTCCCTCCTGAACCAGTTCCGCCAGGCTCTGGTGGGATGCCGAAATGATGCGCACATCCACGGGTACCGTCGTCTCGCCGCCCACCCGCGTAATCTCCCGCTGCTGAATGGCGCGCAGGAGCGCGACCTGCCCGTGCGGACTGAGGTCCGCGATTTCGTCGAGAAACAGAGTTCCCCGATGCGCCAGCTCGAACTTGCCCAAACGGGTCCGATGCGCGCCTGTGAAAGCGCCCTTCTCGTGCCCGAACA
>DNDP01000403.1:0-241 GCA_003484235.1 Verrucomicrobiales bacterium
CATTGCCGCTCCGCCGGCAGCCCGCGGTCTTCAGTTCGATGGAGCCATCCACGGGCAGATGCCGGGCAAACCAGCCGGTGACGTTCCGCAAGGGATTGGCCGCGGGATAGGCGTCGGTCCACTCGTAAAGGTCGAGGAGCAGAACAACCGGGCGTGATGCAGAGATGGTCGGCGCCATTTGTCGCCACAAACTCAGCCTGCTTTGGTCTCCAACGTCAACTCGCCCATTTCAGGGATGCGT
>DNDP01000403.1:573-1573 GCA_003484235.1 Verrucomicrobiales bacterium
TCAATCGTAACGCGCAAGACCGCGCCGGTCCTGGTCGTTCCTGAGGCCGATCTCCCGGAACGGGATGACCTTGAACCCCAGCTTCCAAGCGGGGGAGTCCGCTGGCAGTTGAAAACCCTCCGCCGCACCGGAGACTTGCCCGAAATCTGTCGTCACGAAATTGTCGCGCACATCAAACAGGTCCGGTTTCGCGTGCCAGCCGGCGTCAAACCAATGGCCCACTGCCACGTTGCGAACGATGACATTGTGCTCCGGTGGAATGCCGGTGAATGCCGTCCCGGTGATCGCAGCCGATCCCGGCGCCCCGTAGTGGGCATCCAACGACCGAAGGGCGGGATACCTCTCGCGGTAAAGCGTGGCCGGCACCGCGGCCAGCTGCCGGCGCATGTAATCCTCAACCATGCTGCGCCAGACCGGCGCCTGGTCGAGTCCGCGGCCATCGGCCCGCACCGCCGGATCGCAGTCAACGAAGAGATTGTTTTCGACGAGATGATCGCGACCGCCCCCGATGAACATCGCCCAGTGCACCTTGTAGAACACGTTGCCGAAGACTTCGGTGCCGCTCACGCAGTCGTCCATGTAAACCCCCATCGAACCCATGCCCACGCCGCCCGTCTCGTGAATGTAGTTGTGGCGAATCCGGTTGCCGCGGAACGAGAAGTCGCGGCCGGTGTAGATGGCGCCCACATCGCCCGTTTCCAGCGCAATGCGGTGGATGTCGTTGAACTCAATCAGATGGTCGTTGCCCCAGAAGAGAACTGCCGCGTGGGGATGATCGTGAATCAGATTGTGGGAAGCCTTCAGACCGACGCCGGTCAGGGAAATCGCCGGCACATAACACTTGGACCAGCGCCCCTGGCGTTGGAAGTGGCAGTTCTCGACAAAGTGCCCCCCGGGCGTGAGCGACTGCCGGTCGCCCCCGGCGAGGCTCACGCCACCGTCGCCGGTGTCGAACACGTCGCAACTGACCACGCCGTGATTCGTGCCGCCCGTGATCGTC
>DNDP01000403.1:1720-2146 GCA_003484235.1 Verrucomicrobiales bacterium
CCCGTGATCGTCACACCACCGTTGCCGAGATTGCGCAACCGGCAGCCCTGGATGCGCACGTTTGTGCCTCCGGAGATTTCCACGCCATTGCCGCGAGTGGCAGTGAGTTCCAGTCCTTGAATGACGACGTGGCTGGCATCGCCGAGCCGGATCAATGGCTGGTCCAGCAGCGAGAGCACTACATTGTCGGAGGCCAGTGGTCCTGGTGGCCAGAAGTAGAGGATGCCGCGCGCGCGATCGAGGAACCATTCGCCGGGCTGGTCGAGTTCCTCGAGGACGTTCAGGAAATGAAAGCGCTGGCCTTTGCGAAAGCCGTAGTGGCCGTAGGGCGGCGCCGTCGCAACCAACCGCCGGTCCGGGTCGAGCCGGCTCACGCGTTCGTAGGAATTGGCCCAGTCCCATGCCCAGTAGCCGTGAACCCATAGT
>DNDP01000403.1:2312-2584 GCA_003484235.1 Verrucomicrobiales bacterium
TAGCCGTGAACCCACAGGTCGCCGGTGTCGCGCCAGCGCCGGGGTCGGTCGCCTTGGTAATGAAACCCACCGGCGAGCTCGCCAATCTGCCCGCCGTGGCCATCACCCTGACCGCTGGCGGCGGGGAAGCCGGCGATTTTTTCCCAAGCGCCTTCGTCAGGCCAGCGAGCAAGCGTCATCGGACGATTGTCGTGGAACAGTTCACTGTGCGCCGGTGTCGTGGGCCGGGAAAAACCACGTGATTCAAGCGAGCCGAAATTCGTGATGCCCGC
>DNDP01000403.1:2851-3134 GCA_003484235.1 Verrucomicrobiales bacterium
CCTGGCCGCGCACCCCTTCGTCGAAGCGCGCCAGCACCTCTGGCTCGGTCACCGGCTGGAACCCAGTCAGCACCCGGCCACCCAGCAATCGCACGCGGTCGTCCCGATACGCCCGCCAGATCACGGGCCCGTCGGCGGTTCCGGAATCGGCCGGCGTCAGTTCCAAGGCTCTCTTACGGACGTAGTCGCCCGCATGCAGCCAGATCGTTACCCCGTCTTCCGGCAGCTGGCCGCCTCGAATCAGCTCCCGTACCGCATCGCGGGCGCGTTCCAGGCTGGCAAA
>DNDP01000403.1:3367-3621 GCA_003484235.1 Verrucomicrobiales bacterium
GGCCTGTTTGGCGAACCGTCCTGGGCATCCGAACCGTCCGTTGCCACGTGAAAATCTGCACGGACCGTTTCGGTCGACAATCCGATGGCGCCGATCAGCGCGAGCGCCAACCCGAGGGGCCTGAAGCAACCAGACCCGGCGGTGCCGACAGGCTGCGAGGGAGGGATCATGTCAACCGACAATCTCCTTGATGACGCGGGCCGGACGGCCATCGGTGATGTGCTGCAACTGTCCGTTGTAGTGGAAGGCCAGGT
>DNDP01000403.1:3907-4254 GCA_003484235.1 Verrucomicrobiales bacterium
CACGGCCTTGTGCCCGAATTCATCCGTGGCCCCGTAAATGGTCCCGCCGCGAATGCCGCCGCCCGCGAGCCAGGTGCTGAAGCCCTGCCCGTTGTGGTCACGGCCCGCCTTCTCCGCCGAACCATGGTTTTCGGTGACGGGCAACCGGCCGATCTCACCGCCCCAGTGCACCAGCGTCGTGTCCAGAAGACCACGCGCCTTGAGATCGATCACCAAGGCGGCGGCCGGCTGGTCGGTCTTGCGGCAGCAGTCGGCCAGGCCCTTGCGGATGTTCTCGTGATTGTCCCAGATCTGCCCATTGACGAACAGCTGCACGAACCGGACACCGCGCTCGACAAGGCGGCGGG
>DNDP01000342.1:0-455 GCA_003484235.1 Verrucomicrobiales bacterium
GGCGCCGCCGGTGACCAGGATGTTTCGCATGCCCGCGAGTCTGGGAAGGAGGGCGGTTTTTGCCAGTCAGAAATCGCCCGGAAATCTTTCGGGGGCCTTCGGCAAGGGCGTCGTCCGACCGCCGGGCGTGGCGGCCTCCGGGGCCCGTGACTGCTGGCAGTGATCCTGCGTGAGGCCACTTCGGCGGGACGGTGCGTGCGTGCGACCATCCGCCGTGTCCTGAATGGATTCAGGACGTGTCCAACAATCGAAGCTATGAAAACGATCACTACATGGCTGTTGACCCTCGTGCTGGCCACTTTGGCGGGGGCCGTCCAATCGCAGGAATCCGGCGGATCCGTGGGAGAAGATCCCTCCGAGCGTCACTTTGAAGTGCTGAATGTCGGCGATCTGAGCTTCACCAACGTCTGGGTTCACCGACAGACCAATTTCAACATCCTGATCCGGCATTCGCG
>DNDP01000342.1:623-2071 GCA_003484235.1 Verrucomicrobiales bacterium
CATCACTCCTCCCAAGTCCGGCGGCGAAGGCGGCAGGTTTCTGGACAAGATCAGGGCGCTGCTTGCGGGAGCCTCCCAGCGAACCCTGATCATCGGCGGTGCGATCGGATTTCTGCTGATCGTCCTTCTGGTGATGAAAATGCGGAAACCAGGCGATGTTCCGCCTGCGGCCTGACCACGTTTTGATGGACCGAAGACTTATGACGAAGATACCTGGAGCAACGAGAGGAATCTGTTTGGGCTGCGTGCTGGCGATCATGCCGGCATGGCTGGCTTCTGCCCAGGAGTCTCCCAAAGATCCGTCGGCAGCCGCCGTTGTGAACGTGGAGACGGAACCGCCTGTCGGGGATCAGGCAGCGAAGCCGCAGCCGGGGGAGGAAAAGCCTGCCACGCCCGGAGCAGTGCCGGGACCGGATGATCAGACGCGGATCACGCAAATCTTCGAGGCCTACATTGAAGCGCTTGGCGGGGAGCAGGCCTTGAGCAAGCTCCAGTCGCGGGTCACCTTCGGGACCATTGAATCACGTGGCCGGAAAGTGGAGTTTGAAACCCATCAGGCGGCAGACGGACGCTTCGCGCTCATCCAGCATCATCCCGGCGAGACGTTCCGGCTGAGCCACGACGGGACGAATACCTGGACTCAGACGGGGCAGGAAACGTGGGAGCTGCTGCCCGAGGCCGATGCATTGGTCGAGCGTGTCGACAATAACCTGCTGGCTCCGCTCCGCTGGCGTGAGGATTTCCGGCAACGCAAGCTGCTCCCTGTCCAGACGATCGGTGGCCGCCGGTTGGATGTCATCGAGGTGACCTATGCAACGGGAAAGACCCGCCGGCTGTTCTTCGACCAACGGACCCACCGGTTGGTGCGCACGGAGCACGACTCCATTTCATCAAGCGGAGAACCGGTCGCCACGCATGTGACTGCCAAAGAATTTCGTGCGGTGGATGGTCTGGTGATTCCCTACACCACCGAGAGTTGGATGGGCAGCCGCCGGTTGATCTCAAGCGTCAGCAATGTCGTGCATGACGACCCGATCGATCTGAACCTGTTCAGTCCTCCCGTGGGCAACACGAAGGGATCCGGGTTCCGGGATTCCGAGCGCTATTTTGAGAAACTGACCATCGGTGAGCTCACCTACAAGAATGTCTGGGTTCATCGCCAGACCAACTTCAATGTGTTGATCCGTCACGCCGGCGGCATCCAGACCATCAAACTGACCGACCTGCCCAAGACCGATCTGGATGCGCTCCGGCCGCAGCTGGGCGACCTGGCCCGGATTGACAATGAGGGCGGACTGAAGGCGCTCGGCAAGGTCACGGAGTTCGAGCTGGGAGACGAGGCGAGGGAAACGCTGAACCAGCATCTCGGTCAGCTGCAGGCCTTGCTGCGGCTGATCCTGGTTCCGTTGATCGTCGTGCTGGTTCTGGGCCACGTGCTCTTCTCATTC
>DNDP01000342.1:2214-13075 GCA_003484235.1 Verrucomicrobiales bacterium
CACGTGCTCTTCTCATTCTACGTGGCAGCGCTCTGCCGGAGGACCGGGACCAAGGCCGGCATCGGTGCCTGGCTGCCGCTGTTCAACCTGGTCACGTTGATGCGGGCCGCCAAGATGTCCGGTGCCTGGCCGCTGCTGGGAATCATCGGCTACCTCGCAGTGGGCGTCAGCTTCGGAAATCAGATGGTGCATCCCGCCAGCGTGGCCGGCCTGATCGTTGTAGGGCTTGCATCGGTGCTCATCCTGATCACCGGAGTGATGTGGTTCGTGTGGTGTTTCAAGATCTGCATCGCCCGCCAGCGCAGCGGCTGGCTCGGCCTGCTGCTTCTGATACCAGGTGTCAACCTGGTGATGTTCACCTACCTGGCGTTTGCCGACTAGCAGCGCCTGCGATTCGTCTCATCGCCCGGGAGGGCCGTCCGCACAGGCAGCAAATATTGCTTGGTGACGAACGGGATGTCGCTTCCACGGGTAATACGGCTGAAGTTTACCCCGTAGAGTTTGAAGGTGCCGTGGAGCCGGGAGTTATCGGCGAACCGACCTTGCCACCTCGGACGGAGCCGAAACACCACCTGCGAGGGCGGCAATCAGGGCATTCCGCGCGTCCTGCAATTCGGGCAGGGACTCGATCCACTTGTTGACCACATGCAGGCTCAAGCGGTCCACCTCGGCGGGCTTGGCGGGATCCTTGCCCAGCTGCGCGGCGGAATCTATCCACCCCTGGAAAATCTGTGGATCGAGGCGGTTGTAGGCGACGATCTGTGTAGCATGAACCCTGATCTCATGCAGGGCACGATCCAAGTCGGTCTGGGTGCATTGGTGCGTCAACATGGTGTCGCTCCCGTGGAAGGTTGCAGATCTGGCTGTCGAATCGACACATAAGCCTGAGGTGATGAATCACATACGCACACGAGGCAAAAACGTGCAAAGGAAAGATTGCAACGATTTGGTCGCTGGCGAGGTGGCAAGTTCAAGCTTGGAAGGCAGGGCGCAGCATTCTCCAACGGTCAGGATCTCCATGATAATGCCGGCAAGGTGTCTTCGAGCCGTGGGGCCCGTCTCCGCATCCCGGTACCGAACCGGTCGTCCTGCTGGGTTGACTCAGGACCGGAATGCCGCTGAAATGTAGCTGTCGTCGCGAGACGACTCTCTCCCTTGAAGCCCGGTCGCGTGCATCAGAACACCGGCCGGGTTTCCTTTTTTGTTTCAGCCCCGATCTCGATATCGCTAGGCTCCGGGCATGCAGCGCAATCGGACAGAAGGACCCACGTCCGGCACCCCATGCGAACAGTGTGGAAAACGGAACGGAACGGAAGTTCATCCGTGCACCAACCAAGATCAGTGGCACCAAACCGAAGAGGTTACCTGCAACTGTTGCACGGAGTGTCAGGCAATTTGTCGTTCGGCCCGGTCCGTCCCGTTCAAGCATTAGGTGGTGCGCCGGTGTTGGCTTTCAAGGAAGCATCCCGGGGGCCGCTCACGCGGAACAAGCGCGGGTGGAGATGGTGGGCGCTGAGGGACTCGAACCCCCGACCAGCTGCGTGTAAAGCAGTCGCGCTAGCCACTGCGCCAAGCGCCCCACCGGCGCGAAACTAAGCAAAACCGTTTGGGTGACGCAACCGGTAAGATCAGCTGGGCGGTCCCATTTTCGAAACCCCGACATCCCACGACCGAGACTGGGAGGATCGCCGTCCTCGGCGGTTCGCGGTTCACCGCACGCGAATTACCGGCAATTTCCGCGAAACTTGCGGCTCAAAACGGGCTGGCACGGCCCTTGTTCAGGAACACTGCAACAATTTGAAACTCCTGATGGAGCCCCGGTGTTCTCATGAAGTGGCAGATGTGGGCGCCACCAAACCAGAATGAACAATATGAAAAAGGAATGCTCGGTTCTCGCGACGGCCGTCCTGATGGCAGTCGGCCTTTCACTGACAAGTGCGTCGGCAGCTTCGATTGAGATTGTCGAAACGTATCCGTTGAATCCCGACGGGAGGGTTCATGTCGAAAACACCAACGGTCGAATTCATGTTCGCGCCTGGAAAGGCGAAGGCGTCAAGCTCGTGGCCATAAAGAAGGGGCGGACCGAAGCCGTTGCAGAAGCGATTCAGGTTCATGTCGTCGCCGAGGCGGATTCTCTGAAGATCACCACCGAGCTGGCGAAGAGATCCGGGCTGTTTGGGTCGATGAAGCGCGAGGGTGAAGTGGACTACACTCTCCATCTTCCCGCCGGAGCGAGGCTGGAAACGGTAAAGAACGTCAATGGCTCCGTAACTGTCGAGGGGATTACGGGATCCGTCCGGGCGAGCACCGTAAACGGCAGGATCACGGGTCGTGATCTGGGCGGACCGCTCGAGCTGACGACGGTCAATGGAACCGTGACCTGCGAACATGTTGCCCCGCGCGAAGGGGAGTTGTTGAAGATCCAAACCGTCAACGGGGCTATCGAGCTGCAGCTGCCCGCGGAGTCTGACGCGCAACTGAATGCCCGCGCGGTGAACGGATCCGTCCAGAGCGAATTGAAGCTTTCCGATGTGGACGAGGGACGCAGCCGCCTCCGCGGGCGGCTCGGCGAAGGCGGCGCGAAACTGGAATTGAATACGGTGAACGGCGGCATCCGTCTGCGTGAAGGCCGCGTCGCAGAGTCGGGCGGCAAGGAATCGGCAGACCTGTAACTTTGCGATCCACGCCGCGTCTAGGCAGACGGACCGACAGGCCGCACTGACATGAAAAGGTTCACCATGAACGACGAGACTACCCCACCCCATGGCGTGGCTGGCGCAGCCGCCGGCTGCGACGCCGCCGGGCGGGTCATCGCCACCGTTGGCGCCGCCCGGATCCTGCGTCATCAGGACGGATCGCTGGATGTCCACGGACCCACCGCAAACGAGCGCGATGCAGCCCTCGCGTGGCTGTTTGCGGTCAGTCCGGGCCTGCTTCATCGTGTCCGTCCCTGCCGTCACGCCGTCGCGTGATCGGATCATTGACGTTACCTGGTCCATCCTCCAAGCTCCCGCCATCATGCCCATGTCACGAGTCCCAGCCGCTTTTGCGGCCGTGTTTATCGCCTTGACCCTTCCGGTTTCGGCAGCCGACAACAAGCTTCAGGAGCTGTCGCTCGACGACTGCATCCGGCTCGCCCTCGAGCACAATCTGGATCTGCAGATCGAGCGCCGGAATCCGATCCGTGCGAGCTACGACATCGAGATCGCCCGCTGGGGATACTTCGATCCCAGCTTCGGGGTGAGCGGCCAGTTCAACTCCCGGTCCACCGGTGACCGCTTCAATTCCGACCTGGGTCTGTCGATTCCCGGGCAGGAGACGGAGACCGACTCCTTTTCCAGCAGCCTCAACGGCATCCTGCCCTGGACGGGCATGCAGTACTCGCTTCGCGGATCTGCGTCGGCAACGACCTCCACCCAGGGGACCAACACTTCGGAAAGCTCGTTTGCCAGCACCCAGATCACGGTGACGCAGCCGTTGCTGAAGAATTTCTGGATCGACTCGGGACGGTTGAACATTGCGCTCAGCCGCAACAACCTTCGCACTGCGGAATTGACCCTCAAGCGCAGCGTGATGGACGTCATCACCCAGGTCGAGGTCGCCTACTACAACCTCATCTTCACGTTCGAGAGCGTGAAGGTGCAGGAGATGGCCCTGCAGCTCGCGCAGCGCTCGCTCGACGAGACGCGCAAGCGTTTCGAGGTGGGCACGGTGGCGGAACTGGAAACCAAGCAGACCGAGTCGCAGGTCGCCGCCCGCGAGGCCGACCTTCTTTCCGCACGCCGTAATCTCGACATCCAGCAGAACGTGCTCAAGCGGCTGATCAGCGACGACTATCTCAGCGTGCATCGCGTCATCCTCAAACCCCAGGAATCCCTCACGGCCCCGCTGAAGGTGTTCGACGTGGAACTGAGCTGGGATCGCGGCCTCAGCGATCGTCCCGACCTGATGTCCTCACGCATCGAGCTGGAGAACATGGGGCTGCAGCTGAGGTATGACCGCAACCAGCTCCTGCCGCAGCTGGACCTGTTCGGCAGCTACGGCCGCGGCGGTTCCTCGCCCTTCATGATCGACTACGGTGAATCGTTCCGGCGGATCGGCAACGAGGACGAGCCCAGCCACTCTTTCGGCGGCTCCATCTCCATTCCGCTCGGGAACAAGGCGGCGCGCACCCGCTACCGCTCGAACAAGGTCCGGGAAGAGCAGCTGCTCCTTGCGCTCAAGAGCCAGGAGCAGGGCGTGATGATCGAGATCGACAACGCCATCAAACAGGCCGCCTCCAGCTACGAACGCGTGCAGGCGACCCGCAAGGCAAGCGAATACTCGCAGGCGGCGCTCGATGCCGAGCAGAAGAAACTGGAGAACGGCAAGAGCACCAGCTTCGTCGTCCTGCAGTTGCAGAACGACCTGACCGCCGCCCGCTCGTCCGAACTGCGCGCCGTCGCCGACTACAACAATGCGCTGGCCGAGCTCTCCTTCCGCGAGGCCACCACGCTCGACCGCCACGGAATCAACTGGCAGGCCGAGTACGACCTCGGAGGCCGCTGATCACCCGTTTGCTTCGGCCAGCCGCAGGCCGATGTGGACGGCGAGGATCACGAGGTTCACGTAAACGGCGGCCAGCTGGTCGTCCATGACCACTCCCCAGCCCTTCGGCAGCTCCTGTGACTGCTTCACCGGCCACGGCTTGACGATGTCGAAGAAGCGGAAGGCGAGAAACACGCCCGCGGCCAGGTACCACGTCGTCGGTCCGAAGAAGAAATCCACCGAGGGCATGGCGTCGAGTTCGAGCCAGAGGTGGAACACCCAGCCGAGGAAGCAGGTGGGGAGGGCAATGATTTCGTCGAGCACGATGGAGCCGGGATCCTTCTCGCCAAGAATCTTCTCCGCCGCGTCGCAGGTCCAGACTGAGGCGATCAGGCCGATGACGAACAGCGCACCCGACACCAGCGGCTGCCAGAGGGCGATTTGCAGCAGCGCCGCGAACCACGCCAGTCCAAGCAGGGAACCAAATGTGCCCGGCGCCCACGGGATCCGGCCGATGCCGAAGCCCTGGGCGAGCCACACGACGAACCGGGCGGCGAACCCCTGCGCTGCCGAATGATGATTTTGTGAATCCATGGTGTCGTCGCCCGCCCTCTCCAGTTCGTCGTTGATCAGCCGATCCAGATCCCGCTGAACTTCATGGCTGGCCTTGAAAAACTCTTCCATGCCGGATCCCCATCCGCGCCACAGTTCGGGAAACTTCCTCGCGCCCAGAACGATCAAGACCACGACCAGGATGAAGAGCACGGAACCCCAATCGAGCACACCCAGGCGGCCCGTTCCAATCCCGCTGATCTGCCACAATTCGTTCACACATCCTTCAGGAACACTTCACGGTTCTTCCACAGATACAACCAACCCGAGATGGCGGTCAGCAGAATGGTCAGCCACTTTGAAAACTCGGCAAACCACACGATCCACGCCCGACCGGCGATCTCGAACCCGAACAGGTTGCCCACCGCGCCCCAATCGCCGTAGCTCTGCCACACGAGGATCGCGATAATGGTGGTGATCTGCCAGATGGTCTTGTGCTTGCCCCAGCCTTCGGCCGCGAGGACGACGTCCTTCGACGCCGCGAGCAGCCGCAGGCCGGTGATCGCCAGTTCGCGCGCAACGATGAGCACGACCATCCATGCCGCGATCCAGCCCTCCCCCACGAAGGCGATGAACGCCGAGCAGGTGAGAATCTTGTCGGCTAGCGGGTCCATGAGCTTGCCAAAATTCGTCACCAGCTTGTGTTTCCGGGCGTAGGCGCCGTCGATCCAGTCGGTGATGCTGGCACCGACGAACAGGGCCAGCGCCACGGTGGTGTTGAAGGGAAACTCGGTGAAGAGGGCCAGCAGCATGAAGATCGTCACGACGAATCGTGAAACGGTGAGCTGGTTGGGCAGGTTCATGGCACGGCCGCCGGAGCTGGCGGGCAGGCCCGGCGACCAAAGATTCCGCAATCCCTCCACTGCCGGTCAACCGTTCTTTGCGCCCGGCTCTCGGCTGCAGATGTGTGAAGCTGTCCCCGCAGGCGTTGCCCGACCCTGCTGGCGGAGCGGTCCGCGATCCGGACCGCCATCTGTCCGCTCACTCCGGCTCCACGAACCGGCCAACCTCGAACATGATGGCTTCATACGGGGGTTTTCCCTTTTCGATGCGATGGTAGATCACCAGTGTGCAGGAGCGGACCAGCTCGGGGGCAATGAAGAAATGGATCACCACCCGCTCGGGCGTCTGCTTGGACGGCGTGATGGGCGCCTGCAGGAGCTGCTTCCCGTCCCCGTGGATCTGCAGTTTGGCGGAAGCAAATGTCTTGAGACGGCCTTTCAGAGTGAACTCCAGCCGGACTCCCACGAGTTCTGTGCCGGGCTTCTCAATCGAGATGGCCGCATCGAACTCCTCGGCGGCGGCTTCCTTCGAGATGAGGTCCACTCCGATGCAGGCATCGAGGTGACCGGGCAGGTGAATCAACAGCGCGAGCAGCGTGACGGAAAGGAATCTGTTCATGCGATGTCAGACGGAGGAGTTTCCGCAACCGCTCCCGATATTCTGCGTTCTGGCAGAGAAAGATTTCGATGACATGGTTGGAATCGATTGCCAAAGTCCGGGACGGATTGGGAAAAGCCATTTGACCTGCGGCTCCCGTATCGAGGAACGAACATGGATCTGAAATTGTTGAAGCCCTGGCGGACCGGACTGCTGGCCGTGTTGCTGATTGGGCTGAACGACCCGGTCCACCTGCCGTCCGCCCGCGCGGCGGAATCTTCTCCGCAGCTGGGTTCGCGCATTCTCGGACGTGTCGTGAACGAGGCTGGCGAACCAATCGCCGGTGCGCTGGTCAGGTATCGAAGCGAGAGTGCGACCACCGACGAGGCCGGTGAGTTCAGCCTGGAACGGGGCTTGATCTCGGGCCTGCCGATGGTCCAGATCGAGGCCACCGGCTTCGCTCCGAGCCGTCTCCAGCTGCAGGCCGACGGTGAGATGGAGGTGATCCGGTTGAACGTGGGAGCCAACCTTCGGGGACGGTTGTTGAATTCCGGGCGGCCGGTGGTCGGTGCAAAGCTGTTGCTGGAGACCTCCGATGAACGCGGCCTGCGATTTCTCAAGTTGCTGAACGCGTTGACCGACGCGGAGGGGCGGTTCGAGTTCAACCACGTTCCACCCCGGACGCGGTGGACGCTCTTCGGCGATGTCGAATCCCTCGGCAGCCTCGGGGCCCTCCTGCCGCGATCCGGCTATTCGTCGGGTAATGGCATCACGGACAACCTCGGAGATCTGCCGCTGCAGTCGGGGCTCGTCCTGTCGGGACGCGTGGTCGTGCGGGACGGCGGCGAGTTGCCGGGCGCACCCATATTGATCGTGGTCTCCGAGCCGCTCGGGCGACGACTCTGCACGGTGACCACCGATCGATTGGGCGCCTTCTCCATCCAGGGACTGCCTCCCGGGCCGGTGAGGATCGGCGCAGGGTTGCCTGAATATCATCTGACTCCGTGGAATCGCAGCTTCGACCCGGTCAACCGTGGCCTGATTGGCAGACTCGACCACTCGGTGACCAATCTTGTGATCGAGATCAGCCGCAAACGATACCGGGACGATTTCATGGGCAACTCCAGAAGTCTGCCAGTCGCCGATCACCCCGAAAATCATCCCATCGGCGGTGTGGAGCCGGGCGCGCGGACGATAAGCGTGAGCGGATCGGTCGTCGATGAGGCCACGGGCCGGCCGGTGGCGCCGGTCGAGATCGTTCCCGGCCTGCAGCCGCCCATCGCGGCCAAGCCGGCCCCTCCCTGGCATCAACGGCTGCTCAATGTCTTTCGCGACCCTGCCATCCCCCTGCACGAGCTGCCCTTTTGGCGGACCGGCCGCTCGGAGACCGTGACCAACGGCCAGTTTAGCGTGCTGCTCGATTCACCCTCGTCACTGCCGCTGCTGCTCGTGAAGGCGACGGGCTACGAGCCGGTGGTGGTTGGCCCCGTCACAACTTCCACCAACGGGCTGGTGGTGCGCCTCACGAGGGGCAGTGGTCCGGCGGGCCTTGTGCTCGACCCTGCGGGCCAGCCGGCTGTCGGAGCCCGCGTGATCCACGCGGTGCAGGGCGAGACGTTCGGGATGCGCGAAACGGGCGAACTTATGCCCTGGGGCGCGGTCGAGGGACTCGGCTGGACCGATCCGCAGGGAGTGTTCGCGCTGCCTTCGCGGCTGAACGGGCGGCATCTCTATGTCAGCCACGCCACGGGCTGGGCCATGCTCGACGATCCGGAACTGGGAGCCGGATTGAAGCTCAGGCTGCAATCGTGGTCAGTGGTGGCCGGTGTGCTGGTGAATCAACAGGGCATGCCCGTCGCCAACGAGGCGTTGACTCTGGATTTTCAGCTTTCGCCGTCGGTAAACCTCCGTGATCCGCTGATCCTGAAACATCATGCGTTCACTGCCGCGGACGGGCGTTTCACACTTACAAATGTTCCACCCGGGGAACTGCGGCTCATGCGTGGTGCCGTGTTGCAGCTGCGCTTCCACGCGCGGGCCGGCGAAACCAACGACCTGGGCCAGGTCATTTTCGACACGCCTCCGCCGGAGCCCCTGCTGCGGCAGTTGAAGGAGAAGATCGGGCTGTGAGCAGGCTAAAGACGATTCGCAGAACACAGGTCAATCCACGATTTCCATGATGATCTCGTGAAGGCTCGGCCAGAGAAAAAGGAAGACCACGACCAGCGCGCCGATCCCCAGACACTTGATGGCCGTGCCCATCGCGTGATCCGCCTTGCCGGCCGGCACATGGCAGTCGGGGCAGACGGTGTCGTGCGGATTGAACACCCGGTGTCCGCAGTGCCTGCACTTCTTCCACGGCGTGCGGATTTTGAACATGGGAGCCTGTTCAGCCATGCCTGCGCCCGATGGTAGGCATCTCGACGGGCGCGTCGAGATCAGGAATGGGATTATTGGGCGGACGACGGCCCGAGATAGCGGCTCCGAAAGAACCGCCGGGATTCGGTCAGCGAAACGGGGCGGTCCGTGGTGGCGGGTGTGCCCGGCTGCAGGCCGGGAAAAGCGACCGTCTCAAACAGGTTCCAAGTGCCGACGTCCTGCGCCTCTTCGATGGCCGCCGCGTAGCCATCCGCTCCGCGGGTCCGCAGCGTGCCATCGGCAAGCAGCGTGAGCCGGAGCTCCGGCAGGACCGCGATCTTCTGGTCTGCATAGACGATCCGCTGCCGGTTGTTGCCACTGATGACGGCGGCCAGCCAGTAAAGCCCGTAGGGTGTGGGATTGGTCAGCTCCAGGCTCCGAACCTGCGTGCCGCCCGGGTTGCCGGGAATCTGTGTCAGGAGGTCCGTGGTCAGCAGCTGGCCGAGTCCGTTGAGGGGGTTCGCATCGGCATCCAGATGGTAGCTGATGGTCTCCGACCCGGCCGCGGAGTGAATCCATTCGACTTCCAGATCCAACCGGCTCCCCGGATGGACAACGCCTTCGCGGCGCAGTGCCGAGCCGACGCCCGAGGAATAGTCGAATCCCGCGTTGCGCAGCCGGACCGTGGACAGGTTGGGCCAGTCTCGGGAGTTGATGGCCAGCGGCAGCCGGGGACCGATCCTGCCCGATTCAACGGCGGGAAACCCGGCTCCGAGCGGTTGATTGGTGGAGCTCTGATCGCCGCCGCCGATCCGGCTGTGGAGAAACCCGGCCGCCGCGCCATTGGTCTCGCCGGGCGCGTACCAGACTGCGCGGTCCTGTCCGGTGATGCCCGCCAGCCCGTCGGAGGCCGGTGAGGCCAGGTCGATAGTGCCGTGATACCAGAGGTGAGTGTTGCTGTGCGCGCTGCCGTAACCGCCGTTCAGCGAGGTCAGGCGCCGGTTGTAGGCGCCGGCAACACTCTGCCCGTCCAGCTCCAGCAGTTCGTTGTTGAGCTGATAGTAGTTGTCCGCGAACTGAACGTTGGCGAAAAGCGCCGGGGCGGGGTCGAACACCGGACAGCCGAGGCTGTCGGGAAAGACGTTGGCGACGCAGGGATGCGGATCGAGGAACGTCAGCTGATCCACCGTGATGCCCTCCCGCCCCAGCATCCGCGCGATTTCGGAGATCAGCGAGCCGCCGCGGCTGTGCCCGATGAAGTGCAGCGGCAGTTCCGCCAGCGCATGCCCCTGCATCGTGGGAATGAGCCCCGCTTCCAACAATCGCGGAACGACCGCTTGCGCGATGACATCCGTGGCAAAGGGTGCCGGATGGATCTGAAACGGGACCGACTCCACGCTGCCCGCGACGTTCGACCAGTCGAGCTTGATGATGATGTTGCCGGAAGTGGACTGGTCGGCTGGCAGCCCTCGGATCAGGGAAGGTGAGACCACGAACGCACCGGTCGAATTGGTGGCCACGGTCAGCTGATAGCACGAGGTGGTTTGTCCCCACCAGGCCGTGTAGTCCACCATCCGTTCCGCCATCGAACTGACCCAGTCGGTGGCGTCGGCGTTGAAGCCGTGGGTGATCATCACCACCTGCGCTGCCTTGCTTGGGGACGCAGCCGCCAATGCACACGAGACGACAAAAGCCGCCGGTTTAAGCTGCTTGATCATCAGTCGTGGGGCACCACGCGGTGCCCGATGGTCTTTCGGTGCCGGTCCGGTTACGCCAGGATCTCCTTCACCACCTTCGCGTTTTCCTCCACGCCGGTGAGCTTCTGGTCGAGGCCCTGGTATTTGAACGTGAACCGTTTGTGGTCGATGCCGAGCTGGTTGAGAATCGTCGCGTGCAGGTCGCGGACGTGGACCGGGTCTTTGACGATGTTGTAGCTGAACTCGTCGGTCTCGCCGTGGACGGTCCCGCCCTTGATGCCGCCGCC
>DNDP01000452.1:0-314 GCA_003484235.1 Verrucomicrobiales bacterium
GGTAGGCCTGCTGGCTCCAGGTCGTGCCAATGCGAATGAAGACATACGCCGCGCCGGCATCAATGGAAACATCATTCGATTGGTTTCCGTTCACGCCTCTGGTCCAGCTGTCCTCACCAAACGCACCGACCACCACGGTGTCGCCGGAAACGGCCACCGAACAGCCGAAGTAATCGCCCTCGCCCAGGAACGAGCCGGTGTTTGACGCCTTGAGGTAGGCCTGCTGCGACCAGGTGGTGCCGTTGCGGACGAACACATAGGCGGCACCCGACTGAAACCGGCTGTTGTCCGACTGGTTGCCGTTCACGCCGGTG
>DNDP01000452.1:542-2684 GCA_003484235.1 Verrucomicrobiales bacterium
GTTGCCGTTCACGCCGGTGGCGTTGCTGCCTTCACCAATCGCACCGACGACGATGGTGTCGCCGGCGATGGCGACCGACTTGCCGAACTCGTCCTCTGCGCCCGGGTTGCTCGCCTTGAGATAGGCCTGCTGCGACCAGACGCCGCCATTGCGCACGAAGACATAGACGGCACCGGCCCGGGTGGCGCCGTTGTCGGACTGATTGCCGTTGATGCCCGGCGAACCGCTCGATTCCCCTGGGGCGCCCACCACGAGCGTGTTGCCGTCGAACGCGATGGCGTGGCCAAACAGGTCGCCGGCCTCCGTGTTGGACGCCTTGAAGTAGGTGCGCTGGACGTTGGTGGCCTGGGCGAACAACGCGAGCAGCTGCAGCACCATGGCCGCGAGGGGCCAGTACACGGACGATCGTCCGGGTCCGCAACAGGGCGGCCGGATGAGGGCGAAGCCGGGAGCGGTTTTCAGATGGGAAGGCACAGCACGGGTGGAGAGATGTCGCGCTTTCATGGTTGGTTGGGGATCACCCCGGAACTTCAGATTTCCCGGGAGTGTGGAATTGCTAGCAGAACGCCGGCACGCCGTCATCGGATTTTTTGGAACCACCCGGGTTCCTCACCGAACCCATGCCCGGCAGGCCCGATTCATGGCACAGCTTTTCCTTCACACCCCGGCGGAATACCGCTAAAGAGGCGTTTGTGTATTTGGAATACTACGGCCTGCGTGAGTATCCGTTCGACATCACGCCGAACCCCCGTTTCCTGTTTTACAGCGGGAAGCACCGGGAGGCGTTCAACCACCTGTTGTACGGCATCCGCGAGCGCAAGGGCTTCGTCCAGATCACCGGCGAAGTGGGCGCCGGCAAGACCACCCTCTGCCGCGCCCTGCTCGAGGAGATCGCCGACACCTTCACCACGGCGCTGATCCTGAACCCGGCGCTCGACGCGGATCTCCTGATCAAGGCGATCTGCATGGAATACGGCCTGCCGGTCAAGGGCATGGACCGCCTCGAAATGATGGCCGCCCTCAACGCCTTCCTCCTCGAACAGCTTGCCCACGGCCGGGACACCGTCCTGATCATCGACGAGGCGCAGGACATGACCAACGAGCTGCTCGAACAGGTGCGGCTGCTGTCCAATCTTGAGGCGGACGACCGCAAGCTCCTCCAGATCGTGCTCATGGGCCAGCCGGAGCTTCGCGACCGCCTGAACGACCATTCGCTGCGCCAGCTGCGCCAGCGCATCACGGTGCGTTACCACCTCAACCCGCTGACCCGGGCCGAGGTGAACCGCTACATCCAGCACCGCCTGCAGACCGCCGGCGCCAACGGCTCGCCCTTTTTCACCGGGCCCGGCCTGTGGCGGCTCTTCCGCTACACCAAGGGCATCCCGCGGCTGGTGAACGCCCTCAGCGACAAATGCCTGCTGGCCGCGTTTGTGCAGCAGACCGACCGGATCGGGTTCGCCACGGTCGGACGCGCCATCAACGAACTCGAAGGACATATCAACGTATGAGCCTGATCAACGATGCCATCAAGCAGGCCAACCGGGCCAACAAGGAACGGGCCGTGGCCGAATCGTCGGGGTCGACCGGCGCCACCGCGGGCATGCGGGAGGCCGCCAACCAACGCCCGGCGAACGACAGCGGCTCGATGACCGGCATGTTCCTGATCGCCGGCATCGTGGTATTCGTCCTCCTCGGCGGCTTCCTGCTCGTCATCTCGGTCCGCGATGGCAGCCCGGCCGAATCGCCGGTCGTGACCCAGCCCAGACCCGCGGCCTCCCAGGCTTCCGCCCCGGCCCGCCCCGTCGTGGCCCGGGAAACCCCGGCACCCCCCGTTCCCGCGGTTGCCGCACCGGTGGACAACCCTCCGGCCGCGGAGACGGTGCCCCCGGACAACGCGGTAGCCGCCACCCCGGCCCCTGCGATTCCCGTCGCCGAGCCGGCACCCGCACCCGTACCCGCACCGGCCGCCGCACCCGCGTTTCCGCCCCTCAAGCTCCAGGGCATCTACTACCGGCTCGACAGCCCGTCCGTCATGATCAACGGCAAGACGCTCTGGGTGGGCGACGTGGTGGACGGCGTCAAGGTGCTGCGCATCGAACGCCGCGACGTGACCGTTCAATTCGGGAGCGAGGAGAAGGTGCT
>DNDP01000099.1:0-217 GCA_003484235.1 Verrucomicrobiales bacterium
CGTTGATCCTGCTCGGCGAGAAGGCGTGCGATCTGGTTGGTGTCGAGGTCGCCTTCGGCGGTGAAGAGAGGTCGGCCCGCAAGGTTGGGAGGGCGGTTGGAATGCCAGTGCTCCAGCGCCCTTTGACGCGCGGAATCCAACTCACGTGGCGTGGCGAGGAAATCCTGCTGAAAGCCGGCGAAGCCAGGCAACGAGCGCAGGGACCGGGTGGCGACAT
>DNDP01000099.1:446-2514 GCA_003484235.1 Verrucomicrobiales bacterium
CGGGTGGCGACATATCGCACCGGACCGTAGTCGTCGGTCAGCAGCTGCGCGGCAAACGGTGCCAGCCAGTTCGTGCCGGAGACGGCCTTCGCCGGTTCCCAGCCGAGATGCCAGGCGGTGATGACCCGCTGGGCCGCGTGTCCCTTGAGCAGCCAGAGGATCGATGCCGGCAGCTTCTGCTGTTCCGCCGTCAGCGAATGCCGCGACTGGCCGTGCCAGTCGGCCAGATGCTGTTGCGTCCAGTCGAGGGACTTGTCCAAGTGGCATAGATTGCAGGCGTTGGGCACGCCGTGGCGAACGCTTGAACGGATCTGCGGCGACTGGATCTGGTGCGAACGGATCGCCTTGAACAGCGCGTAGGTAGTGTGCGGCATGTGGCAGTTCAGGCAATTGCTGCCGCTCGACTGTGCTGCATGACGGGTGTGGTCCGTCAGCCGTGAAGTGAAGCGTTCCTCCCCGTGGCACTGCGTGCAGGCGGACGGATCATCCCGGGCGTGCTTGAGCTGGTCGTCCGGTTCGCTGTCGTGCATCGAATGGCAGGAGAGGCAGCTCATCGTGCCGCGCGTGTGGCAGGGAGTCGCCTGCAGGGCCGTGAATTCGCGGCCCCCGGCGAGGATCGTGCCGTCGTCCCACCAGCGGCTGGCGAAGAATTCAGCATTGCGCTGCAGCTCAAACTTCTGTTCCGGCGTGGCGTCTTCGCCGGGATACTGGATGTAGTAACGCGTGCGGTGAAGGTCTTCACCCGGATGATAGAGGGGGCCGTTCCGCGCAAATTCCAGCGCGTGTTCCTCCTTCAGCACGTAGTTGCCATGGCACTGCCCGCATACCTCGGTCGAACGCACGGGCTCGAGTTTTCTGGGGTTGATGATGAAGTGAATGTCCCTGGCCGGGGCGGCGAGCGCCGGGTCGAGTTCCCGCGCCCGTTCCAGCTCCACGTGCCGCCGGCCGGGGCCGTGGCAGGCTTCGCACGCGATGCCCAGCTCGCCCACCTTGGAGATGAGTTCGCCCTTGTCGTTGAGGCCGGGATTGCCGCCGGTGCTGTGGCAGCGGATGCAGTGGTGGTTCCACTGGGTGACCATCCGGTCGCGGTCGGCGGGTGCACGCATGAAGGCCGCCTCGCGGGGAATCCACTGGCCGGTCTCCGGCACGTACACCAGCGGGAGGGTCTGCAGCAGCCCCGGGTGCCGCGCACTCGTCACCCAGTAGGTCTGGTAGTGATGCGAACCGGTGCTCATCACCACCGGACGCTTCACGCGGGGCACCTTCTCCAACGGCAGGGTGTGCCCCCCCTGCAGAATGTACATCACCAGATCGGGATCGGGCATCTCGGCAAACAGCTGGTCGCCCTCGCGAAAGACGCGGTAGTCGGCCCCGGCCGAGGAGACGGTCGATCCGTCAAACCGGCCCAGCACCGACGAGGGCGTCGCGGGCTGGGTCATCGTGCGGTGGTAGGAGCGATGCCAGCTGGCATGTTCGTCCCGGTGACACTCCCGGCAGGCGGCTGAAGTGACATAGCCCGCGGCGGCGTTCTGCGCCGGCAATGGCGGTGATGGCCATTGCACTCGTTCCATCTTCGCACCGGTAGCGCCGGCATCCGCCCCCGCAACGGTCACAACCACAATTCCTCCGGCGAGGCAAACCGGCAGCAGCAGCAGACCCAAAGCTGAACTGGAAAGGGATTGCGTCATGGCTGAATGGCGCCCTCATCGGGCTGGGTGTGAATTTGGACGCTAACGGCAGGTCGGGCGCCTGTCAGTGAAATTGTCCGCCGACGGCGGAATTGCCACAGCACCGTTGCAATTTGAGGGCCGCCGACCCGACACTCGAATGCGGAATGGACCTTCGCGATCCCCGCAGCTGCCGCGATGTCTCCCGAATGCATGCCCGTCACTGCTGATCACTCCCTTCCCTGATCGGTGGCTGACAGAGCGGCTGGAAGCTGCTAAGGAGAACAGATCATGTGGTCTGTGGCGCATGGGAAAACTGCCGCGAATCTTGCCGATCGCTCCCCCGGCACGCCGGCCGGATTGCGGCTTGGGTTTCGAACTGGATCGTTTGTGGCGGCAGC
>DNDP01000099.1:2675-3461 GCA_003484235.1 Verrucomicrobiales bacterium
TCGAACTGGATCGTTTGTGGTGACAGCCCTTCTGTTGCTGTTGGCAAATGGTTGCGTCAGCCGTTCGGAAAAGGTGTCTCCGCAGGCCGGCTCACCAGAATCGGAGCGGGGACCTGGCGTCATCGAAATACCCGGACGCGAACTGACCTTCGTCCCTTCCCGCGACGACATCACGGTGGCGCGGGTCACCTTTTCCGTCGCCTCGTCCAGTCCTGATTCGGTAAAGGTGAACGGGGCACGACTTGATCCGGCCTGGTTGTACCTCGAACTCACGCCGGTCGCCCGAAACCGGTTCAAGCTGGAGCCACTGAGGATCGAACACCCAGTGAAGGCGGCCGGCACCAACCTGCTCTGCATCTCCGTCAAGGCGTGGTTCCAGGAGGTGACCACCCAGTACGATTCCATGTATTACGAAAACCTCGATGACCGCTACGCCTTGATCTCCTGGTGCACCCATCCGCCGGAGTCGGCGGGCGTGAGCGGTTTCGGTTCCCGCTTCAAGCAGAACCGGGTGGAGACCGTGGAGGAATTCAAGGAAGTGCTCACAAAGCCAATACCAATCCGGCTGAACAAGCGTCCGCTGCGGGAGGAATGGTCGCGATGAACTTTCCAGGCTCCAATCGAGCACCGGACCGCACTTGTCCATTCAGACAACCCTTCGCGGCCCGGTGGTTGGCGGCCGCATGGCCGGAGACCTGGCCGCGCTGCGGAAACCTGACCGGAGCCGATTGATGGGACCCCGTGAACTCGTGCGAGTCTGGGTTGAGCGTTTCAACGACGCGGATG
>DNDP01000099.1:3737-3951 GCA_003484235.1 Verrucomicrobiales bacterium
ATAAACGGTCGCGAGGCCATCCGGGAGATGTTCATCAGCGAGTTCGCCGCCGCCAAAATGCACTGCCTGCCTGAGCACATCTTCGAGGAGGGCGAATGGGCCATTCTCGAGTGGCGTGATCCGCTCGGCCTGCGTGGGTGCGGCTTTTTTCGGGTGGTGAACGACCAGATCGTCTTCCAGCGCGGCTACTGGGACCGGCTTGCCTTCCTTCGAT
>DNDP01000099.1:4213-8462 GCA_003484235.1 Verrucomicrobiales bacterium
CTTCGATTGCACAAGCTGCCGGTTCCTGCTGAATGAACGGCCGTGGTGGAGGCCGGGTTGACGCTCAAGGCCGGCAGTTTTCCGGGAATCAATCCCCCTGCGGCGCCTCCCATCTGCAAACCGGTTGCCACCCAATTCAAACATCCACTGTAAGGAATCACGGGCCGTTCCGACTGTTCATCGAGACGACTGGTGCATGCCAATCCGATGAGCCCAAACTCCATGATCCCAATGCGCACAACCGGCGGGAATGCCTCTGTGCCTGTCAACCGCGATCCGATGACCGACCGTGATCCGTCGATCGTCGCCGCGTCGCTGGAGATTCTGGATCAGGGAGCCGAACTCGTGGCTTCCATCGATGATGATGTTTACCGTCGAAAACTGCCGGCTGCATTCCATGCCTCCATTGGAGGACACTATCGGCATTGCCTGGACCATTTTCACAGCATCGTCGCCGCGGCGGATCCCGATGAAGTCGACTACGATCAGCGTCGGCGGGACCCGTTGATCGAAACGGAGCGATTCGCGGCGCTGAACGAGACCCGCCGGCTGCGCGACGCCCTCTCCGGCGCCGATGCCCTCGATCTGGGGCGGCTGGTCCGGGTCATTTGCAAGACGAGCTACGCGGAGGGCGGGTCGCAGCAGGGCCGGGCGACCGTCGGCCGCGAGCTGATGTACGCGGTCGCGCACGCCGTGCACCACTACGCACTCATCGGGATCATGGCGAACCTGCAGGGAGTCGCGCTGCCATCGGGGTTCGGTGTCGCTCCTTCCACGATCAAGCATCAGCAGGCACTGGCCGCGGCCGCAGCCCGCTGAACCCTTCATTCAAGATGGATCCCACTTCCCAGCTGTTGCCCGCGGCCTTCGCCAGCTGGCATCCGCTCGCGCAGGCATCGGCTTTGTTTCTCTCGACCTTCATCCTCGAGGACGCCGCCGCGCTCGGCGCCGGGCTGCTTTTGGGAACCGACGGGATCGGCTGGTCGGTGGCATTCTGGAGCTGCTTCGCCGGCATTTGGCTGGGGGACGCCGGGCTCTATGCGATTGCGCGCTGGTGGGGGCGGCCGTGGTTTGAGGGGAGCAGGCTGCGCCGGCATGCCGCGCAGGTGAAACGCAGCGAGGAATGGTTTGCGCGGCGCGGGCCGTGGCTGCTGGTTATCACGCGGATGATTCCCGGTTCCCGGCTGCCCACCTATCTGGCGGCTGGTTTTCTCCGCGTGCCGGTGGCGCGCTTCGTGATCATCACCGGCATCGCCGCGTTTGTTTGGACGGCGCTGATCCTTGCTCTCAGCCGGCAGTTCGGCGAGTGGCTCCAGACGTATTTGCAGTTCGGCACACGGAGTATCCTGATCCTCTACGGCCTTTTGCTGGCAATCATGATCGGACTCGGTGTGCGGCGCCAACTGGGGAAGGGAGTGATGCTGCGGCGGCTGCGCGCGGTGATTGGCCGCTGGGTTCGCTGGGAATTCTGGCCGCCCTGGCTGTTTTACGCTCCGGTGGCCGCCTATTGCGTCTGGCTGGCCATCAAACATCGCGGCCTTTCTCTGCCGGCCGCGGCCAACCCGGGCATTTTCGCGGGCGGTCTGGTGGGCGAATCCAAAATGGAAATCCTCGAACCGCTGATGCGGTCCAGCCCCGGATTCACGGCACCGGCGGCGTTGATTCGTGAAGGCGCGCCGGAGGATCGAGTGCGACGTCTGCGCGAGGTCTGTGTGGCGCTACGCATGGAACCGCCGTTCATTCTGAAACCGGATCAGGGACAGCGCGGCGCCGGCGTGAAGTTTGTCCGCTCATGGGAACAGGCTGCGGCCTATTTGGCGTCCACGGACGCCCCGATGCTGGTCCAGCGCCATGCGCCCGGTCCGTTCGAGGTCGGGGTGTTCTACTACCGGTTTCCCTCTGAAGCGCGTGGCCACATCTTCGCCATCACCGAGAAGGTGTTTCCGGAGATTGTGGGTGACGGTACGAGCACCGTCGCGGAACTCATCGAACGGGATGATCGTGCCCGTCTGTTGAGCCACGTGTACCTGCGCCGATTCGCCGGCCGGCGGGACGAGGTGCTCGCGCCGGGCGAACGGCTGCGGTTGGTGGAGGCGGGCAATCATGCGCAGGGCTGCATTTTCCTGGATGGCCGGCGGTTGCAAACGGGCGAGCTGGAGGCGGTCATCGACGAAATCGCGCAGCGGCTCGACCGCTTCTTCGTGGGCCGCTTTGACATCCGGTACGCGGACAAGGCCGCCTTTCTCGCCGGGAAGGAGTTTCAGATTGTCGAGTTGAACGGCGCATCGGCCGAAGCGACAAACATCTACGACCCGCGCAACTCGCTGTGGTCCGCCTACCGCACCCTCTTCCGGCAGTGGGGCCTCGTCTTCGCCATCGGCGCGGCGAACCGCAGCGCAGGGGCCGCGGGCACGGGCTGGTGGCCGGTCTTGCGGGCGTGGTGGCATTATCGGCGGCTTGCATCGGCTTACGCGCTGGCCGATTGATGGAGTGATGTGCACCGTGACCCTGCTCCCGCGGAAACACGGTTTCGTGCTGGGCATGAACCGTGACGAATCGCGCGCACGTGCTTCCGGCCTGCCTCCCGGCGAGCACCGTCATGGACGCCATCGGACGTTGCACCCCTCGGAGCCGGGTGGCGGGACGTGGATCGCCGTCACCGAGGAGGGATACAGCTTTGCGCTGATCAACTGGTATTCGGTAACACCGCGGTCGGCCGAAAAACGGACCAGTCGCGGAGCCGTGATTCCCGGAGCGTTGCTCGCGGACCGGTTTGCAGATGCAGACGCGGCCATCGCAGGGCTCCCGCTGCCGGGAATGCATCCGTTCCGGCTGATCGGCATCGATCCAATCGACCATCGTGTGATCGAGTGGCGATGGGACCAGCAAAAGCTCGGACGGCTGGATCATGCGTGGCGTCCCCAGCAGTGGATTTCCTCCGGTCATGACGAGCCCTGCGCCCAGGCGGAGCGGGGACGGATATTCGAGTTGGCGCGCAAGCAGTCGTCGGCGGGTTCGCTGAACTGGCTGCGGCGGCTGCACCGTTCACATCGACCGGGCAGGGGACCCTATTCAACCTGCATGCACCGGGCGGAAGCGGCCACGGTCAGCTACTCCGAGATTTCGGTGGATCGGACGTTGATCCGGATGCGCCACGCATCGGGTTCACCCTGCTCCGTCGAACTGAATGAAGGCCTTTGCCTGAAGCGGTGCGGCATCTGACTGCGCGGAAAGCCGCACGTGGTGAAGGCATTGCGGCCATTTCCACTGGTCAACATCCTGCGCTGCGACCAGACTCGCTCGCGATGTTGGCCGTGCCCGCAGGAAACTTTCCGGAGACCAGATGGAGCCTGATCCTGCGCCTTCGAAAGGGCGGCACCGAAGGCGCCGCCGAACGGGCTCTCGGAGAGCTGTGCGAAATCTACTGGCAGCCTCTTTACACCTTTCTCCGGAGGAGCGGCCAGGATGCGGAGGCGGCCCGTGATCTGGTGCAGGGATTCCTCGCCCAGCTGCTGCGCAATGATGGCTTCCACCGCGCCGCGCCCGACAAGGGCCGGTTTCGTTCCTTCCTGCTCACGGGTCTGCGCAACTATCTGGTCAGCCAGTCAAGACGTGAGCTGGCTTTCAAGCGCGGCGGCGAATTCGAGTTGCTGTCGCTGGATTTCAGTCCGCTCGAGGAGACCTACCAACTGCATGCTAATTCGAGCGAGACTCCGGAGGCCACCTTCGACCGTCAATGGGCGGAAACGGTTTTGACCCGGGCGCTGAACCGGCTGGCGGAAGAACAGGAGCGTCGCAATCGCGGCGAACAGTTCACCGCATTGCGGCCTCATTTGACCGAACTCGCAGGCCAGCGACTCGAACCCGTCGCCACCCAGCTTGGCATGACCCCCAACGCGGTGGCCGTGGCGGTCCACCGTCTGCGGCAGCGGCTGCGCGACCTCGTGGTGGACGAATTGAGCCAGACCGTGGGCACCCACGCCGATCTGGACGATGAGTTGAATTACTTCATGCAGGTGTGGTCGCGGTGACGGTCTGTAAGCCCGCCACCCGTCCTGCGTTATTTGTATTGGCGATGTCTGAAGCCCGCTCCACTCCAAGCGCGCACTGCGTGGCCTGCGGCAGTCCGCTCGCTCCCTCGGTCGCGCACGGTCTCTGCCCGCGCTGTTTGACCCGGGCATTGTTTGCACCACAAAACGGTCAGGCGGATGCGGCACCGCCGGAGCCCGCACCGCTGCGCATGGGCGAC
>DNDP01000238.1:0-135 GCA_003484235.1 Verrucomicrobiales bacterium
CTGCACGCCGAACTGATCGTGAAATGATCACCGCCGTTGCCCAGTCAGATGCCGCCCGGGTGGATGCCTCCTCCCTGCCGCTCGAGCGGCTCGCGGAGAACCGCCAGCTGTCCGACGCGGACAAGGCGCGCGAGG
>DNDP01000238.1:356-703 GCA_003484235.1 Verrucomicrobiales bacterium
GACGCGGACAAGGCGCGCGAGGTGGCCCGTCAGTTTGAGGCGGTGCTGCTGCGGCAGATTCTGGAGTCGGCCAACAAGACCGGCATCAAGGGCCTGTTCGACGAGGAATCGGCGAGCAAGGACGTGTATTTTGACATGATGAACTACCATCTCGCCGACTCGATCAGCCGGGGAGGCGGCCTGGGGCTGGCCACCGCGCTGGAAGCGCAGTTGCAGCGGATGGTGCAGACGACCGAGCCCGCCCCAGGGGCGGCCGCAGAACTTGAGAACCCATGAACGAAGAAATCAATCAGTGGATCGCCGCGCTCCGTGAAGAACTGGCGCAGTACGGCGAGATGCTGGCCCTG
>DNDP01000238.1:880-10560 GCA_003484235.1 Verrucomicrobiales bacterium
GACGCTCTTCCGATCTGTACGGCGAGATGCTGGCCCTGCTGGACGCCGAGCAGGAGCTGGTGGTGGCCCGAGGCACCGCCGAACTGCTCCAGACGGTGGAGTCCATCAATCGCCAGAGCGAGGTGATTCGCCGCACGCGGGCGAGCCGGGAATCTTGCCAGCAGTCCGTATCCACCCTCCTGGGCCTGCCGGAGGGATCGACCTTTGCCGACCTGAAACAGCGCCTGCCGGAGAACCATGCGATCCTGGCCGGCGCGCTGGTGGACGAGAACAACGAACTGCTGGTGCGCGTGCGCCAGCGGGCGCGACAAAACCACGTCCTGCTCAACCGGTCGCTGGAACTGATGCAGAAGCTCATCGGCACGCTGTTCCCCGGCGGCCGCACCCAGACCTATTCCGGCACCGGCCAGATCCAGGGCAGCCCGATGCCGCAACGCGCCCTGTACGAGGCGATGGGCTGAAGCCCTCATCCCCCACCCGACCATGCTTGGCCTGTTTGGAACATTGAACCTCGGCGCGCGCTCGATGCAGACGCAGCAGCAGGGCGTTGAGATCGCGGGCCACAACCTTTCCAACGTCAACAATCCCGCCTATTCGCGGCAGCGGCTGCGGGTCGAGTCCTCGATCACCGTGCCGGACACGATCGGCCCGCAGGGGACCGGCGCGGAATCGACCGGCATCGTCCAGATCCGCAACAGCCTCATCGACCGCCAGCTTTCGGGCGAGATCAGCGTCACCGGCCACCTGCAGGCGTCCCAGCAGGCACTGCAGTATGCGCAGGCCGACCTCGGCCAGCAGATCAACCGCAGCGCGGCCGGCGGGGCCACGGAGAGCGCCGGCGGACAGAACGGCCTGGCCGAGTATCTGAACCAGATGTTTGGCGCCTGGCAGAGCCTTTCGACCAACGTCACCTCGCTTGCCGAACGGCAGGTCCTGCTGCTCAAGGCACAGAGCCTCACCACGCAGTTCAACCAGGTCGATCAGCGGCTCGACAGTCTCCGCAGCACCCTGAACGAGACGGTGGCGTCCGACGTGGACAAGGTAAACCTGCTGCTCCGCGAGATCGGCCATCTGAACGATCAGATCGTCAATGCCGAGAACGGAACCCGCGGCGCCGCCAACGACCTGCGCGACGCCCGGATCGAGCGGATCGAATCGCTGGCGAAACTCGCGAACATCCAGACGGCCGAACAGCCGAACGGGATGATCAACATCACCATCGCCGGTGCGCTGGTCGTGGACGGCCGGCAGGTGGCGGACACTCTCGAAGCCTACGACGACGGCACGGGACGCACGTTCGTCCGCCTGCAGACGGCCGGCACGCCGCTGAACCTGACCGGTGGGTCCATCAGCGGGTCGATCGCCGCCCGGGACGGCGGCATCCAGACGCTGCGCGACGGATTGAACACGCTGGCCGGCGCGCTGATCACCGAAGTCAACGCCATCCACCAGGGCGGCTTTTCGCTGACCGGCTCGACGGGCGCGCCCTTCTTCACGGGAACCAATGCGGGCGACATCGCGGTCAACGCGGCCCTGATGAACGATCCCAGCCTGCTGCAGGCCAGCGGCACCGCCGGCGCCGTCGGCGACAACACCGCGGCCGTCGCCATGGCCCAGCTGGCAAACACCCGGCATGGCAGCCTGGCCGGACAGACCTTCGGACAGAACTACGGCCAGCTGGTCACCGCGTTGGGCCAGAATCTCAACGTCGTGAACGACCAGCTCGAGAACCAGACCATGATCGAGAACCTGCTCCGGCGGCAGCGCGACTCGGTCAGCGGCGTGTCGCTGGACGAGGAAATGACCGACCTGCTCCGGTTCCAACGCGCCTACCAGGCGTCGGCCAAGCTCATCAGCACGGTCGACGAGATGCTGGAGATCGTGATGGGCCTCAAACGCTGATTGAACCCGCCAACGGAGAAACCTAATGCGCGTCACCTCACAGACCTTTCCCAGTCACCTCGTCGGACAGCTCGACCAGCTGGCCCAGCGCCAGAACCGGCTGCAGAACCAGGCCGCCACCGGGCAGCGCATCCACCTTCCCGAGGACGATCCCACCGCCATGCGGCGCATTCTGGATCTGCAGGGCGAGGCCGGCAACATCACCCAGTACCAGAGCAATGTGCAGCGGCTGCGCGAACAGTCCCAGGTTGGCTACGAGGTGATGCGTTCGCTCAAACAGCTGGTGGACCGTGCCGGCGAGATCGCCACGCTGGCCGACGGTACGAAGTCGCCCGAGTCGCTCAAGACCTATGCGATCGAAGTGGAGGCGCTGCTCGAACAGGGCATCCAGTTCGTCAATGCCCAGCACCGCGGTGACTACCTGTTCTCCGGCACGCGCAACGACACCCCGCCCTACACCGCCACACGCGATGGAGACGGCCGGGTAACAAGCGTGGTCTACCAGGGGAACAGCAATCTCGCCGCGGCGGAGATCGCGGAGAATGTCACCACGAGCGCCATGACCATCGGGGAGAACACCACGGGCACCGGCCCCCGCGGATTGATCACCGACAGCCGGGCGGGCGCCGATTTCTTCAATCATCTGATGTCCCTGCGGGACAATCTCCGTTCCGGAAACACGGCCGCCATCACGTCGACGAACCTGAAGGAGCTCAAACAGGACGAGGACAATTTCCTGGTGCACTACGGCAGCGTTGGCGCCATTCAGGCCCGCCTGGAAGCGGCGGAAAGCATCGCCCGCACCCGTGGACAATCGATCGAGTCCCTGGTCTCCAAGGAGGCGGACGCCGATCTTGCGCAGACGCTGGTACGGCTCAGCGAAACCCAGAATGCCTACCGGGCGGCCCTGCAAAGCGGCGGCACGATCCTGAACCAGTCGCTGCTCGACTACCTCCGTTGATCGTTCCACCGACGCGGGTTCTTATCCTCGTTCGAGGTCATCCCGTCCTTCCTCGAAGCCGGCAAAGTGATCCAAGCGCAACGGCTCGCTGATGACGTGCTCCCCGCCAAGCCATTTGCCGAGATCGATCAACCGGCAGCGTTTCGAGCAGAAGGGTCCGTAGTCGCCGTCGAACCACGCACCGGCCTTGCGGCACGTCGGGCATTTCAGCGGCCTCTCCCGTTCCCGCTTCATAGCAGCCCCAGCTTCTTCAACTTGGGCGGAATGGTGGCAAGGCAGTAGGGCTGGGCGGGATTGTTGCGGTAGTAGTCCTGATGGTATTTCTCGGCGGGCCAGAACTTGGCGAGCGGCACGATCTCGGTGACGATCGGCTCCGCAAGCCCGCCCTGCGCCGCCTCGCGGGAGGCCAGCGCCGCGGTCCGCTGCCTTTCATCGTGGTGCAGAATGATCGACCGGTACTGGGTGCCCTCGTCGGCGCCCTGCCGGTTCAACGTCGTCGGATCATGCGCCAGCCAGAAAATGTCGAGCAGCCTTTCAAAGGACGTGACCGCCGGATCGAAGGCGATCTGCACGACCTCCGCGTGCCCGGTCGTCCCGCCGCAGACTTCCTTGTAGTCCGGCTCCTCCGTTTTGCCGCCGGCATAGCCCGAGGTCACGGACTTCACGCCCGGCAACCGCTCGAACACGGCTTCGACACACCAGAAGCAGCCCCCGCCAAAGGTGGCGAGTTCCAGATCGTTTGCAGACGGTGAAGAGGCATCACTCATGGTCGCGGAGGATACGATTCGGAGCCGAATGGCCAAGTGAAAAACGGCGGCGGGGCGGCCCGGAGTCCGAAAGGGCGATGACCAGTGGTCCCGTCCGTTTTCGTCTTTGAAGTTTCTCCCACGAAAACCTATAACCCAGCCATGTCGATTTCCCTGCTGTCCAACGGCGGACCCGTCGTCTGGATCCTGCTGATCGCCGGAGCGGTGGCTTTGGCGGTCTTTGTGGAGCGGTGGCTCTACTACCACCGCGCGCAGATCAACTCCACCGAGTTTCTGAACGGCGTGCGGAACGTGCTCAAGCGCGACAACGTGGTCGAGGCCGTCTCCATCTGTGACGCCACCCCCGGGCCGATCGCCCGGCTGGTCAAGGTGGCGATCCTGAACCGCGAACGCGGCCGCGACGGCGTGCGCGAATCGCTCGAGGAGGCCGGACTGCTGGAGGTGCCGCGGCTGGAGGAACGGCTGAACCTGCTGGCAACCATCACCCAGATCGCGCCGTTGATCGGTCTGCTCGGCACCGTCTTCGGCTTCATCAAGATCTTCCGGGACATGCAGGAGGCCGGCGCATTTGCCACCACCGGGCTGATGGCCGAAGGCATCTGGCAGGCATTGATCTGCACGGCCGCCGGCCTGGCGCTGGCCATCCCCTCCTACGCGGCCTACAACTACCTGGTCAACCGGGTGAACTCCATCGTCCTGGACATGGAGAAGTCGGCCACCGACATCCTCAACCTGGTCACCACCGAGCCGGACCGGCCACAGGCATGAAACTCCCCCGCAACGCCAAGGTGTTTCGGGGCCAGCTGGACGTCGCCCCCTTCATGGGAGTGTTCCTCCTGCTGCTGCTCTTCGTAATGCTGCAGCAGCAGATCGCGCACGTGCCCGGCCTGCGCGTGCAGCTGCCCGCCGGCGCCGACGTGCCGGGCATCCGCGGACCGGCGGTGGCGGTGGTGATGGACAGCAGCGGCCGGCTCTACTTCGACAACCAGCAGGTCACGGCGACGGAGCTTCGGGAGCAGCTGCGCCTGGCGGCCAATCAGATGGAGGAACCGGTGTCGTTGATTGTCCGGGCCGACCAGCGGGTAAGTCTCGGTGCTTGGACGGACCTGAACCTGATGGCCCGGCAGGTGGGCATCCGCGAGGTGTTGCTGGCCATCAACCCGCCTGCCGCCCGATGAACGGTTCGGGCAACCGCGACCCGCAATGGTCCCCGAGGCGGTGGACGGTCACCATCGGACTGTTCTTCGCGCTGCAGGCAGGCCTGGCGTGGAAGCTTGCCGATCCCGCGCCCGTGCAAACCCGGGGAGACGAGCTCCCGTTTCACATCCGGCACCTTCCCGAATCCCAGTCGGTCGAGGTGGCCACCCTGCTGAATCTGATCGATCCCACCCGGTTCGTGCTGCCGTCACGCCAGGGTTTTTCGGGACCGGCGTGGTTGGAGATGCGTCCGCTCGTCCATCAATCGCCGGGGTGGTCCAGCCCTCCGGAGTGGCTGAGATTCAATCCGAACGGACTGCTGGGCGACCTTGCCACGTTCGGGGAGACAAATCATCCAGTCCGCGCGTCGGTTGCCGAGTTTCTCACCCGCCCCCCCGAAGAGCGTGTGGCGCTAAGCGACAGCCTGCTGCCACCGGCCGAAACGCGCTTCGCGCTCAGGGGAGACGTCAGCCGCGCAGATTTGACCGGCCTTCCGGCACTCCCCTCGCTGGAACATTCCGGAGTGCTCAGCCCCTCCGTGGTGTCATTGTCGATCGATGAGCGCGGCCGGGTGTTCGCGCTTGCCCTGCGGGAATCGAGCGGGAGCGCGGCGGCGGACCAGCAGGCGGTCGCCATCGGCCGTTCGCTGCGGTTCAACGTCCGGCCCGGGTTTCCGGCGGCGCAAAGTCGCGACGACTTTGGCCGGCTGCGACGTGCCTTCCTGACCATTCACTGGTGGACCCGTCCACCGACGGCCACCAACCCGCCCGCGGTGCCGCCCACCACGGTGCAACCGCTCCCGTAGATGCAGGTCGAGGCGATCATGCTGCTTTACCTGCTGCTGACCCTCGGCGGGGTGACGCTGCTGGCGCTCTACACCGCGCACCGGCAGCGGCGCTTCGCCCCCACGCAGTCCGAGGACTCGATCTTCCGCTGCGTGGACTGCGGCGCGGTGTACACCGATGATGCCGATGTCGATCTTTCCCGCTGTCCGCAGTGTGGCCGGATGAACGATCCCATCCGGTTCTGAGGCGTCAACGCGCCGGCAATCGCAGCGTCTCCTCCCCGCCTCCGGTACGCACGACCCGGACAAAGTCCTCGCCGATCTCGAGCACCTCGATCTCCACCGTTTCATCGCCGATCTGGATCCGGGACTTTTCGCCGGCCATCAGGGTGCGGTTGTTGATGAGGGCGGTGCGCCGTTTCTCGGACCCGACCACCGCCTTCAACTGGAGCCGCTCCTGTCCGGCCGGCCGGGCGGCGGCATCGGCGGCTCCCGACGGCAGCACCCAGAGCGGCTTCGCCGGCCGGGTCGGCACTTTCGTGCGGCGGACCTGTTCAGGATCCGATTCGTCGAGCAGGGGCTCCGTGCCGAACTTGAGCCATTCGATCACCGTGCTGAGGTGGTGCGTTCGCTGTGCCTGCAGGAACAGCTCGAACTGGCCCCGTGTGTAGGCATTCTTGCGGATGGCGCGCAAACCTTCCTGGTCGTTCAAATGCTCCAGCAGGAGATGGGCGACGAGCTCACAGAAGCCCTCCTGGGCGTCGCGGCCTAGTTTGCGGCCGGCAGGCAGGTGATCGGCCAGCCACGCATGGGTCAGTTCATGGGCGTACACCGCACGCGTGCCGGAGGCGCTCAGTCCGGCCAGCAGGGAGATGTCATGACGCCGCTCGCCCTGATCGCTGACGGTCCGGTAGAAGCCGAGGATGTTTGGGCACGCGAAGTCATTGCCGGGCCGGGCGAACATCGCCTCGATGGTCACGCGATCGACCGGGTGGATGTCCGTCAGCTCGGTCGGAAACGATATCTGATCCCCCAGCAACTGGTGCAGCTGTTTCTGGGCTTCGACGACGATTCCCTGAATGTCCGCGCTCTGGATCACGGCCCGCCGGGCGTCTCGCGCGCAGTAGTGACGTCCATCGCTCAACGAGGTCATGTCCTTGACGATCGGCAGCCCGCACGCAAAACAGCGGTGGTCACGCACAACGCACTCGTCACAGAGAAACCGCTTCTCCTCGGTGACGCTGTCGATCGCGGAGTACACCTGGGTCGTAAACGGCTTGCTGCACAGCTGACACAGGTTGGGAATTGCCTCCCAGGCCGGGAGCGTTCCGCCAAGGACCAAGAACAGGAGCAGTCCGAGAACCGCGGACATCCCCGGCGTCGAACCGGTCAGCGGTCTTTGCTCGTCAATCATGCCGGCAAGCTACTGTCCGGTCTCGGGCAATGCAGGCAAATTCTTGAGCGGGACTTCTCCGGGATCAACGGGTGACCGCGCGAGTCAAGAGGGGCCCGATTCGGCCGAAGAAAAAGCCGCCGCCCGGGCGCGGGCGGCGGCTTTGCCAAGATTGACCGCTCAGGATTTGAAGCGGTCGTCGAGAATCTCCAGTTTCGGATCCTTGCGGGCCTCTGCGGTGAACTCATGGAGCATCCGCTGCAATTCCTGGCGGCCAAGAAATGCCTTGATGTTGGTTTCGGCCTCGTTGAACGGCTGCACCTGGGCGGGGAGCTTCTCGTGGAGCTTGATTATGTGGTAGCCAAACTGGGTGGTGACGAGTTCGCTCACCTGACCGGGCTCCATGGCGAAGGCCGTCTTCTCAAATTCGGGCACCATCTGGCCCCGCGGGAAGGTGTACTCGCCGCCGGTGTCCTTCGAGCCGGGGTCTTCCGAGAACTCCTTGGCGAGCGCGGCGAAGTCCTCGCCCTTCTTGGCCCGCTCGAGCACCTTCCGGGCGGTCTCCAGCTTGGCCTTTTTCGCCTCGTCGGAGATGTCCTCGCCGTCCGGCGACTTGGTGGCCAGCAGCACATGGGCTGCGCGCACCCGTTCCGGCATTTCGAACCTGGCCAGGTTCTCGTTGTAAAACTTCCGGCTCATCTCCTCGGTGACGACGACTTTCGGCTTGAATTCCCGGTCCACCACCAGCGTGGCGATGTTCTGTTCCAGCAGCTCCTTCCTGAAATCCTCCTCGCTGATGCCGAGCAGACGGGCGTTCTGGCCGAGCGATCCCTCGGGGGCGAGGGCGACCTGGGAATCCACAATCTTCTTCGCCTCCTCCCGGTCAGCGGGGGTGGCCCTCTTGAGGAGGATGTTCTTGAGGATCAGCAGGTCGATGGTCTCCTTCTCGATCATGGGTCTGGCCTCTTCGGGCACCTGCCGGCCAAGTGCGACCATCTGCGCCTTGCGCTGCGTGAAGGCCTGGTCGAGCTGGCTCTGGGTGATCTGGAAGCCGTCGCCTTTGACGATGACCTTGTCGGCGAACAGGGGATCCGCGGCAACCGCGGTAGCGCCGGCGAGGGCAAGCACGGTGACGAGGGAAAAAAGCAGTTTCATGATATTGGGGTTAGAGGGTGACGATGCGGACGTTGGAAATGTCTGGATCCCGGCTCAGCTCCTCGATCAGTGCCGGCGGGGGCACGCTGTCCAGGTTGAGCACGGTGAGCGCCTGCCCGCCGATGTTTTCGCGGTCGAGCGTCATGCTGGCGATGTTGACCTGATGCTTTCCCATCATCGTGCCCACGTGACCCACGATGCCCGGCCGGTCCTTGTTGTTCATGATGAGGAGCACGCCTTCTGGGACGATCTCAACAGGGTGGCTGTTCAATCTCACGATCCGCGGCAGGTTGCGCGTGCCGAAAACGGTGCCGCCCGTGGAGACCACCTTTTCACCCCCGCTGTAGACGGCCACGTGAATCCACTCGTTGTAGTCCGTCTCCTCGTTGGACTTGATCTCCTCCACGAGCAGGCCCAGCCCCTTGGCCATCAGGCGGACATTGACCTGGTTGACATCCTTGCCGCCGGCCGATTCGAGGAAGCCCTTGAGCAGCGAGCGGGTGATGGGATCCGACCGCAGTTCCGCGGCCCTGCCTCCATAGGTGATGACGAGTTTCTCGTTTCGCTTGGGCGACAGCTGCGCGGCCAGCTTTCCGAGCTTCTCTGCAAGGGTGATGAACGGCTTCACCCGCGCATAGGTCTTGGCATCGAGATTCGGCAGGTTGACGGCGTTGCGGACTTCGCCGGACACCAGAAGATCGACGATCTGCCCGGCAACCTCGATGCCGACATTCTCCTGCGCCTCCTCGGTGCTCGCGCCGAGATGCGGCGTCATGATGACCTGCGGATTCGTGCGCAACGGTGAATCCTTGGCGAGCGGTTCCTCCTCGTAAACGTCCAGTGCGGCGCCCGCGACTTTTCCCGATTCAATGGCCGCCAGGAGGTCTCCTTCACAAATGATTCCGCCCCGCGCGCAGTTCAACAACCGGACGCCGTCCTTCATCTTCGCGAAAGCGGCGGCGTTGATCATGTTCCGCGTCTCGTCCGTCATGGGCATGTGCACGGTGATGAAGTCCGATGCCGCATAGACCTTTTCCAGCTCGTCCACGAGCTCGACCTGCAGCTCCTTCGCCCGGGCCAGCGTGAGATACGGATCGTAGGCCACCACCTTCATGCCGAAGGCGATCGCCCTCTTGGCAACCTCGCCGCCGATGCGGCCCATGCCGAGCACGCCCAGCGTCTTGCCCTGCAGCTCCGTGCCCTTGAATTTCTTCCGGTCCCAGTTGCCCTGCACCATCGACAAATGCGCCTGCGGAATGCGCCGCGCGAGCGCCATCATCATGGAAAAGGTCAGCTCGGCGGTCGAGACCGTGTTGCCGCCGGGCGTGTTCATCACGATCACCCCCCGCTCGGTTGCCGCCTCGACATCGACGTTGTCCACGCCCACACCGGCCCGGCCGACCACCTTCAGCGCCGGGGCGGCATCGATCACGCGGCGGGTGACCTTGGTCTCCGAACGGACCGCCAGCGCGGCTGCATCCCCGACCAGGGCGAGCAGTTCGTCCTCGCAGTCGAGCAGGC
>DNDP01000238.1:10776-12868 GCA_003484235.1 Verrucomicrobiales bacterium
CCGCTTGGCGGCTTTGGGAGCACCACCACTTCGAGCGCAGAGTTCTGCTTCAAAACCTCGATTCCACGGGGCGAAATGGGATCGCAGACGATGACCTTCATAAAAGAGCCGGGACTGTAAGAGAGGGTCCCGACGAGGTCAAACTATCATGGGACAACACGCGCAAACCGCTGCGGCGGAGCCAAAATCACGGCGCCCGATGCCGATTCAGGAGCGGGCAAACTGAAGTTGACCGCATCGTCGGCGGGCGGCAGAGGAACACTACGCCGCCGCCTGCCGCCTGCCGTACACAAGCTGAAACAGCGGCGTGGCCATGAGCGTGGTCGCGATGGCCATCAGGACCATCAGCGTGAACAGCGTCGGAGTGATGATGCCCCGTTGGAGGCCGATGTTGAGGATGATCAGCTCCATGAGACCGCGGGCGTTCATCAGGGTGCCAATGGCCAGTGCCTCGCGGTTTGGCTCGCCGTTCCAGCGCGCCGCAGCCCAGCAGGCCACGCCCTTGCCCAGACAGGCCGCCGCCAGGATGGCCAGCGCCACCAGCCAGAGGACCGGACTGTCCACCAGATCCAGCCGCGTGTTGAGGCCCGAGTAGGTGAAGAACAACGGCAGCAGAAAGACGGTCACCAGGGGCCCCAGCTTCTCGCGCACCTTGTCCGCGAACACGCCACGGGGCATCGCAATGCCCATGACGAAGGCACCGAACACCGCGTAGATGCCGATCCGGTCGGTGAACCACGATCCCAGCATCACGATCATCAACGTGGTCGCCATCAACGCGTGGGAAACGTCGCCCGCCTTTTCGGCCAGCCGGCCCAGCAGCGCCAACAGCCGCCTGCCGATCGTCAACACCAGCACGGCGTAGAGCGCCCCTCCGCCAATCGCCTCCACCGCAATCCGGACGTTGTCTCCGAAACTCGCAAGCACGATCGCCAGCACGCACCACGCGGCGGCATCATCGATGGCTCCGGCCGCCAGCGCCAGCGTGCCGAGAGACGTTCCCGTCAAACCCCGTTCATGAATGATCCGCGCCAGCATCGGGAAGGCCGTGATGCACATGGCGGCACCGAGGAACAGCATCGCCTCGCCCTTCGACACACCCGGCGTGAACAGGGGCAGCCGATCCTGCAGCAGGAAGGCGAGCAGCGCTCCCAGGGCGAACGGGGCGATCATTCCGGCTGTGGACACCGCCGCGGCACTTCGCAGCCGTCCGCGGAAAAGCTCGGTTCGAAATTCCAGGCCCACCAGAAACATGTAAAGTGCCAGCCCCACCTGGCTGATCGCGAACAGGATGGTCATCGATTCATGCGGGAACAGTCCGCCTTGGAGGCCCGGCAGCAGCAGGCCAAACAGCGAGGGTCCCATGACCACTCCGGCGATCATCTCGCCCACGACCTGCGGCTGGCCGATCCAGCCCGCCAGCCAGCCCACAAGCCGGCAGATGAACAGGATGACCGCCAGTTGGAGGAAGAAGAGAACCGACAGCTCAAAAGGTGTCATGGGGCGAGTTGGCTGGCGGGGAAGGTAGGTGATCGGCCACGGGTGGCAAGCGGCATCCGGCTGCAACGGCACTGGGGCATCCAAATTCTGCTCAGGCCCGGCGCCATTGTTCCTTCACGTATCGCACACTGCCCGGCAGGACCTCCGCCGGCACGCCGGAAAGCCGCCGGCACTCGAGCTCGAGCCAGCCCCGATAACCGATCTCCTTGAGCGCACGAAAGCCGGGCTTCAGCACCAGAGAGCCCGGCCCCGGCTCGACACGCGTGTTTTCGGCCAGATGAACATGCCGCAGCCAGGGATCGCCCGCCCGGCGCAATGCCTCCGCCGGCTGCAGCTCCTCAAGCTGCATGTGGAAGAAGTCCGCCGTGAANNGCGCCATTGTTCCTTCACGTATTGAACACAGCGCGGCAGGACTTCGGCCGGTGGGCCGGAAAGCCTCCGACACTCGATCTCGAGCCAGCCCCGGTAGCCCACCGTCTTGAGCGCCTGAAACCCGGGCTTAGAATCCAAGGAGCCCGGCCCCGGCTCGACGCGCGTGTTCTCCGCCAGATGAACATGCCGCAGCCAGCAGTCGCCGGACGCTCGATCACCC
>DNDP01000240.1 GCA_003484235.1 Verrucomicrobiales bacterium
GCCTACTCCCCGAAATACGGCAGGTAGTCGAACTTCTGGCCGCCGACGCTGGCCTCGACCATCAGGCCCGCCTTGCCGAGGGTGAACACCAGCACGCCGTGCTCGAACTTGGCGTTCTTCGAGACCCCTTCGGCCGCCGCAAGAGCACCGACCTGCGCGCTGAACTCCACGTTGCCCTCCTTGAAGTTCTTCAGCGTCGTCGCGTTCTCGAAGAAGATCACCTCGGCATAGATCTGTCCGCCGGCCTGCAGCCCGATGGTGACCTGGGTCAGCTTCACCTCGCCAATGGTCCGGCCCTTCTCGAACAGCTGCCCCGTGCCCCGCGCCGCGCCGATGCCCAGACCGCCCTTCGTGACCTTCGGGAAGATCGCGTAGCCGACCGAGCCGTTGAACAGCTTCTTCATCCCGTCGTCAGCCTTGAGGAACAAACCCATCGCGTCGTTGACGGAGGCATCGAGCTCCTTCCGCTTGTCGGCGGCAGGCAGACTGAAAACGGCGCCGAGGAGCAGAATCGCGATCCATGAATGCAGCTTCAAATTCATGCGCCGCATCGTCCCCGCAAAACCCAAACGGTCAAGCAACGATTCACCGGCGGGAGGGCGGACTTCAGGCCTCGACCGCCATGCGCGAGCCCATCCGGGCGTAGAGCTCCCGGCATTGGCGGGAATTCCCCACCAGATCCTCCGCCAGCCGGACGCGGCCCGGCTCGAACAGCGTGATCGTCGAGGAGCCGCCGAACTCGAACCAGCCCTTCTCCGCCCCGCGCGCCACCTTCGTGCCGGGCGTGTACGATTGCCGGATGGAGCCCACGCAGGTGGCGCCGACCTCGATCAGCAGCACCGTGCCAAGCTGCGCGGTCTCCAGCCGGGTGATCGACCGCTTGTTCTCCCACAGGTAGGCGAGACGCTGGCGTAGGGCGACCGGATTGACGGAGAACAACGGTCCATTGATCAGGCGCGGCGCGGATGCCGTGCCGGCCGCCGGAAAGTGGAAGCGGTGGTAATCGACCGGGCAAAGCCGCGAAAGCACGAGCGCCCCCCCGCGGTAGGCGGCTGCCAACGCCGGATCGCCGACGAGCTCCGCCACGTCGAACCGCTGGCCCTTGACGAAGACGCCGCCGACCTCCGCCACGTTCTGGAAACCCAGGTGCCGTCCGTCGGCCGGGAACACCACGGCGCCGGGCGCGTCGTCGATCGGCCGTGCCGCGGACTTCAACCGCCGGATGAAGAAATCGTTGAAGCAGCGGAAGCTGCCGGGATCATCCGCCAGCTCGCCGACGTCGGTCCGGTACTGCCGGATGAACGGTTGGATCTTGGCGCGGCTGGCCGGACGTTCCCCCCCCCAGCCATACCAGCGGGAGAAGAACGCCCGCTTGGCGACCGCGTGCAGCGCCAGCCGCCCGAGCAGGTTCGTGTAGGTCCAGCGGAGGAAGCCCTCGCCATACACGACCTCCGTCTCCACCTGGCCGGTGTGGCGGTTGAAAAACTGGATGGACTCGGCGGACACGGTCGGCGCGGGATCGGGGGTTGAGGCGGGCCCGGCTAGCGACCGGGATTCTGCAGCAGCGGCAGCCGGTAACAGGCGGCCTCGCGGTCGGTCCGGACCAGCAGAAGCTGCCCGGCAAGCGCCGGCGGGTTCCATTGCTTGTGATCGAAGGCCTCGATGCGGGCGAGCTCGTTGGGCGCGTCCGGCGTCGGTTCCAGAAGGACAATGCCACCGTCCTCCGCCGTGAGGATCACGAGCCCATCGACCATGATCATCTGACCGTGGCCGTAGCGGCCCTCCTTCCAGCGCTGGCTGCCGTCGTTGAGGTCGAGGCAGGCCAACATGCCGTCGTCGAGGCCGTAGATGAAATCGCCGCGCCGCGCCACGTTGGTGAACTTCGCCTTCATGCGGATGGATCGCCAGACCTGCTCCGCCGACCACTTCCCGGCGGCATCGCGGCGGACCTCGAGCAGCTCGGCGCCGATTCCGTAGCCGCTCGAGACAAAAAGCGTGTTGGACGAGACGACGATCGGCAGCGCCACATGCGGCTGGCCCTTGCCCCACGGGTATTCCCAGAGCACCCGGCCATCCGCCGGATCGTGGGCCGCCACGGCGTTCTGGTTGAAGATCAGCACCTGCTCGAAACCGTCGAGCACGCCGAGCGTGGGAGCGCTGTAGCCGGCCCGTGCGCCGCCGCCGCTCCAGTGACGGGCTCCGGTCCCAAGATCGTAGGCCACGAGCGAGCGCCCGTCGGAACCGCCCGCACTGACAATCACCCTTCCCTCGTGCACGAGCGGCGAGCCGGCCAGGCCCCAGTCAGGAACGCTGGCGCCGTTCTCCGCGAGAATGTCCACCGTCCAAAGCGGCCGGCCACCCGCCAACGTGAAGCAGTTCAGCACGCCGGTAGCGCCAAGAGTCACCACCCGATCGCCCACGATCGTGGGCACGGTGCGGGGCCCGAGCCCGCCGACCGGGGTGTCGTAGCGGGCGGCGTAGGCATGGCGCCAGCGGGGTTCGCCGGTGAGCAAATCGTAGCAGGCGACCACTTCGTTGTCCCCGTCCTGTTCGAGGGTGACGGCTGCCTTGCCGGCCACGGCGAAACCGGACCAGCCGGCGCCCACGGGCCGGCGCCAAAGCTGCCGTGGCGGCTGCTGATGCCAGTCCCTCGAAAGCTCGATGCCCGCGAGGTTTACCCGGCGATCGGGCCCGAGGAACTGCGGAAAATCGGCGAGCACGAAACCGGGCGCGCTGGCCAGGAGATTGGTGTCCGTGACCGCCGTAACGGAAGATTGCCGCCAGCGTGGTTCCAGGACGGGCATCAGGTCCCCCGTGACCGTGCGAAACCTGAACAGCGAACCGACACCAACGCCGACCACCAGCACCAGCGCGAAGACGCCGAGCCTCGGTTTCCAGCGGGTGCGCGAGTAAAGCAGCCACCAGAGCACCACCAAGACCACGGCGAGAAATCCCGCCCCAAGCGAGCGCATGATCTTGTCCTGCCGCTGCACGTCCAAACCGAACCAGACCCAGACCTGAAACCCGGCGAACAGCAGCACGATCAGGTAGAACGGCCACCAGCGGATGCCGGCCGGCTGGGATGACGGCGGCTCGGGGGACGGAGGTGTCGGTTGTTCACTCACGATGAATTCGCAGGACAGTGAAACGCCAAATTGTCGGCATTGCAATCACGCGGCCGTCAATTCGCGGGATCGCGTCACCGGCCGGTCCGCCGCAGATCACCGGAAATTGCCGGGCTGCGCCAATCGGTGTTTGGAAGCCGGCGTCGGCTGGTTTAGCATGTCGGCAATGCGTGAGCCGACCGCCGAAGACTTCGAGAAGCTGTTCCCCGCGGAGTGCCATTTCAAGGTGATTGCCGTGGACCTGGTCGGCGTGCACCGGAACCTCAACCAGTGCCTGGTCGATCTCGGGATCGCGGATCACGCCTTTCAGCCCGCCAACAAGTCCGAGCACGGCAAATACATCAGCTACGAGACATCGATCGTCGTGGAGACCCACGACCGGATGAAGGAGATCGACGCGGCGCTCCGGGCGGTGGAAGGAGTGAAGCTGGTGCTGTAGCCCGCCGACGGTCAGTCGGCGAGCGCCCAGCGGGTCAGCGCCATGCTCAGGGCGAACAGATAGCCGTAGGCAAACCGGTCGAGGCGGATGAGGGCCTGACCGCGCCGCCGCCGCCAGGCGCCCAGCAGCGCCATGGCCGCTCCGGCCAGAACGGGCGTCAGCAACAGGTTGGCGAACCGGCCCTCCGGCGAATCAATGAACAGCGCGGGGAAGACCAGCACGCTCAGTCCACCCGAGAGCGCACCGAACAGGGCATAGCCAAGCGCAGCCAACCAGGGATTGGGCCGGCGATTGAAGGGCGCCGCAGCCGAGCGCAGCCCCAGCTCCGCCATGGCCTCGAAGATCACCTGCAACAGGATCTCGCCCACGAACTGGAAGAGGAGTTCGAACAGGAATTGCATCGGAACGGGCCAGTCCTTGAGCCCGCAGGTCTTTCAGAGTGTTGTTCGATCAGCGGCGCAGTTGCTTGCTCTACTCAGCAGCGATACTTCCTCAATTGCGGGGCTCTTCAGTAGTCGTAAAGTGCGGCATCGCCTCTTCGAAAAACCTCGCCATACAAACTTACCGAATCTTGGTCCGGACGCAGCATCGGCTGCGCTCGTTGCCCACGCACGATACGCTCTATCGCTTCATAAAAATCCGAACCCTCGAAGTAGAACGCATCGTGGACACAACTCCGCCCAAAACACCGCCCATCTGCGGCCAGGAAAAGGTCTGCGTGACCCCCGGATACATGCGCGACACCGACCAGATGCGTGGAAAGCAAGCCTTGCCACCGGACGATCTCAGCATCTAGCTCCACCGAACAAAACGTCACCGTGGTTCTGGCGCACTCTTCTCCAGCCTCTTCGATTCCGACGGTGAGTCCGCCGAATTCCTGCAATACCGCCGCTGCAGGATGGTTCATAGGAACAATGCTCGCGATTGGCAAAGAGCGCCCAGAGGACCAGCCTGCCACTTTGAAATGGTGATGGAGAAACGTCGTCATCGCCCTTTCTCGCCCAACAATCTATTTGCAGAATCCGAAGTTGTTCAGCCCATGACGAGCGGAGCGGTTGGTGCCGCTCGGCGAAGGCAGCGGTGAACAACTTCGCCCGGCGCGCAGGCTTGGGGATGGTCCTGGAGGTTCATTCAGTTCGTTCCTTCCAACGCTTTCGAGGGTGCGCCGGCATCCGCCCAGCGGTCAAGTCCGCCGCCAGCGTGGGACAGGCATCCAGCCTGTCTTGGCGGCGGCACGCTCAGGCTTCATCCTGTCAACCTCATCATTGACTCTGTGTCCGAGATGAAATGGGCTGCCCCTCGCGATCAATGTCCAGCTCGCCAATAGCACCCGTGGAATCGCGAAAGAAGACTCGATATGTCGTAACCCGTCCCTTGAAGGAATAGGTCTCCACTCGCTCAATGGTCGCTTTCGGACGCACGCGAACAAACGCGGCGAGAATTTTGTCGGGCACATGCTCGAAAGGCGCCGTGGCCCGAACCACATCGGGTAGTGGCTCCCACATGCAACCCGCCAACAGGCTTAGGCAGATCAGGAATGGAAGGAGGAGTTTCTGCATGACACCTAACTCGACGCAGTGTATCCGGCGAACCACCGCCCGCAAGCGTCGGCTGGGTTTGAAGCGCGGGCGCGGCGAGCAGCCGGGTGTCGAAGACGAGGACGACGGCGAGGGCGATTACGATTCAGGGAACCGGGATTGGAATCACCTGGTTCCCAGCCATTCGATCATCAGGATGCCGAGCGGCGTGCCGACCACGTAGCCCCAGATGCCAACGAGCAGCCCGGGCAGGAC
>DNDP01000024.1:0-530 GCA_003484235.1 Verrucomicrobiales bacterium
AGCAGGCGGGACAGCGCCACGCCGGTCATGGCCGTGGCGGCGTGGCCGAAAAATGAACGGAGCGAAAGCCGGCGATCGAACAGGGAAACGGGTGGCACAGGGGGTTGCATCCTTATTCGAGGTAAAGGAGTTCGTTGGCGTTGAGCAGCGCCCGGCACAGCGCCGGCAGGCCGTGCTGCTGCACGAGCCGTTCCGCGGATCCAAGTTCATCCGGTCCGGGCGGCCTCAGAAGCGCCAGGCGGAAGGCGGCTTCAGCCCGGGCCTTCCAGTCACTGCCGGTCGCGGTCGCTTCCACGCGGCCCGCCAGCGCTTCCGCCATGTCCACCGTGAAGCTGTGGTTCAGCAGCGTGAGCGCCTGAAGCGGCGACGTGGTGCTCGCCCGCTTCGGCGCGGCGAACGTGCAGTCGGGCTGGTCGAATTCCGTGAACAGGTCGGCGACCATGGCGCGGGCGTTGTGGTGATAGACACTGCGGCGGTGGGTCTCCGGGCCGTGGCGGTCGAGCGGCACGTAGGTGGCCACGTTGTCCTGG
>DNDP01000024.1:793-1018 GCA_003484235.1 Verrucomicrobiales bacterium
GATAGCGGTAGAGCTGGAAACCCGGACCACCGGCACGGAGATCGAGCTTGCCGGCCACCGAGAGCATCGTGTCGCGCAGTTCCTCGGCGGTCAGCCGGCGCGGAGGGAACCGCCACAGCAGCCGCGTGTCGGCGTCCACCGCAGCCCCTGCCTCGTTCCAGCGGCCGGACTGGCGGTAGGTCTGCGAGAGCATGATCTCGCGATGCAACGGCTTGAGCCGCCAGC
>DNDP01000024.1:1265-2606 GCA_003484235.1 Verrucomicrobiales bacterium
ACGGCTTGAGCCGCCAGCCGTGTTCGTGCAGCCGATGGGCAAGCCAGTCCAGCAGTTCAGGATGGCTGGGCAGGCCGCCGAGCTGGCCGAAGTCGCTCGGCGAATCCACCAGCCCGTTGCCGAAATGAAAATGCCAGACCCGGTTGGCGAGCCCCCGCGGCGTCAGCGGGTTGTCGGGCTGCACAATCCATTTCGCGAGTGCCAGCCGGCGCCCGGCTTCCGGGGCGTCGGGCGGCAGTTCGAAGCCGGCCGTCACGCGCGCCAGTGTGGACAGGCTTGCCGGAGCCACCGTCTCTCCGGGCCGCTCGGGATCGCCGCCCTTGAACACCCGCGCCGGCTCGGCCGGCTGTTCGAACCGGCCCGCCCACACCGAGGTCAGCGACGGCACTGCGCGGATCTCGTCATTGGCCAGATTCAACTCCCGTCGGAACTCGTCGCGCCGCGTCACATCCTGTTTGGTCAGCGCAGCCCGGAGCCGCCGTTCCCGGGCAAAGGCGTCGTTGACCGGCTTCCGCCGACGCGAATCGGCCACCTTCTTCCATTCGCTGCCGTCCAGCGAAACCTCGAGGGTGTATTCGCCCACGAACACGATCTCGCCACTTTCCGGCGGCAGCGCCTTCTGTCGGTCAGCCGAGAAACTGACGCGGTTGATCCGCGCCGGCACCGCCAGCGTCACCGGCCTGGCGATCGTGGTGGCGGTGCCGTTCTCGCTGGGGGCGGCGATCTACATCGCCGAGCTCGCCCCGCGCAAAACCCGGGAGACGCTCAAGGTGCTCATGGAGCTCCTGGCGGCGATCCCGTCGGTGGTCTGGGGCTTCATCGGCCTGTCGATCATGAATCCGCTGATCATCCAGATCTTCAACGTGCCGGTGGGGCTCAACGTGCTCAACTCGGGCATCATCCTCGGGCTGATGGCGGCGCCGATCATGACGACGATCGCCGAGGACGCGCTGAAGGCGGTGNNCTGCCGTCGATCACCAGCGCGGGAGCATAGGCCTCGAGGAAATCTTCGGCGCGGCGCAGCGGCCCCTCCACGGTGGCACCCCGGGAGGAGAGCGCGAGATTGGACTCCGGATCGTCCGCGCCCCAGATCTCCAGCTCGTCGATCCGCACATTGCCGCCGTCGCGGGGATTGCGGTTGTTGGATTCGATGTTCAGCCGAACAAACCGCGCGGTGACCGGTTCAAACAGGTCCTCGGTCAGGTGCGGATGCACGGCGGGAAGGTCGGGTGTCGGCGACTGCACTTCCGCCGGCGCGCGCTGCAACACCTGCTCCTCGAACTCGCGCAATGCCTTGTCCGCCGCGGCTCGCCGCTCTTCCAGCGGTTTGAGCGCGGCATC
>DNDP01000035.1 GCA_003484235.1 Verrucomicrobiales bacterium
CCACGCCGATCAACAGCAGCCAGAGAGGGTCGTTCATGGGCCGGAATTGACTGACTTAGCTGACGGTGAGGGGTCGCCCGTTGTCTTTCGGGCCCAGCTTCAGGAGGAAAGGCACGGCGCGCTCGGCCCACTCCGCCGCGTTGGGAAAGGAGGACGCCCCCTCACCCCAGCAGCTCTGCAGCATCTCGGTGTTGATGACGCCGGGGTTCAGCGGCACGGCGGCGATGCCGCGGGGCAGTTCCTCGGCGAGCGCCCGGGTCATTCCCTCGATGGCCCACTTGGTCGCGCAGTAGGGCGCCACCTCGGGCGAGACCGACCGCCCCCAACCGGAGCTGAAGTTGACGATCACCCCACGGCCGGCCCCGATCATCGCCGGGATGAACTGCCGGAGGACGTTGGTCACCCCCTTGATGTTGATGTCGATGACCGGATCGAACTCGGCGGCGGACAACTCCCACAGCGGAGCGGAGCGGTTGATGATGGCGGCGTTGTTGAGGAGGAGATCGGGGGTGCCAAACTCGGCCAACACCCGTTTTGCCCAGGCCGCCACCTGATGGTCATCTGCCACATCCACCTGCGAGAAATGGCCGGCCTTTCCTTGCGCAGTCCCCAGCTTGTCAAGCATCGCGGCATCGCGGCTGCAACCGGCAACGCGATGACCCAACGCGATGAACCTTTCCGCCATCGCCCGCCCCAGCCCCCGGGCGACACCCGTGATGACGATGGACCGGGACTGATTCATGCGCAGCGGTTCACGTTCAGTTCCCTATCTGGCCGAAGGGATAGGGTATCAGCTTCGAAAAGAGAAATGTTTCCACCAGGCCGATCACGGCGATGATCGTCAGCATGACCGTCCAGCCCTTGAGCGTCTCCTTTTCGGTGAAGCCGCTGAGCTTGCCCACGATCCAGAACCCGGAATCGTTCATCCACGAGCAGGTGATCGAACCGAAACCGATCGCCAGGAAAATGTAGACGGGATCGAAACCGAGGCCGCTGCCGTCGCCAATGATCGCCGCCATCAAGCCCGCGCCGGTGATCATCGACACCGTGGCCGATCCCTGCGCGATGCGGATGACGGCCGTCACGAACCAAGCCAGGATGACGTAGTTGATGCCCAGGCCGGTCGCATGCACCTGGATCAGTTCGCCGATGCCGCTCTCGCGGATCATCAGGCCGAAGGCACCGCCCGCGCTGGTGATCAGGATGATCACGCCCGCGGTTTCGAGCGGACCGCTGCATTTGTCCGCCAGCGACTGCCATGAGAGCCGGCATTGCCGGATGACCAGTCCGAGGGCGATCAACGCGCCGATAGCCAGCGCCATGATCTTGTTGCCGAGCAGCTCCAATGCGCCATGAAGTCCGCTGAAGAATTGCGGATCCGCAAGGCGCCGGCTGAGCTCCGTCTTCAGCGCGGCCTGGTCCAACGGCGCTCCCGCCGCCTGCTGCGTCATGGAGGCGACCAGCTCCGTTCTGATGCCCTGCTTCTCAATCATGTCCACGAACGAGAACGCCGCGAGCAGGATCGCGGGCAGGATCACCGGCAGGATTGAAATGAAGAAGGACGGCAGCTCGCTCGCGGGTTTCTCGGTGGATGCCTTCAGGTCGTCGAGGGATGAACCGGTGGTCGCGCGGACCGGCAGCGGCATGCTCCGGTTGCACCACTTGGCGTAGTAGAGCGCGCCCACGGCCGGGACCAGGCCGGCAATAAAACCGGTCACCATGATCTTGCCCAGGTCGAGCCCGAGAAACTCGCCGACCAGCAGCGGCCCCGGCGTCGGCGGCACGATCGAGTGGGTGATGGCTCCGCCGCCGCCGATGGCCAGCACGTAGAGCGTGTAGTCCTTGCCGGTGCGGATCGCCAGCATCCGGGCGAGCGGGATGAGAAGAAAGAACACCGTGTCAAAGAAGACCGGGATCGAAAGAAAAAAGCCGCTGGCCAGCAACGCCCATCCCGCCCGTTCCTCGCCGAAGACCTTCATGAACTTCCGCACAATCTGGTCGGCCGCGCCGCTGTCCATGAGGCACATGCCGATGATGGCGGCCAGCGCGATCACGACGCCCACGCCGGCGGCGGTGTTGCCGAAGCCGGTGGTGACCAGGCCGATCGAATCGACCATCTCCTTGAGACTGCCGGCCGACAGCCAGCCGGCCATCACCGCGGCCACGATCAACGCCAGGAAGGCGTGCATGCGGAGCTTGGTGATCGCGAAGACGATGAAGGCGACGCTGATGAACAGGACCGCGAACGGCCACCATGAGCTTGTCGTCGCCTGGGCAAACAAAGGCAGATAATTCATGCGCGTGAATCCGTTTGGATTGGGGTGCGCCTAGTGCAACCGGAAAAGCCCGGCGGGGTCAAGGCGTGACTGGACGCGCCGCGGCGGACGGGCCCGTCGGGCCGGTGTTTGTGCGCTTGCGGGAACGCGTGGTCCACGTTGAAACCTCGCGGGACCGCTCTGCCAATCCGGCGCGGCCACCCGTGTCCAATGGTCGGAAGCGAAGCATGGTCGCGTCCATGGGCGCCTGCGTTTGGTCAAAGGCCGTTCCGGACTCGTTGCACGCCGGTCGATCTCAGGAGTCCCGAGGTGGCGCCAGCACCCGCGGGAGCACGTACGCCGCCCACACCAGCACACCGGCAATCCAGCACCACGCGCCGTAGAGGTAGTGCGACTCCATGATCCGGGGCATGAAATCGCCGCTGACGCGGGAAGCCATGCCGAGAATCATCAGTCCCCATGCCACCCAGAGCCAGCGATTGCGCTGCAACAACCGGTGCGGGCTGCCGCCGTGGCCGTACACCACCCGCGTGGCGACGACGAAGGTGACCACCGCCAGCCCGCCGACGAACACGATGTGCAGCAGCCCGACCTTCCACGCGGGGAGGAACGCCACCGCGCCCAGCCCGATCCACACGAGGCTCAGCCCTGTTTTCAGGACCCGCGAAACGGTGACGCCGGGCGACAACTGACGGTGCCACGGGACCTGTCTCCAAAGCCAGGCACCGGCCACGAGGAAGCGAACGACATAGGCGCTCCGGACCAGACCGCCGGCTTCAAGGATGAACGAGACGATGATCAGAAGTCCGGCCCCGGCAGCCAGCCAGGCGCGGCCAACCCAGGATGCGGACGGTGTCCGTGATTCGGGCAGATCATCGGCACTGGGCAGACCGAAGAATCGGGGCAGGATGAAGCCCCCCACTCCCAGCACCGGAAGCAGGACCAAGCCCTGGTAGGAGAGCAGCCGCTGCAGCTGGACCGGAAAGAATTGGATCTCCGGATCGAATCCTGCGAGGGACATTCCCACGCCGGCAGTTCCGCAAAGCAAACCCAGCCCCGCCAGAACAAACCCGGGTGGCGGCAGGTCCGTCCGGCGGGGCAGGTGCAGCAACACAAACAACAGCATCGAGCACAGCAGCACCAGCGCGGCGAGATCACCAACGGCCACCTGTCCCGCCAGATAGGCAGCGGTCATGGACAGATGGACCCCCAGCCAAACCAAAAGCCATGATGCCCCCAGCCCGCCGACACCGAGGAGCCGCGGCAGGGCCGTGCCCAGAAAGCCGGCGATGAACCCAAGGAAGAAGCCATGGGTCATGAGCCGGGCGTGAATGGTTCCGGGATAGGTGTCGAACCAGCCGCCGAAATGGAGCGGCCAAAGGGTGACACCGGCGATGCCCACGAGCGTGGCGACCGGGAAGAAGACGCGGAAGGGTTCGGCGATCAGCAGCGCGGCGGCCGATGCGGCTTTTTCACGATGGGGGCAACCACTCATCACGGCATTCATGATGACCGCAGCCTCGCCGGCTGGGAAGGGTTCGTCATTGACCTGCGTCAAACCGTCCAGCCGGGAAGCGCGGATCTCCCTGCCAGTTTTGGCGTGCCAGCCGGACCGAAGACCACCACACTCCGGCCTTGAGCTCATCCCTGCAGGAACTGCGGCTGGCCGCGCTCGTCGACGCCCTCCGACAGAGCCGGATCTTCGCCGGATTGCCGGTGGAGGATCTTCGCACCATCGCCGGCTTCACGGTGTCCAGATCGGTGGCCAAGGGCGAATACCTCTTCCACGAACGCGAACCGTCGCAGGGCTTCTTTGTCGTGCAGCGCGGGGCCATCAACGTCCATCGCGTCAACGCCGCCGGGCGGGAACAGGTCATCCACATCTTCCGCGCCGGGGATTCCTTTGCCGAGGCGTCGCTGGCCACCGATCACGGTTATCCGGCCGATGCCCGGGCGGAGTCCGCCAGCCAGGTGATGCTGGTCCGGAAGGCTGAGTTTGTGGGGCTGATCCGGCGCAACCCGCACCTCGCGCTCCGGCTGCTGGCCTCGATGTCCCGCCACCTCCACGATGTTGTCGGCCAGCTCGATGACCTCCTGTTGAAGGACGTGGAGACCCGGCTGGCCAACTGGCTTCTCAAGCAATGCCCCGACCGGACGGACGGAGAGCTGGTGGTCGTGCGGCTGGCTCAGACGAAGCGGGTGCTCGCCGCGGAACTGGGCACCGTGAGCGAAACCCTGTCGCGCACCCTCGCCAAGTTCAAGGAGCGCGGGCTGCTCGCCGTGCAGGGCAGGAGCCTGCTGGTGCAGAGCCCCGCCCGCCTGCAGGAACTGCTCCGCCGGAACCTCGGCAGTTGAGCCCCTGACGCCCGGCAGCCGGGCGCCACCCGGGAGGCGGGAAGTCTGCGGGATCCGCCAATTTCATGATGCAGGTCAAGGTGGGCCGGAGAGGAGTGTATCCAAATTGTGCCGGCAAAAGACAAGGGACGTGCAGCCGAAAGGTGCATCCCGAATCACGCTGATCCGAAACCAATGCCATATGAAGACCACGAATCCAAATTTTGCCCGGCTGATGCTGGTGGCGACCGCGTTCTGGGTCGCGACCTCCCCTGTCTCCAGCGCCGCTGAAGCGCCGGTAAACGCGGCGAAACCCAAGCCCGTCGACCCGACGCTTCAGGGGGAAGAGATCGCGGTGCTGACCCAGCCTCCGTTCGTCCCGCCTCCGATCACCCGCCGGCACGCCACCAAGGTCATCGTCCATCTCGAGGTTCAGGAGGTTGTCAAACGTCTGGCCGACGGCGTGGACTATCTGTTCTGGACCTTCGGTGGCGATGTCCCCGGCAGCTTCATCCGCGTCCGCGAAGGAGACCTGGTGGAATTTCATCTGGCCAATCACCCCAGCAGCAAGATGCCGCACAACATCGACCTGCACGCGGTCACCGGCCCCGGCGGCGGAGCGGCCTCGTCGTTCACCGCGCCCGGGCACGAGTCGCAGTTCTCGTTCAAGGCGATCAATCCCGGGCTCTACGTCTATCATTGCGCCACCGCCCCGGTGGGCCTGCACGTGGCCAACGGCATGTACGGGCTGATCCTGGTCGAGCCGGAAAACGGCCTGCCGCCCGTGGACCGCGAGTACTACGTCATGCAGGGCGATTTCTACACGACGGGACGTTTCGGGGAGGAAGGCCTGCAGCCCTTTGACCAGCGCAAGGCGGAGGACGAGCGGCCCAGCTACGTCGTATTCAACGGCTCGGTCGGCGCGCTGGTGGGTGACAACGCCCTCAAGGCCAAGGTCGGGGAGTCGGTGCGCCTGTTCGTGGGGAACGGCGGACCGAATCTCGTTTCCTCATTCCACGTCATCGGCGAGATCTTCGACCGCGTGTATCAGGAGGGCGGCATCCGCCCGAGCCAGGAGCAGGTGCAGACGACGCTGGTTCCGGCCGGGGGCTCGGTGATCGTGGAGTTTGGACTCGAAGTGCCGGGCACCTACATTCTCGTGGATCACTCGTTGTTCCGCGCGTTCAACAAGGGGGCGCTCGGGATGCTGAAGGTCGAGGGCGAGGACAACCTGCTGGTTTATTCCGGCAAGGAGGTGGACGCGGTGTACCTCGGGCGGCAGGCCGAAGCCGGGACCGATGCGCAGCGCCGCGTCGTGGAACTGGAAGCCGCCCGTGCGGCCGCCATCACCGCAGATCCGAAGATCGCGAGCCTCACCAAGGAGATCCAGATCGAGCGCGGCAAGGGCGTGTTCATGCAGACCTGCTTCGTCTGCCACCAGATGGAGGGCCAGGGCATTCCCGGCCAGATCCCGCCGCTCGCAAAGGCCGACTACCTGATGGAGGACCGGGATCGCTCCATCCGCATCGTGCTGCAGGGAATGACCGGCGAAGTCGTCGTGAACGAGAAGAAATACAACGGCGTCATGCTGCCGATGAACAACCTCTCGGACGCGGAGATCGCGAACGTGCTCACCTATGTCCGCAACAGTTTCGGCAACCAGGGCGACGCAATCGCGCCCGATGAAGTGCGGCGTGTCCGCGCCGAGCTTCCGGTGGTCAACACTCCCGCCTTCGAATGATCAATCGCGCCCATCCCGTGAACGCCTTTCGCCTGGCCGCCCTCCTCCTCCCGGCCGCGCTTGCAGGCGCCACGGGCTCCGGCGTCGGCCAAGGGGAGTCGGGGATGGTCCTGGTTCCGGCCGGCGAGCACCGGCCCCTGTTCCGCTCCGACGACGAGCCGGAGGCGGTGAAGGTACCGTCGTTTCAGCTGGACCGGCATCCGGTGACCAATGGGCAATTCCTCGAGTTCGTGCGGGCCAATCCCCGCTGGCAGCGGTCCCAGGTCAAACGGCTGTTCGCCGATGAGCATTACCTCAAGCACTGGTCGGGCGATCTGGACCTGGGCGACGCCCTGCCCGACCAGCCGGTCGTGTGGGTGTCATGGTTTGCCGCCAAGACGTATGCCGGGTGGCAGGGCAAGCGGCTGCCCACGGTGGCGGAATGGGAATACGCGGCGGCCGCCAGCCCGACGCGGCCCGACGGCGCGGGCGACCCGGCGTTTCAGGCCGCACTGCGCCGGTGGTATTCAACGCCCGCGCCCGAGCAGCTGGCTGCAACCGGCGCCGCAG
>DNDP01000426.1:0-6299 GCA_003484235.1 Verrucomicrobiales bacterium
CGGCGTTGCGGATCAGATTGATGAGCACCTGCTTGATCTGCTGAAAATCCACGTGCAGCCAGATGCCGTCGCTGTTCGAGACTTCGAGCCGCACGCCCGCCTCCTCGAGCTGGGGGCGCATGAGGCTCGACACCTCGTCCAACAGCTGACGGGCGGACACCCGGGAGGCCTCGGGCTCGGACGGCCGGGCGAACTCGAGAAAGTCCCGCACGATCCGCTCAAGCCGGCTGATCTCCCCGGCAATGACGGAGGCGTCTTCGTTGTCGGCCAGTTCGCTGGAGAGCGACTTTTTCAGGCTGAAGAGCCTGAACTTGATGGCGGTCAGCGGATTTCTGATCTCGTGGGCAACGCCGGCGGCCAGGCTGCCCAGGGCGGCCAGCTTCTCCTGCCGCGCGATGATCGCCTGGCTTTCCGAAAGTTTGACCTGCAGGGGAGCGATCATTCCGCGGTACACGAGCACGGCGACCGCCACCGAAAGCACCAGCAGCAGGACCAGCGAGATTTTAATCCACTGCTGGAATGAATCGAGAGTCACCTGCGAGGATTCCAGGAAAGCCGCGAAGGTACCACGCTGCTTCTCCGTGAGCAGATCGCAGAGCTTGAGAACCGGCGCACTGATCTCCCCGAGCCGGTCGTTGGTGTCGTCAATTCTGCGCCTTGCCGTCACGAGGAAGCCCTGCCGCTCCTGCAGCTGCATGGAATCGTCCCAGTATTTTCGAAAGGCATCGGCCAGCTGCTGCTGAATCTGTCGCTCATCTTCCGCCGGCGATTCCTGAATGCGGGCTTCAATCCATTTCCTCAGTTCCTCGGCCTCCGTGCGAAACCGGATCAGCGGCAGGCGCTCGCCGGTCACCTGGAACTCGAGCAGCAGTTCGTTCAGGCGGCGCATGCCCTGACGGACCTGCACCCCCTGGTAGAACCGCTCGGTCTTGATGGCGCCGAAATCCTGCTCCAGCGCCTGCATGCGCTGCCGGACAATGGTGTTGATCCACGCGATTGCCAGTCCGCCGACGATCACCGCGGCCACGAAACCGGCCAGCCGCGAAGGCGGGGTCCGGCCGCTTCTCGTCGAAGCGTTTGAGTTGTTGCGCACCACAGTTGAAACAATTTGATCCACTTTCCGCCATCGAACCCGCTGGCCGGCCAACAATTGCCGTGCCCGGGAGGATCCCGTAGGGACCATTTCCGCTTGGCACAGGTCGGGCTCAACCTGCCGCTGAAACCCCAGAGTAGTGACTTTTGACAGGGACTGGCAAACCCCGCGGGGCCAAATCCAGAGACGCGATGAATCGAAACTTCCATCTTCGCGGGTCGCCACCGACCGGCACCAGTTCCGGGACTCCCAACAAGGCCCATTCCATCGGAGTGATCCGCCTGCCGGACCCGCCGGAGGAACACCCTCCGTCAGGTGCCGCCCGGGAAACCCGCGTGCTGGTCGTGATCGATGGCGGGCTGGACGACCGGAACCTGATGAATGCCCTGCGCCGGGCCCACGGCAAGATCCTGGTCAGCACTCCGGCCGAGGCCATCCGCCAACAGGACTCTTCCGGAAAGATCGACATTGTGCTGCTCTGCAGCCGGCGGACGGGAAGCCAGTGCACCGAGCTGGTGGAACGGCTGACCGCCCACGATCCGCTGCTGCCGGTCATAGTGGTGACCGGATCGACCGATGTTCCGGCCCGCCCGGAATCGACTGAAAGGCACCAGGGCGGCCGCAAGCAGCTCGGCGTGAACGCGGCGCTGCTCCTGCAATCGATGCGCGAAGCCCTGAGGGGGCCAAAGATCAAGCGCCTGATCCGCATCAGCGGAGCAAGAGGAGGAGCCCGTTTCGTGGCCCGTAATGCCCGGTGGCTCTCGGAGGACCTGCAGGCCCGCTACAGCACCTCGCCGGTTCATCTGCCCGTTCAGTTTGGCGCACCGGTCCCGACCCATTCGCTTGAACCGTGAACGAAAGGAACTGCATGAAATCGCACTCAACCAGAAGTTTGACCACCCTCCTGCTCGTCGCCGGAATCGCACTTTCCCACAGCCTGATGGCCGACGGCGGCACCGAAAGCACACACCGGACGGATGCAGAACGGGAGGACCGCTCGGGCACCTTGCGGACCCTGAATGCCGCCGAGCGGACGCTGCGTCTGAAGACATTCTGGAAGACGCGGACCTACAGCCTGGGTGAACCGTGTCAAGTGACCATGGAAGACAAACCCAGAGCGACTCTCGCAGACCTGCAGCCCGGTCACGAAATCAGAATTCTTTACAAGGAGCATGACGGGGTGCGCGTCGTCACGGAGATCATCCAGGTGGACCGCGAGTTCACCGGGCACGTCGCGGAGATCGACTTCACCAACCGGACCTTCAAGGTCGAGCGCGGCTGGACCACGCGGGAGTTCAACGTCCTGCCCGACTGCAAACTCGTGCTGCGCGATGGCACGAAGCAGCCGTTCACCGCGCTGGAAATTGGCGAGCGGGTCACCGTCACCTACCTGACACCCGACGACACGCACCTGGCGCAGACGATCGATCAGCGCAGTCTGGAATTCGAGGGCCGGGTGGAAATGCTCGACGCCCGGACCGGCACCGTCCGAGCCGGCAGCCTGCTGGTGGACCGGACGTTCCGGCTCGGCGACGACTGCCAGTTTGTGATCAACGGGAGCCTGGACGGCGAACTCGCCGACCTGCGCATGGGCGACCAGGTGACCTTTCACTACGAGAACGTCGACGGTGTGCTGATCGCAAACCGCATTGAACTGGAGACAGCCGCTGAAGAAACCGGAACCGCAAGGCTGTCCAGTCGCAGATCTCAAAGCCCCTAGGTCAGGCTCTGGGAAATTGGTTGGGGTGGCGGTGCATGGAGTCATGCACCGCCGCTTTGCCGAAGTTCAACGCGGGGAAAGGGAGGAACACATGAGATTTACCATTCTGATTGCGCTGACCTGCCTCGGAACCGTGCTCGCAGGTTGCGGGGACCAGTCCGGCGACGACCCGCCATCGCGGGAGCTGCCGGCGGCCTCAACGAACCGTGAGACCCGGGTGTCCCCCTTGCCCGAATCGGGCCGTTCCGCGGCCGATCTCCCGGACGCCGACCGGACGGCGGCGCAGGCGGCGATCAGCCGCACGCTCGACGAATGGGAGCTCAAGCTTGCCGGCTTGCGTGACAAAGCTGGGAAACTGGGCGAGGAGGCCCGGGTGGAGGCCGGGAATCAGCTGACCGCGCTCGACGAGCGGTTCGTGGAGGCCGGCGCCTGTTTCAAAGAGCTCAAAGAAGCCGGTTCCGACCAGTGGACCACCGTCCGGACAAAGCTGGAATCGTTGTTGGCGGAGCTGGATCGGGCCTGCGGAGCGGCAAAGGAAAAACTTCCATAGCGGGAGAATATCGCATCGATCCGTGTCGGCCGGCATCCCGGCAGGCGCGGGCCGGTGTGGGAGAAAAGGAGGTCTGCAATGAACGTATTTCCATCGGTCTACCGGCAGATCATGCGGCACGCGGTGCGCGGCGTGCTGAACCGAAGTTCACGGAACAGCCCATGGTATCGCGGCGAGCACAGCAGCGTGAGTCTCAGGCACCGACGCGGACAGACATCGGCGAGGAACGCGCCCCCTCCGGGAGCCGTGGGAGACCTTCCGACGGCGCCCGGTGGCGGTTGATCGGTGCCCTTTTTGCAGGGCAAATTCGTGAATCGTTTCCCGGCCAAGACGCGCTCCGGCAGGGGCTTTGCGTGCAGGCGGTGCCCCACGCTTGCTCCATGCCGGACGCATTGGCACACTCCGCCGACGCATGCGTGAGTGGTTCCGCAACTGGACTGAATCGGCCGAAACGTTCATCCTCGAAGTCATCTTCGAGAAGCGCCGCGGCAAACGTGCGGCGACCGCCCGGACCCTCCTGCTGATCCTTTCCAACTTCTTCGCCGCCGGCGTCAAACTGCGGCGCTTCCTCTACAACGTCCGCATCCTGCGCGACTCAACCCTCGGCGTGCAGGTCATCGCCATCGGCAACCTGACCGTCGGCGGCACCGGCAAGACGCCCGTGGTCGAGAAGTTTGCGCGGGAACTGACCGATGCCGGGCGAACCGTGGCGATCCTCTCGCGCGGCTACCGCTCCAAGCCGCCCCCGCTCCGCCAGCGGCTGATGAACAAGCTGCTGCTGCGCGAGGACACCACCCCGCCCCGGGTCGTTTCCGACGGCAAGTCGCTCCTGCTGGACTCCGAGACCGCCGGCGACGAGCCCTACATGCTCGCGTCCAACCTCAAGGACGTGATCGTGCTGGTGGACAAGGACCGCGTGAAGGCCGGGCGCTACGCGATCGAAAAGTTTGGCTGCGACACGCTCCTGCTCGACGACGGTTTCCAGTACTGGAAGCTGCGCGGCCGGCGACAGGACGTCGTGCTCATCGACCGGCAGCAGCCGTTTGGCAATGAGTTCCTGCTGCCGCGGGGAACGCTGCGGGAGCCGCCCTCCCATCTCGCCCGTGCGACGACGATCTTCATCACCAAGAGCGACGGCAACACGGCCGAGCTGCGCAAACGCATCACGCAGCACAACGGCAGGGCGGGCATCATCGAGTGCATCCATCACCCGCTCTACTTCGAGGATGTCTTCACCGGCGAGCAGCACGGGATTGAATTCATCAAGGGCATGAAGGTCGCCTCGCTCAGCGGAATCGCCCAGCCGGAGAGCTTCGAGGGCAGCCTGATCGCCCTCGGGGGGGACCTGGTGTATGCGAAGCGGTTTGCCGACCACCACCGGTTCTCGCAGCAGGAGATTCTGAACGCCATCAACCGCGGCAAGAAACGCATGGCCGACGCGATCATCACCACCCAGAAGGACGCCGTCCGTTTTCCCAAGCTGGACCGCCGGGACCTGCCGATCTACTTCATGCGGGTCGAGATCAAGATACTCTCCGGCGCGGCGGATTTTCATGACGTCGTCCGTCGCATCTGTTTCCGTTGAGCCGCTCCATGAAGCGCCTCGCCTACCTGCCCGTCGCCACCGCCATCGCCGCGCTGCAGACCCTGCCACTTGCGACCGTGGCGTGGCTGGGCCGCCAGCTGGGCCTGCTGGGGTGGCTGTGCGACACGACCCACCGCAATCTCGCCCGACGGAATCTTGCCCTCGCATTCGGTGACGAGCTGGACGACGCGGAACGCAGCCGTCTGGCCCGGGAGAGTTTCAGGCGCCTCGGCGAGTCCTGGCTCTGCGCCCTGCGGACGGTGACGATGGAGCGGGAGGAGCTCAGCACCCGGCTCCAGGTGGTCGGCCTGAACAAGCTGCAGCCGTGGATCGAACGAACCGACGTGGCGGGAATCGTCGTGGCCACCGGCCACTTCGCGAACATCGAGATGTATGCCCACGCGGCCGCCGAGCTGCCCTGGATGCGGCCGGTCACGCTCTACCGCCGCAGCCCTTCCTGGATGATGAACCGCATCTTGAGCCTCGTCCGCCGGGACGCGCCGTGCGATTTTTTTGACGACGTTTCGGAGGTTCTCCAGCTTCGGTCGGCCCTGCGGGACGGCAATCTCATACTGGGTGTGATGGCGGATCTGAATCCCGGACCGGCCGGAGTTCGGGTTCCCTTCTTTGGCCGGCCGGCCTCCACGTCGCCGGCCGCCGTCGTCTACGCGCTGCGTCACCGCATGCCCCTCCATGCGGCGGTCTGTTTCCGCATCGGGCCCGGCCGATGGAGGGTGGAGATAAGCGATGAGATCCCCACCCGTCCGGGCGGGCGGGCGAGGCGGGTGCCGGATATTCTGTTTGATCTCAACGCCCATCTGGAACAAAGCATCCGGCGGGATCCGGCCAACTGGTTTTGGATGCAGCCGCGCTGGCTGCACCCGGGACGGCTGCCGTCCCGGTGGAAGAAAACGCACGTTTGATGAGCAACGCATCGATCTTGATCCGCGGAGTCAACTGGCTTGGTGACGCCGTCATGACCACCCCCGCACTGGCGCTGCTGCGGGCGGCCCATCCCAAGGCGAAAATCAGCGTGCTGACGCACGAAAAGCTTGCCGGCCTGTGGATCGGCCATCCCGCGGTAAACGAGATCATCACCTTCGCCGCGCGTGATTCGGTCTTCAAAACCGCCCGCCGGCTGCGCTCCGGCAGGTTCGATTTCGCCCTGATCCTGCCCAACTCGCACCGTTCCGCGCTGGAATGCTGGCTGGCTGGCATTCCCCGGCGGATCGGCCACGTGCGGCCCTGGCGCGACTGGCTCCTGACCGACCCGGTGCCGCCGCGGCCCGAGGAGGTTCAGATGGTCCAGAAAACGGCCTTTGAGATCCGGCTGCTGCTGGAGACCGGGCTG
>DNDP01000426.1:6475-7315 GCA_003484235.1 Verrucomicrobiales bacterium
CTGCTGCTGGAGACCGGGCTGGATCTAAAAAAGGGCCGGCTTCCCGATGCCGCCCACCATGTCTTCCAGTATCTGCATCTCGCACGGAAGCTGGGTGCAGAGGGTGAACCACTCCCGCCCACGCTGGCCGTCACCGAACAGGAGGTTGCCGGGATCTGCGAACGGTTCAAAGCCGACGTCCCGACACGGCGCAGAAACCCGTTGATCGGCATCAATGCCGGCGCGGAGTACGGGCCCGCCAAGCGCTGGCCCAAGGAGCGGTTCATTGAGACGGCGACCGCTTACACCAAGGAACATCCCTGCGATTGGTGGGTGTTTGGTGGTCAGAATGACCGTCCCCTGGCCGCCGAGATCGCCCGGGCGATCCAGGGCTCGATCGGGGAACGTGGCAAGGCCACCAGCCTCGCCGGTGAGACGTCCTTGCGCGAACTCTGCTCCGGTCTGAAGGCGCTGGATGCCCTGCTGACCAACGATTCGGGGCCCATGCATGTTGCAGCCGCGCTCGGCACGCCGGTGGTGGCCGTCTTCGGCAGCACCAATCCGGAGCTGACCGGCCCCGGCCTGCCGGGCAAATCCCGGCATCAGCTGCTGCGGCAGGCGCCTGCTTGCGCACCCTGTTTCCTGCGCGAGTGCCCGGTTGATCTGCGATGCCTTGCCGCCGTCTCCTCCGAGAGCGCCGTTCAAGCGCTCCGGCGCGTGCTGTCCGGCGTCTGACCGCGGTCGCCGGCGGTGAGCGCGTTGACAGCTCACTGGGCGTCTGATTTGCTCGCCACCATGTCGCACCTGATCGCTCCGCCAAATCCGCGCATCCCGACCATCCTCCGCCTCGCCCTGCTCGCC
>DNDP01000310.1 GCA_003484235.1 Verrucomicrobiales bacterium
TCCCGCGAACTGGCCACCTCGATCTAGGTGGCCAGTTCGCGGGAGGCGGCCTTGGCACGAAACGCAATGCGGGTCATTTCGTCGGTCAGCGACATGCGCGCAGCGTAGGACAAGGCATGTTCCGAATGAAACGAAATCCTGCCGCGGGCGGGCGGCGATTCAGAAAAGCGCTGGCCGAACGGGGGAAATTCGGGCAAGATGCCGCCCGTTCAAGAGCGCAGTACTGCGGCACTGCGGGTGGGTCACCCGGGTGCCGAACAGCCCCGGGGCACACATTTTCACCCGTCCGGGAACGACTCTCGAAATCCCTGAAAACCGACTGGCAAATGAAGCATCACAAACATCTCTCCGCCGCGACGCTCGCCGCGTTGGCCGGCTCGATCTCCACCACCGCCCCGGCCCAGGAGGCGGCCAAACCGGCGGATGCCCCCAAATGGAAACAGTCTGCGGGCGTCGGCTTCTCGCTGACCCAGGGCAACAGCGAAACCGTCCTCTTCACCGCCAACTACAGCGGCTCGAAGAAGTGGCGGCAGAACGAAGTGGCGATCGGCCTGAATGGCGGCTACGGCGAGAACAACAACGTGCGGAACAACGAGTTCATCAAGGCCTTCGGCCAGTACAACTGGCTGTTCGGCCAGGACAGGCGCTGGTACGGCTTCGGCCGTCTGGACGGGCTCTACGACGGCATTGCAGACATCGACTACCGCATCAATGTATCGGGCGGTCTCGGCTACTACTTTCTCAAGGAAGGCGTGAACGAAAACACCCGGTTCAACCTGAGCGCCGAACTGGGTCCCGGCTTTGTCACCGAGCAGGTCGGCGGACTTTCCAACGATTATGCCACCCTCTATGTCGGCGAGAAGTTCACCTGGAAGATCAGCGACCGCTCCCGGCTCTGGCAGTCGGTCGAATACACTCCCCAGCTCGATTCGTTCGAAAACGGCGTGATCAACTTCGAGGTCGGTGTCGCCAGCAAGCTCACCGACAAAATGGAGCTCCGCACCGTGCTCACCGACACCTACCGCAGCGAACCGGCGGCCGGCCGCAAACACAATGACCTGAAGTTCGTCACGTCGATCAGCTACACCTTTTAGACCGCAACGGACGGTCGTATTCCCAAGCCGGAACCTGAGACCGAAAAACGCGAAGGACATCTGCCATGGACGAAACTGCAATTGCCGACAAAGCCGGGGAGTGGGTCGCGACGCTGAAGACGCTTGCGGCCGCGTATGGACTCAAGGTCATCGGCGCGCTTGCCATTCTCGTGATCGGGCGCTGGATTGCCGGCCTTATCAGGGGCGTGGTGCGCCGCATGATCAGCAAACGGGACGTGGACCCCATCATCACTTCGTTCATCGTCAATCTGTGCTACATCGGGCTGCTGGCGTTCGTGGTGATTGCCGCACTGCAGACCGCGGGCATCCCCACCACCTCGTTTGTGGCGGTCCTTGGCGCCGCGGGTCTCGCCATCGGCCTGGCACTGCAGGGCTCGCTTTCCAATTTCGCGGCCGGGTTCATGTTGATCATCTTCCGCCCCTTCAAGAAGGGTGACTACGTGGAGGCGGGGGGCACCGCCGGAGTCGTGCAGGAGATCCAGGTGTTCACGACCGTGCTGAACACGCCGGACAACAAGCGGGTGATCGTGCCCAATTCAGCGATCATGGGCGGCAACATCACCAACTTCTCGGCGCTGGACACCCGGCGGGTGGACTGGGTGTTCGGGGTCAGCTATGGAGACGACATTGACAAGGTGAAGGCGACCATCCGCCGGGTCGTGGAAGCCGACGCGCGTATCCTTAAGGATCCCCCCATCATGATTGTCCTCAGCGCGATGGCCGACAGCAGCGTGAACTTCACCACCCGCGCGTGGGTCAAGTCACCGGACTATTGGCCCACCTTCTTCGCGATCAACGAGGCGATGAAGAAAGCCTTTGACGCCGAAGACATCACCATTCCCTTTCCGCAGCGCGACATTCACCTCTTCCAGGAGGGCAAATGATGAGCCTCGCCCGCCCAAATCCGAAAGTCCTTCGCCGGGGCTTCGTGGCCATGGTCGCGGTGGTGGCTTTGGTCTGCGTGATGGCCGGCACCGGCTGCCGTTCGACCTACTACTCAGTGATGGAGACGTTCGGGAAGCACAAGCGCGACCTGTTGCGATCATCGCTGACCGACGCCGGCGAAACCCAGCAGGAGGCCACCGAACAGTTCAAGGACGCGCTGACCCAGCTGCAGGAACTGACCGGCTTTGACGGCGGGGAGCTGGAGAAACGTTACCGGGCATTCAAGGCGGACTACGACGGCTGTGTCGACCTTTCCGATGCCGTCACGCGCCGCATTCGGAAGGTGGAACGGATTGCGAGCGATCTTTTCGCCGAGTGGGAGCGCGAGCTCAATGAAATCGGCACCCCCAGTCTGCGGGCCGACAGTCGCCGCAAACTTTCCCAAACCCGGATGCGCTACGAGCAGCTGCACGCCACGCTGATCCGGGCTGAAACCAGCATGGCACCGGTGTTGGCGCAGATGAAGGACTACGTGCTCTATCTGAAGCACAATTTGAACGCGGTGGCGATCGGTTCGCTGAAAAGTGAGGCAGAGAGCATTGGCGCCGAGATCAATTCCTTGATTGCGGACATGAACCGTTCGATCGAAGAGACCCAGTCGTTTGTAATGGAGCTCGAAGCTCAGGAGTAGCAACAGCCGCCCGAATACCGTTCCGCTGGCCGACGTTCACCGTGCTCCGGCCGCATCTGGTCGACCATACAAGCCCGTTCCGTCGAACCTGGGGATCGCCGGAGCACTGTACCACATCTCGATTTTCGGCATCGCCGGAACCCATTCCAGGGGTTTCCCGCAGGTTGAGGCAGTGGAAGAAAACTCCTTTCCTGCGCGGTCATTTTTGCCGCCCTCCCATTCCGCAAGCAGGAGAATTCGGCGTTTTCCTTCACAAGTCATTGTGCCGCAACGCTCGAAGCTTGATGGCATTACCGCTGCTAAACGGCACAACAGAATTGTCATCATGAAAACGGCTGAACTCAACGAACTGACACCGCTCACCATCAAGACGGAGAATGTGATCCATCTGCCGGGCGGTCTGCTCGGGTTCGAGCGGATTAAAAAATACATCCTGCTCTCGACCCCGGAAGAGGCGCCGTTTCTTTGGCTGCAGATGCTGGATGATCCGAATCTTGCCTTTTTGGTGGTGTCACCCTGCGCGGTCGCCGCGGACTATCAGCCGGAGATTTCCGACGAGGACACCGATTATCTGGGACTCCAGTCCCCGAAGGATGCCCTGGTCTTCAACATCGTGACGCTGCATCCGGACGGGCACGCCACGGTGAATCTCAAGGGTCCGATTGTATTGAACCGTTTTACCCTGATTGGCAAACAGCTCGTCCCGAAAAACGTGGCGGACTACTCCCTGTCGTACCCCCTGCCCGCCGCCAACTGAGACCTGTCATGCTGATCCTTTCCCGAAAAATCAACGAGAGCATCGTCATCGACGGACGCATCACCGTGAAGATCGTCCGGGTTGACGGGGATGTCGTCAAAGTCGGCATCCAGGCTCCCTCCGACGTGCCGGTGCACCGGCAGGAGGTCTACGACGAGATTCAGCGCAGCAACAAGCAGGCGCTGCATTCGGGCCGCCGAGCCGTCCCCCGGCTCAAGCCCGGCACAACAGAAGCGAAGGAATCCCCGGAAAGCCTGGTGGTTGGGTCGTTTAAATGACACCGCCTGGCAAGGAACGCCAAAACGTACAGCAAAACAAACAACCACCCGAAACAGTATGGTCATCAACACCAACACCCAGGCCCAGGCAGCCGCCTCGAACCTGCAAACCAGCACGGACATGCTCTCCAAGTCGCTCTCGCGGCTGAGCAGCGGTTCCAAAATCGTCAACCCCGCCGATGACGCCGCCGGTCTCGCCGTGGCCTCCCGGCTCGACGCGCAGATCAAGCGCACCGCCGCCGCGAAGTCAAACGTCGGCAACGCCATCTCCTTCACGCAGACCCAGGACGGTTACATGAAGAAGATCGCCAAGGCGTACGACCGCATGAGCGAGCTCGCCATTCTCGCGCAGGACGTCACCAAGTCCGACGCTGACCGCACCCTTTACAACTCGGAGTTCTCGCAGCTCCAGGCCTACGTCACCAACACGGCCAACCGCGAATTCAACGGCGTCAGCCTGTTCTCGACGACCGCACTGAACGTGACCATTGATTCGGAAGGAAACACCTTCACGATGAACGGCATCGACCTGTCCGCGGCCAGCTACGCCGGGGCGACCGCCAACACCACCAACATTTCCACCACCGCGGCTGCCGCCACGGCGCTGTCGAGCGTCAAGACCGCCATCAGCAAGCTCGCCGAAGATCGCGCCAGCATCGGTGCCTACCAGAGCCGGCTGAACTTCACGGCCGAACAGCTGATGGTGAGCAAAGAAAACCTCTCCGCGGCCAGCTCCGTCATCCAGGATGTGAACGTTGCCGAGGAATCCACGCAGTTCGCCCGGTACAACATCCTCGTGCAGTCCGGCACCGCGATGCTTGCGCAGGCCAACCAGCTCCCGCAGGGCGTGCTCTCCCTGCTGCAGTAATAGCAAGGAGCGGACGGTAACGGTCGGGGTCCGGCGGCAGCCGCCCCGGTCCCCGACCAGCTACCCAGACGTCGAGGGACAGTCAAATGGCTGGCAACAACGTAAGCAATGCGCTGAGCAATCAGAACCTGGAGCCGCTGCGCAACTCCGGAGGCGGGGCCCGCTCCGCGCCGGCCCGCGCGAGCGTCCAGGCACAGGACGCGTCGACCGTGCGGCAGAGCGCCACCGAGGCGAAGCAGCCCGCGGCGACCAGTGTCGCACCGGCGAGCAGCAGCGAGGACCTCGGGCGCACCGTGCAGGAGCTCAACGAGCGGGCACAGGCGGTGCGGCGCGAGATCCGCTTCTCGGTGGACGACAGCACGGGCCGCACGGTCATCAACGTGCTCGATGCCGAAACGGAGGAGCTGGTGCGCCAGATTCCGTCCGAGGAGGTGCTCGCGGTCGCCGCGCGTCTCAAGGACGAGGCCGACAGCGTGCTGGTGGACGCCCAGGCGTGACGCCCTGAACCCGGGGCCGGCCGCCACCTGGCGGGCCGGCACCGCAGGCAGCGAGGAGGGGTCCCGGTAGCGCAGGCCGCGTTGCCAGGGACGGGTACGCCCGGAGTGCGAGGTTCATCCTGGTGACGGGGACATGGCGGGAATAACGACGACCGGCATCGGCTCGGGCCTGGACATCAACCAGATCGTCACCGATCTGGTGGCGGCGGAGATCGAGCCCACCCGCGAGCGCCTTGACCGCGAGGAGGCGGGCGCGCTGGCGCGCATCTCCGCCTTTGGTCTCATCAAGAGCGCCATGGCGGAGCTCGAGACCGCCGTGGCCGACATGACCGAGGCCGAGAGCTTCGTCGCCGCCAGCGTGAGCTCCAGCGACGAGGACGTGCTCACCGTCGCCGCCAGCGGCACCGCTGCGCGCGGCAGCTTCTCCGTGGACGTACAGCGCCTCGCCGAGTCGCACCGGCTGGTCAGCCAGACCGGTGTCGCCAGTGAGAACGCAGGCGTGGGTACCGGCACGCTCACCATCACGGTGGGCACCGATGCCTTCGACGTCGAGATCGACGCGGCGCTGAAGGCACGCGGCATCGACCTGATCTGCCTCGCCGGCTTCATGCGCATCCTCGGCGACGCCTTCGTGCGACGCTACGAGGGCCGCATGATGAACATCCACCCGTCGCTGCTGCCGGCCTTCCCGGGCCTGCACACGCACCGGCGCGCGCTCGAGGCCG
>DNDP01000428.1:0-3087 GCA_003484235.1 Verrucomicrobiales bacterium
CCAGGGCTTCGTTGACGGTGGTGTAATCCCACCAGTCGGGGGCAATGGAGGAGAGCTTGCGTGGCATGATGCGAAAGCAAACACAATCGGCCCCGGAAGATCACGCGAGAATTCCCCGCGTCGCCCGACTCCGGCACCGGGCGACCGGCCGGCGTGAACATTGCCGGCGGGCTGTTCGTCCGTTAGTCTCGCCGCGTTCAAGCATGAGTCTGTTCCACATCGTCCTCAAAAGCCTGCGCCAGCACGCCCTATCCACCTGGGTTACCGCGCTGTCCATCGCCCTCGCCGGCGGGCTGCTGATGGCCGTCTGGGCGGTCAAGACGCAGTCGAGCGAGGCCTTCACCAACGTCTCCGGCGGTTTCGACGCCGTGCTGGGCGCCCGCGGCTCGAAACTCCAGCTCGTGCTGAACTCGATCTACCACCTGGAGGCTTCAACCGGGAACCTGAAGTGGCAGGACCACCTCGACATCCAGGCCAACCGCAGCGTCGCAGAGTCGATTCCCCTCGCCGTGGGCGACAATTATCTCGGCTACCGGATCGTCGGCACGCTGACGAATCTCTTCCGCGAAAGCCCGCTGGCGGCCGGAAGGGTGTTCAACGCCGGCTACCGCGAGGCGCTGCTCGGCAGCTTCGCCTCGCAGCGGCTCGGCCTGAAGGTGGGCGACCGTTTTCAGCCCTATCACGGCCTGATCTTCAACCCGGAAGACCAGCACGAGGAAAACTACGTGGTCGTGGGCGTCCTTGAGCCGGCCAATTCGCCGGTCGACCGCGTGATTTGGATCCCGCTCGAGGGAGTTCAAAACATGGCGGGGCACGATCCCGGCGCCGCATCCGACATCAGCGCGGTGCTGGTGAAGCTGCGCACCCCGGTGGCGGGCCAGCAGCTGGACCTCCTCTACAACAAGCAGGGCAGCCGCCTGACCTTTGCCTGGCCGATCGGCGCGATCATGGCGCAGCTGTTCGACAAGATCGGCTGGTTCGACCGGGTGCTGGCCATCGTGGCCTACCTCGTCGCCCTGGTGGCCACCGGCTCGATTCTCGCCAGCATCTACAATTCGATGAACGAGCGCCGCCGCGACTTTGCGATTCTCCGCGCGCTTGGGGCCCGCCGGCACACGATCTTTTCCGCCGTCGTCCTCGAGTCCGTCGCCATCGCCGCCCTCGGCATGCTGATCGCCTTCGGCATCTACGTGGTGATCATGGCCGGCGCGGCGGGAGTCATCCGCGCCCAGACCGGTGTGGTGCTGGAACCGCTGGCCTGGCATCAGGTGATGTTCTGGGCGCCCATGGGCATGATCGCCGCCGCCGCTCTGGCCGGCATGGTGCCGGCTTTCAAGGCGTATCGCACCGACGTTGCCGAGAACCTCGTGCCCGTCTCCTGAATTCGCTCACCCTGCATCCGCTTCGGTCAGCAGCGGCCTGAGCGGGCGGTAGGCGTGGGTCCAGCGGTCGATCCGGCAGATCGAACCGTAGCTGCACCAGGTGCACGGAAGCTCGCTTCCCTTCCGGTATGGATCCACGGCGATCCGACCGCCCAGAATCTCCCGCCCCATGTGTCGCAGCATCACACCCGCTTCCTCGATCATGCGTTCCACCCGTGTCTGGGGAACGAGTTCGCGGCTGTTCCCGTGCGGCTGGCCGTCCTTCTTCAGCCGATAATTGAACTGGCCGCTCCCGCCTTCGCCTGCGCGGGCGTCAAACAATGGCAGAAACTCGAAGCTGAACCTGCCGGTGTGCTCGAACCCCCGAACCTCGCTGTCGGGTTCGTCGCGCTCCTGGGCGCCTGATGACGGCCCCTTGAGGCGCACGTAAAACATCCCGGTGGGGACCGCCCTGCGGCCGCCGAGCAAATCGCTCCGGTCCGCCACGGCGCACAGCGCCGCGAGATAGGCCGGCAACTGCAGCTGCAGCCCGGCCTGCATCTTCAACTCGTCGAACTTCTTCTGGCCCGACTTGTAGTCAAGGACATTGAGACAGACCTCGCCCTCGCGGCCGGGCACCGGCGCGGCATCCACGCGATCCACGCTGCCGCGGAAGGCCAGTTTCCGGTCGTCGCCCAGATCGATCTCCCACCAGGGCAAATCGGCGTCCTCTCCCCCGAGGCTCAACTCCACGGCGATGGGGTCGAACCGGTAGGCCGTCATCCATTCGATGGTGGCCACGACGAAGTCCTGCAGCAGCCGGGTCTGCGCCGCGGCGGCGAACCGGCTGCGGGGGTGCGCCGCCAGCACGCCGCCGGCGACCAGTCCCTGCTGCTCACCTGCGATCCGCGCAATGCGTTCCCGGGCTTCGTCCAGCGCGAGGGATCGCCAGAGCTTCCGCTCGCGGGCCAGCTCCACATGAAACTGACGAAGCACCTCGTGCATGAACGTGCCGGTCTTGCGGGCGTCCACTTCGAAACGGCCCCGCTCCCGCGCACGGAGGCCGGCGGTGACGAAGAACTTGAACGGACAGGCGGCGTATTCCTCCAACCGGCTTGCCGACGTGCGCAACCGCGTGCCAAACAGTTTGAGGATGGCGTCGGCACCGAGCCGTTCCTGCCGCAGCATCCCGCGGTAACCGTCGAATCTTCGCAGCCAGTCGTCGACTTCGAGCAGTTCGCCCCGCAATCGGTGGATCTCCGTCCGGGTTCGGAGGTCCGCGCGCAACAGCGGCGTCAGCACTTCGACCGGATGCACGCATTCGGAAAGTCCGATTGCCGGTTCCATCCGCGTCCCGGTCAGGAAGGGAAACATGCGGCGCACCTGATCGACGAACGCGGAGGGGTTCAGCGGATTGCCACCGGCGTCGTTCTCCGACCAGGTCAGGACCAGCCGTTCGCGCGCGCGGGTGCAGGCGATGTATCCGAGATAGCGTTCGTGGCCCAACCGCAGACGTCGATCCCCCGGCAGGCGCAGCGGCGTCGCTTCGAGCGTGGTGCGTTCACCTTCCGTGAACAGGCTGACGTCGTCCACGGGCCGCGGAAACACGCCCTCGTTCAGTCCAAGCACAAGCGCCAGCTTGAGGTCCGGATTGCGCGAACGGTCAACGGCACCGATCAGCACCTGATCGACCGCCGGCGGAATCACGCCCACCGTCAACGAGCCC
>DNDP01000428.1:3276-10480 GCA_003484235.1 Verrucomicrobiales bacterium
CGAGCCCAGCCCCGCCTCGAGGATGGGAAGCCAGTCACGCAGCGGCAGGGCGACTTCTCGGAAAGCCAGTTCGAGGTCCTCCAACCAGCCGGTCAGCTCTTCCAGCACCGTCTGATGCGCGGAGCCGGACGCCTCCCCCCGCGCGTCGGCCGCGGTCGTCCACTCCTGCATCCGGTCCGGCACTCCCAGGTCTTCCCAAAGCCGGCGGATCGCCGCTGCCAATTGACCGCCGGTCGGCGTCCCGGCGATGGCATCGCGCAGTTTCAGGAAGGCCGGCATCACCCGCTCCCGGCACCGCTCGCAGTCGCGGCCCAGCCCCGGATTGTCGGCCAGTTCAAGGGGCCGCGACCAGGCGCCTCCTTCCCAGCCGTTGGCGATCGCGGCGTTTTCCAGAAGATCCACTTCGTTCTCGGTCAATGACGTCAGACCGCTTTTCAGCGCGCTGAACCAGTCGGTCAACCGCCAGTGAAACTGCACGGTGTGCAGCGCGCCCCGCGTCAGCTGGGCGAGCGGGTGATGGGCCACCGATTCCCGGCGGTCGAGGAAGAAGGGGATGCCGTAGCGGGTGAATACCCGCCGCAGTCCGGCGTGATGGGTGTCCAGGTTCCGCACCAGCACCGCACACTCCCGAAACCGGTGGCCGGCATGGACAAAACGGAGGATCTCGCGCGCCGCGGCAACCGCCTCCTGTTCCGGTTCGTCGCAGCGGACCAGCGCAATCCCGGAGCCAGCCACGGCAACCGCCGTTGCCGCGGGCCGGGTCCAGTTTGCCTCGAGCAGGCCGATCAGGCTGGAAGCGGCCTCAGTCGCAGCCTTCAGCGACTCTTCGGGGCCGGCAAACAATTCGCCCTGTCGGCCTCGAGGTGCTCCGGCGGCCACGCCCGGGAGTCTTCCGCAACTGAATCGCGTGGTGTGCGGCCCGCGTCCGAGGATCTCGACGGAGATTTTGCAGCCCTCCACGGCGGCCAGCCGGGCACGGCTGCGGCGGTAGGTCTGTGCGATCACCGCCCAGGTAGAAAGCCAGGAAGGATCTTCCACCGGTTCGGATTCGAGACAGAAGGCGAGCGTGGCTTCATCGCAGAACGGCACAATCGCGGCGAGGAGATCCAGCTCCTGCGGTGTAAGTTCCGCGGCACCGTCGAGCCACAGACCGTCGAGCCGCAGTGTGGACCGATCCCGGCGGGCTTCGTCCTCCAGCCGTTCGATGGCCTGCTCGATCAGGGTCCCCGCGTCGGGAGAGTTCTGCCGCGCCAGCCAGTCGCGATACCTTTCAAGCAGGAACGCCAGGTCATGCAGCTTGTCGCGCAGCGGACCGGCGCCGCCGATCTGTTCTGCGGCCCGGCGCAGCGCCTCGGGCGTCGTGCGATGCTGCTGCAGTTCGTGAAGCTGCCGGCTCAGCAGCCGCGCAAACCCGGCGGCCCGGCTGCTGGTCCCGAAAACTGTCAGGTCGCCGTGATGCTGGTGGAGCAGCGCCCGCAGCACCATCACCCGGCCCTCCTCGGAGAGGAGCGCGCGCGGCGGCGACTCCAGTTGTTCGAGCAGCCACGCGGCAAACCGCTCGAACGGGACGATCTGGAGCCGGGTGTAGCCGGCCAGTCCCGAGCCGGACAGGAGCTGCAATTCGAGCTGGTAGGTCGCCTGACGGGGCGCAAGCAGGATCAACGGCGGCCCCAACGGATCCGCCGTCAGGCGGGCGCGAATCTCCTCCAGGCAGCGAAAGGTCTTGCCGCTGCCGGCCGGGCCGAGGAGGAAACGGACGTTCATGGACCGTCAATGACGGGAATCGACTTTGCGCGATCCTAAATGCCGAAAGCCTTCTCCATCTGCTTGCGGACGGTGGTCAGCCGTGCGACGTCGCCGCCGCCGACTTCCGCCGTCGCCCAGCCGGTGAAGTGGATGTCCGCGAGCGCCTTCTGGACCTGATCCCACGGCAGGTCGTCATCCTCGCTCGTGATGTCCACGAACTTGTTCTGCGCGCGGCTGAAGCCCTTCACGTCGAGCTTCACGCAGCGGCGTCCGAACGCGCGGATCCATTCCGCCGGTTGACCGTACTTCCAGTGGTTGCCGATGTCGTAATACATGCCCACCCACGGACTCTGAAAACTGTCCACGAACCGGATGAACCGCTCCGGGCCCTGGTCCGGCCCGGCATCGTGATCGTACTGCATCTTGTTCCAGACATTCTCGATGAGGATCGGCTGGCCGAGCGACGCGGCGAGCGGAAGGAGCTTCTTGATCTCCGTCCGTGCACGTTCTTCGGTCTCCGCTTCGGTGCCGTCGTCACCCCGGCCAATCACGATCAGCACGCCGCTGCCGCCGATGGCGTGGGCGACCCGGATGCAGTGGGCGATGTTTTCGCGGCCCTCGTTGCGGTCGGATTCGTTGGCGCTGGTGAGCCTCTTGCTCCAGTGCGCGTGATTGATCGCGTTGTGGAGGAACACACCCGACTCACGCTGCGCCGCCCGCGCCTCCTCGACGGTGTACTCGCCGGCCTGATCGAAATCGACGCCGTCGAAGCCGGCTTCTTGAGCCATCTTCAACCGCTCGACGACGTTCAGCTTCCTGCCGCCGAGTTCCTTGGGCAGCATGCCGAGCTTGCAGGAGAGCAGGATGCGCTTGCCCTCGGGCGGGCGGACGATCGGATCGGCAGCGGCGGCCCGGGCGGATGACGTGGAGGCAACGGTGACCGCGGCGGAGGCGGCGGCCACGGAGCCGGCGGTGAGGAATGAGCGACGGGAGAGGGAATGGGAGTTCATGGAATGAGATTTTGGATGCGCGGATTGTGCATGGAATTCATCCACCGGACAACAGCGATCACGCGTGGCGGCTGCGGCAACGGAATCGATCAAGGGCAAACTGTACAACCCGTACAAGAAAAAGGGCGACACTTCAGTGTCGCCCTTGAAGGTGATCGACTGAGCTCTGCGACTCAGATGAATTCGTTGATCAGGTTCTCAAGGAATTCCTGGCGGCCGCTTTCGAGCTTCGGTTCGCCGGCCTTGAGGATGTACTTCTCCAGCTCCTTGAAGCCGACCTTGCCCTTCTCGATGTCCCTGCCGATGCCGTCGTCCCACGAGCGGTAGCGGTTCTTCACGAAGTCGGCCAGGCGGCCGTCCTGACGGATGGCGGCGGCGATCTTCAGGCCGCGCGCAAAGGCGTCCATGCCGCCGATGTGCGCGTGCAGCAGGTCGATCGGCTCGAAGCTTTCGCGGCGGACCTTGGCGTCGAAGTTCACGCCGCCGGTGGTGAACCCGCCGTACTTGAGCATGGTCAGCATGCACTGGGTGGTCAGGTAAATGTCCGTTGGGAACTGGTCGGTGTCCCAGCCGAGCATCAGGTCGCCGGTGTTGGCGTCGATGCTGCCGAGGGCGCCCGCCGCGCCGGCGACTTCCATCTCGTGCTGCATTGAGTGACCCGCCAGCGTGGCGTGATTGGTCTCGAGGTTCAGCTTGAGGTGCTTCGTGAGGCCGTACTCGCGGAGGAAGTTCAGGCAGGCCGCGGCATCCGCATCGTACTGGTGCTTGGTCGGCTCCTTCGGCTTGGGCTCGATGTAGAACTGGCCCTTGAAGCCGATCTGCTTCGCGTAATCGACGGCCATGTGGAGGAAGCGGGCGAGGTGATCCAGCTCACGCTTCATGTCGGTGTTCCAGAGTGTCGAGTAGCCCTCGCGGCCGCCCCAGAAGGTGTAGCCCTCGCCGCCGAGCGTCTTGGTTACCTCGAGCGCCTTCTTTACCTGCGCGGCGGCATAGGCGAAGACGTCGGCCTCACAGCTGGTGGCGGCGCCGTGCATGTAGCGCGGATGCACAAACAGCTGGGCGGTGCCCCAGAGGAGCTTGATGCCGGTCCGCTTCTGCTCCTCCTTCAGCACCTTCACCACGGCATCGAGATTCTTGTTCGACTGCGCGAGCGTTTTGCCGTGCGGGGCGACGTCGCGATCGTGAAAGGCGTAGTAGGGGGCGCCAAGCTTCTCGACCAACTCAAAGAAGTGCCGGACCCGGTCCTGGGCCTGCTTGACGGTGCCTTCGCCGAGTTCCCAGGGGCGCTTGGCGGTGCCCCAGCCAAACATGTCGGCGCCGGCGCCGCGCATCGTGTGCCAGTACACCACCGAGAACCGGAGATGATCCTTCATGGTCTTGCCCTCGACGACCTCGTCGGGATTGTACCATTTGAAGGAGAGCGGGTTCTTGGACTTCGGTCCTTCGTATTGGACCGGTTTGATGCGGGCAAAGGCAGAGGGCATAAGATAAGGGGTTCGATTCAAATCCGCGCACCCAACGAGACCGCGCGGGACGCGAAATGCCTAGAGGAATTGCCCGGTCGGGGCAAGAACGGAAATGGGAGCGTCAACGGCCAACCACGTAAGCGCTCACTCCCCCGTCCCCTGATAGAAGGCCGGGAAGGTCAGCGCTTCATCCGTGTCTTCAAAGAAGCCCTGGCCTGCGCCGTCGAGCGTCACTTCGCCCAAATCGGTCCAGGTGGCCGGAGCGATGCCGCTGGAGCGCCGGATCGTGTACGTGCCGCCGCCGGTGCCGCTGAGAGTCAGCCGGGGATTGCCATTGGGCAACAGCGTGTAGCCGGCAAACGTCGGTGATTGCAGCACGATGTTTCCCGCCAAAAACTTCGCCACGAAGATGTCGAGGTTTCCCCGCGAAGTGAGAGCCGTCTGATTGGCTTCACCGGAACCAAAGGTCGCCGTCAGCCCGAAACGACCCACCACATGCACGACCCCGGCCCCGAAGGCGATGCCTTGCCCGCGATCATCACTGCTCCCGCCAGCCAGTTTGGCCCACTGGGTGAGCCCGTTGGGATCGAACTTCGCCACGAATACATCCTGGGCACCCACGCCGCCGAGGGCGACCTGTCCGGGTTCCTCCGCGCCGAACGTCAGGCCGCTGCCATAGCCGGTAATGTAGGAATTGCCCTCCGGGTCGATGGCGATGCCGAGCGCGAACTGGCTGCCGCTGCCGACGGCCATCTTGACCCAGAGTAGGTTGCCGTTCGTGTCGTGCTTGGCGACGAAGACGTCGTCCTGTCCGCCGAGCGTGAGTTGGGTGGGGTTCAACTGCCCGCCGAATGGTGCAACCGTTTGGTAGGTGCCCGTCGTGTAACAGTTGCCGGCGGCGTCGACGGCGATTCCGTTCCCACGATCATGAGCGCCCTGGCCCTGGCCGGGGCGCACCCAGATCAATGCCCCGTCCGGACCAAACTTCGCCACGAAGATCTCGTCATTTCCGCCCGACGGACCCACCAAGCTGGTTTCGTTGGCTTCACCGGGACCGAAGGTGGACGTGCCGGTAAAGCTACCCGTCACGTAGCAATTGCCCACCGCGTCGACGCCGATGCCGGCGCCATTGTTGCCGGTGGCTCCACCGGCACGCTTCGCCCACTGCAGCAACCCGTTGGTGTCATACTTGGCGATGAAGATGTCTTCGCCGTTGTTGCCGCCCAGTCCAGCGAGCGACGTTTCGTTTGCTTCTCCTGCGCCGAATACGGCGGGGTTGGAGCCGTAGCGGCCGGTGACGAAGCTATTGCCGGCCGCATCGACTGCGAGGCCGTTGGCGAACTCGTTGTTGTTGCCACCCGCCGTCTTTGCCCAGAGACACTTGCCCGTCGCATCGAACTTCGCGAGAAACGCGTCCTGACCGAGACCGTTCAACACAATCTCGTCCGGCGTGCCCTCGTTGAATTTGGTCTGCGAATTGTGGTAGCCGAGCACGTAGATGCTGCCGGAGGCGTCGAGGCCGATGGCGGTGCCGCGCAGAAATCCCTTCGCCTGCCGGACCCAGATGAGACTGCCGTCGGGCGCGTGCTTCGCGACGAACATATCCTGGTTCGACGAACTTAAGATTGTCTCGTTCGGTTCGCCCGGACCGAACGTGGCGGTGAGCTTGAAGTAGCCGGTGGTGAAGACGTTTCCGGCCGTATCGACTGCCAAGCCAATGCCTTCATCGATGCTCTGGCTGCCGGCGCGTCTTGCCCAGGCCAGCGAACCATTCTGCGCTGGGGCGCTGACCGCCCCGAGCAGCCAGCAGCCGGCGATTGCCGCCACCGCAGGTTTTGAGCAAAGAGCCGCCCGAGGAAAAACCGGGCACGAAAAGGGGAACGCCTGAAAGAGGAGTCTCATGGCCAATTTTTACCGCTCTTCTGCAGACGCCGGCAAGCGGCCAGTTCGGGCCGCATCCACGATCCGCGGGTTCATCCAGCCAGCCCCCGTGCGCGTGTGTCCTACCCAAGATGCTCCCGGAAGAACGCCAGCGTCCGCTCCCAGGCGAGGGCGGCGTTCTGCTCGTCGTAGCGGCCGGTCGAGTCGTTGTGGAAGCCGTGGTTGCAGCCCGGGTACATGTGCATCGTATACTTCACGCCGGCGGCCCTCAGGTCCGCCTCGTATTCCGGCCAGCTCTCGTTGATCCGGGTGTCCAGCTCGGCGAGCTGGATCAGCAGGGGCGCCTTGATGTTCTTCCGGATCTCCTTGGCGGCGGGTGACCCGTAGAAAGGCACGCCGGCGTTCAAGGTGTCGGGAACCGCGGCGGCCAGCAGGTTGACAATGTAGCCGCCGAAGCAGAAGCCCACCGCGCCCAGCCTGCCGGTGCCCAGCTCGTGCGTCTTGAGAAACTTCGCCGCCGCGATGAAATCCTGCTCGATCTTGGCCCGGTCCAACGAGCCCTGCAGACGACGCCCTTCGTCGTCGTTGCCGGGATAGCCCCCGACCGGATGCAGCGCGTCGGGAGCGAAGGCCACAAAGCCCGCTTTCGCCAGCCGTCGAGCGACGTCCGCGATGTATGGGTTCAACCCGCGGTTCTCATGAACGACCAGCACGGTCGCGCCCTTGCCCTCGAGTTTGGTCGGCACGACGAGGTAACCGCGCCCTTCGCCGTGCCCCTGCGGCGAGGGGAAGTTGACGTAGCGCGCCTTGATGTCGGGATCGTTGAACGACACCTGCTCGGCATTCGCGTAGTTGGGCATCAGCGCCTCGAGCAGCACCGGCATGGCGAAGCCGGCGGCCGAGAGCGTGGCCAGGCGGTTCATGAACGTGCGGCGGTCGATGACGCCGTGGGCATACTCGTCGTACCAGTCGAACGCTTCCTGCGGGATCGGCAGGTGCAAGGGGGTGGCTTCGTCAGCGGAGGCGGGCAGGGTGTTCATGATGGATTCGTTCCAGGTTATGGCGGAAACGGGCGATCACGGCAGGGGCCCGCCCCCGGCC
>DNDP01000428.1:10704-15386 GCA_003484235.1 Verrucomicrobiales bacterium
GCAGGCGCCCGCTCCGGGCCGGTTCGGGTTGTGAGTGCGGAACAATGGACGCCGGCCGCCACGGAACGGTTACGACGGCGGGCGTCAGCTTTTGCTGTTCAGCGGCACCGAACGGGCGGAGACTTCCGGCATGAAATCCACCCATGCCCGATGCCGTCGCCTCGTGCTGGCCAGCGTCCTGACCTGCGCCCTGGCCGTGGCCGACAACCTCGTCGCGGCCGAAACGCCGGCCGCGAAGATCGCCTCAGCCGCCGGGGCGTTGCTGGCGACATTGAATGAGACGCAGCGCGAAGCCGTGCAGTTCGCGCTCGACGACGCCGAACAACGGGTCCGCTGGTCGAACCTTCCCGTCACCATGGCGGAGCGGCGCGGCCTTCGCCTGGGGGACCTGAACCCGGAACAGCAGGCCGCCGTGCACGCGCTTCTGCAGGCGGCGCTCAGCAAGATGGGGTACGAAAAGGTCATCGGGATCGTGGAGAGCGACGAAGTGCTCCGGCGCCAGGGCGGGAGCGGCAGTTCCATGTTTGGCCGGGACGAGTTCTTTCTCTCCTTCATGGGCAGGCCCTCGGCCACGGCTCCGTGGATGATCCAGTTTGGTGGTCACCATCTCGCGTTGAACATCACCCTCGCCGGCAGTCAGGGCGTTCTTACGCCCAGCCTCATCGCCGTGCAGCCGGCGAAGTTCGAGTGGAACGGCCGGACGGTCCGTCCGATGGGCCGCGAGACCGACAAGGCCTTCGAGCTGTTGCAGTCGCTCACGGAGGAACAGCGCAAGGCGGCCGTGCTCGGGTTCCAGATGCGCGACCTGGCACTCGGCCCGGGACGCGACGGCGAAACGATCGAACCCGAAGGGGTGAAGGTGGCGACCTTCACCGCACCCCAGCGGAAGCTGCTGCTGGAACTGGTCACCGAATGGTCGGGCATCATCCACGACGATGCGGCAGCGGCCAGGCTGAAGGAGGTCGAGGCGCAGCTGGACAAAACCTGGTTTGCGTGGAGTGGACCGACGGAGGAACCCGCCAAGGCCTACTTCCGAGTGCAGGGGCCGACGCTGATCATCGAATACGCGCCCCAGCGCCTGGGCGGCGACGTGACCATGCACCTCCACTCAATGTATCGCGACCCGACCAACGACTACGGCGCCAAGTTCCTCACCCGATGAACCGCGTCCTCCTGCTGCTCGTACTGCTGGGCTGCCTTCAGGAAGCCCGCGCCCACCGGCTCGACGAGTGCCTGCAGGCCACGCGGGTTCGCCCCGGCACCAACCACGTTGAACTGTCGATCGAGATTACACCCGGCGTGGAGGTCGTCCGGGAGTTTCTGGCGGTGATCGACCGCGATGGCGACGGCGCCATCTCGGCGAAGGAGGAATCCGCCTACGCGATGCGGCTGCTCGGCGAGCTGTCGGCGACGGTGGATGAACAAACGGTAAAGGCCGAACTGCTCGCGGTCTCGGCGGCACCGGTCGCCAGGCTCAGGGAGGGAACCGGCGTCGTGCGGATCCGGGCGCGCGCCGAATTCGCGCCCCGTCCGGACGGGCGACATCGGCTGGCTCTCATCAACCGCCACCTGCCCAGCATCAGTGTCCACCTGGTAAACGCCGTCAAACCGACGGACCCGGCCGTCTCGATCCGGAAGCAGACGCGGGACGAACAACAGACGAGGTATCAGCTGGAGTTCGACGTCCGATCCCTTCGGGAGTAGTCCGCCGATTCTCCGTGCAACCCGGTTGACGACCCCGCATCGTCTGCGCGGATGACCATCCGGGAAGTGATCCAGCACAGCACGCGGTTCCTCGAGGGGAAGGGTGTGGAGTCGCCGCGCCTGCAGGGCGAACATCTGCTCGCGCACGTGCTCGGCCTGCCGCGGCTCCAGCTCTATCTGAACATCGACCGTCCGCTGACGGAGGCGGAGATCAGCACCACCCGCGCCCTGGTGCAGCGGCGGGGCAGGCGCGAGCCGCTGCAGCACATCCTCGGCACCGCGAACTTCGCCGGGCTTGAACTGAAGGTGACGCCGGACGTGCTGATTCCGCGTCCCGAAACGGAGCTGCTGGCCGAGCAGGCGGCCAACTTCCTGAAATCTTTGGCGGGCCGCCAGCCTCCCGAGGTGCTGGCCGCCACCCCGTTGAGGATGCTCGACATCGGCACGGGCTCCGGATGCCTGCCGATCTACGTCACCCATCGGTTGGCGGAGTGTGAGGCGTGGACGGTCGATGTATCGGAGGCGGCCATCGCGATTGCGCGGGAGAACGCCGGACGGCACGGTGTCGCCGAACGAATTCACTTCGTCAGCGGCGACGCCTTCGCCGCCCTGGACCCGGAGCTGCGCTTCGACCTGATCGTCTCGAACCCGCCCTACATCCCGGCGGAGGAGATTGCCACGCTCGACCCGGAGGTCCGCGACCACGATCCGCGACTGGCATTGGACGGCGGCCCGGACGGTCTCGATTTCTACCGGCGAATCGTGCGCGAGGCGGGCAATTGGCTCCAGCCGGGCGGCAAGTTGATGCTCGAACTGGGGCACGATCAGGCGGCTGCCGTGCATGCCCTGTGCGAGGGCCAAATGTGGATTGTCGAGGCGGTGCTGCCCGACTACAGTCGCATCCCGAGAATCCTGATCGCCCGGCGCGGTTGACCGCCGGCCGACATTTTCAATTTCAAAGACATTTCATGGACAGTTTGCTGATCAAAGGTGGAGTCCCCCTGCGTGGCGAGGTTCACATCAGCGGCGCGAAGAACGCCGTGCTGCCGATCATGGCGGCGACGTTGCTGACCGGTGAGGAATGCGTCGTCCGCCGCGTGCCCGATTTGAGCGACGTCGCGTTCATGGGCAAGATCCTCGCTTCGCTCGGCGCGGAGGTGACGCTCAGGGACGGGGAGCTGCGGGTGCGCGCCGCGAAGATCAAGGGGGTGGGCGACTACGATCTGATCCGCAAGATGCGCGGCTCGATCTGCATCCTCGGGCCGCTGGTGGCGCGGCTCCGCCAGGCGAGCGTCTCGCTGCCCGGCGGGTGCGTCATCGGTTCGCGGCCGATCGATCTCCATTTGAAGGGCATTGCGCGGCTGGGCGGAAAGATCTCGATTGATTCCGGGTATGTGCGGGTCAAGGCGCCGAAGCTGCAGGGCGCGGAGATCTTTCTCGGCGGACGGGTCGGTTCAACGGTGCTGGGCACGGCGAACATCATGATGGCGGCCACCCTGGCCGAAGGGGTGACCGTGATCGAGAGCGCCGCGTGCGAGCCGGAGGTGGTCGATCTGGCCAACTTCCTGATCGCGATGGGCGCGAGGATCAGCGGCGTAGGCAGCCCCACGCTGACCATTACCGGCGTCAAGGAGCTGCATGGAGCGGAACACGAAGTGGTGCCGGATCGGATCGAGGCGGCGACGTTCGCCATCGCGGCGGCCGTGACGAAGGGCGAGGTGATGATTCACGGCGCGCGGCTGGATCATCTCCAGGCCGTGCTGGAAAAGCTCCGGGAAGCGGGCGTGAAGATGGAGCGCCAGGGCGCCAGCCTGCTGGTCAAACGCGGCGGGCGTCTCAAACCGGTGGATGTGACGACGCTCCCCTATCCGGGATTCCCGACCGACGTGCAGGCGCAGTTCATGGTGCTGATGGCGATGTCCCGCGGGATCAGCATCATCACCGAGCGGATTTTCGAGGCCCGCTTCATGCACGTCAGCGAACTGGCGCGGCTGGGCGCGGACATTGCGATCGAGGGACCCAGTGCCATAGTAAAGGGCGGACTGCCCCTGAGCGGCGCCCCGGTGATGGCGAGCGATCTCCGGGCGTCGGCCGCCCTGGTCCTTGCCGGTCTGGCCGCAGCCGGCAGCACCCAGGTGAATCGGGTGTATCATTTGGACCGGGGTTATGAAAAGATCGACCAGAAGCTCCGGCAGCTTGGAGCGCGAATTGAAAGAGTCAACGAGACATGAACAAGGTCATTACCGTCGTGCTGATCGTCGGCGCCCTCTGGGGCGCCTGGATGCTGCGTGACTACTATCTCGAAAAGAAGGCGGCCAATCCCGGAGGCTACGACTACGGCAACAACAACACCCCGGAGCCGGCCTTCGATCCACGGTCGCTCTCCGGACTGCACTACTCATTGGAGCAGCCCCTGCAAAATGCCCAGAAGAGCGGCGCCGAAGGATTGAAGAAATTCATCGACCAGTACCGGGGCGCGATCCGCGACCCGCGCCTGGCCTGGATTGAACTGGACTACGTGAACCTCGTGGCCCTCAAGGACCCGGCCCAGGCCCGTGCCACCTTTGCCGAAGTGAAGCAGCGCATCCCCACCAATTCTCCGGTCCGGCCCCGGATCGATAACATGTCGAAGGTTTACGATTGATCCGGCCCCAGTGTCAGGCCGCCAGCCCAACCCCAACCCCACAGGCCCCATGGACGTGATATTCAACTGCCACAGCTGCGACCAGGAACTTCAGGTGGACGCCTCGGCCGCCGGCTCGGAGATCCAGTGCCCGACCTGCGATGCGACCCTCGTGATCCCGTCACCGGAGGATGCAAAAACGGTCGCCGATTCCCAGCCGCTGCCGCCACCGCCGGCCACGCCGGCGGCACCGAAGAGCGGGCCGGTCCCCGAACATTCCGGCGCGATCGCCAGCAGCGCCGCCGCGAAGATGCACGTCCATTTCACGGTGCCCCAGCATGAATCGGCGAGCGAA
>DNDP01000428.1:15482-21144 GCA_003484235.1 Verrucomicrobiales bacterium
CCAAAAGCCCAACAAGCCGCTGGAAGTCGCCGCCAAGGACACCGAAAAGCGGATGCGGGTGAAGACCATCCGCCACACTGACTGCATGGAGGTGGGGCACGACCGCTACGACGAAATCGTCTCCGAATTCCTCCAGAAGATCGGCCGCGAGAACATCATCTCCATCAGCCCGATCAACTACACTCACATGGACCTCGGAACCCGGCAGCTGATGACCGAATACGGCGTCTCGATCGTCTACAACGGCTGAGGCGCCTCGCCGAGCAGCACCGCCAGCAGCGGCTCGGCGTCCCGGTAATCCGGGATCACCACGTCGGCGCCCACGCCCAGCAGCCGCTGACGCTTCCACTCGTCCACGTTGCCCGAGCCGTTGTTGCCCTCGTCACTCGCCACCGCCACCGCCAGGCCGCCCACCTGTTTGGTGTTCTCGATCTCCACGTAGCCATCCCCGAACGACAGCAGGTTCGCGCCGGAGATGTTGTTCTCCTTCAGGATCCGGTCGATGACCATTTTCTTGGAAAAGCTCTTGTAGTCGTCCTGCGCGCCGTAGATGTGACGGCCAAAGTAGCGGTTCAAGCCAAGCAAACCCGCCTCGTGCTTCACGAACTGCTCGTCGGTGCCGCTGGCCAGGAACATCTGGAACCCGCGCGCGGCGAGCTGTTCCATCAGCCTCGCGGCGCCGTGGACCAGCAATGCGCCCGGCCGGATGCTGCCGTCGGTCAGCCCGCTGATCCGCGAGCGGATGCCCACGTCGAGCCGGCGCAGGTATTCGTGTTTGTACCACAGGGGCTCGCGCGGTTCGCCGCCCCGTTCCTTGATCCGCTCCGCCAGCTGGATCATCTGGTAGATCGTCTGCTTCCCGTTCAGCCGCATGATGTCGTCGGTGACCAGCTGCCGTGCTTCCCCGGGAGTCTCACCTTCCTTCTTGGGCAGATACTCAAGGAACATCGGGATCATGACCTCCGGCCAGCCCTGGCGTACCAGCGACAGCGTGCCGTCGAAATCAAACAGGACGTGGGTGATGCCGGGACGCGGCTGAAAGTGCGGGGCAAACTCGACGCTGCCTTGAAAGTTGACGGGAGGATTCACGGTTTAATGGGCAAAGGTTGGTGCTGGCGGCCGCGGGTCGGATGATCGAACGCGGTGAAATTGCCGGTGCCACGGGCCGGCTTCAAGAACGAACGGAATCAACCGGGGGATTGCGGGCAGAACGGCGACCGGGCATGGTATCCCCCGTTCCATGCAAACGCTGCCAGTGCTCTCACCATTGATCGTCGCAATCGGTCTGCCTGCGGCGGACGTCGCCTGGGAGAAACGGGTCCTTTCGGACCAGTACTACTGCGATGGCATCAGCACCGGGGACTTCAATCACGACGGCAGACCAGACATTGTGGCCGGACCGTTTTGGTACGAGGGCCCGGATTTCAAGTCCGCCCATGCCTTCCAGCCTCCACAGGTCTTTCCGACCGAGCCAAGCCCGACTGACTCGATGTTCAGCTACGTGTGGGATTTCAATGGCGATGGCTGGGATGACATCCTTGTGCTCGGGCGGGTGCATCTGCACCAGGCGTTCTGGTACGAAAACCCGCGTGGCGAAGACGGGCTATGGCGGAAACACTTCGCCTTCCACCGGGTGCAGGGTGAGTCGCCGCCGTTTCTGGACGTCGATGGCGACGGCCGGCCCGAACTGGTCGCGCACTGGCAGGATCGCTGGGGCCTCATCCAGCCTGACTGGCAGGCCCCGACGAACGAGTGGTCCTTCAAACCCATCACGCCCAGGGGGAGCTGGCATCATTTCTACCACGGCGAAGGCATCGGCGACGTGAACGGCGACGGACGCCTCGACCTCATTCTCAACGAAGGCTGGTGGGAGCAGCCCGCCGATCGCTCCCGGCAGGAATGGACCGCCCATCCATTTGTCTTCTCCGATGACAAGGGCGGCGCACAGATGTTTGCCACCGACGTGGACGGCGACGGCGACAACGACGTGATCACCGCCCTGAATGCCCATGGTTGGGGGCTGGCCTGGTTCGAACAGCTGCGGACCGGCGGCGAGATCACGTTCCGCAGGCACCTGATCATGGGCACCCGCGCGGAGGAGTCCCGATACGGAGTTGCCTTCTCCCAGCCGCACGCCCTGGCGATCGGAGACGTGAACGACGACGGGCTCCCGGACATTATCACTGGCAAGCGTCGTTGGGCACACGGGCCGACGGGCGATGTGGAACCGATGGCCGCGCCGGTGAACTACTGGTTCGAACTGCGACGCGACGACGGCACGGCGACGTTTCACCCGCACCTGATCGACGACAACTCGGGGCTCGGCGTGCAGATCACGGTCGCGGACGTGAATGCAGATGGCCGGCTGGATGTGCTGACCTCCTCCAAACTGGGCGCGTTTGCCTTCCTGAATCAGGCGGTGCGCTGACGCCGGACCGGTATCCACGCCCTCAGCCGGAATATTGCTTGCCGTGGCTTGCCCCGGTGAGCCGCCCGGTCCTAGATTTCTCAAACCATGAAAGCCTCCACTCCATGGCCAGCTGCCGCCCTCCTGCTCACCTCTCTCGCCGCCGCCACCGCCGGTGATCTCCGCATCGGCGCGGCCACCACAAAGATCACCCCGCCGCTGGGTGTGCCGCTGGCCGGCTATTATCATGAGCGCGGTTCCGAGGGCGTAAACGACGATCTGCATTCCCGCGCCATCGTGCTCGAAAAGGACGGCGTCAGAGCCGCGTTGGTCAGCCTGGACCTGATCAGCACACGCCGGGCATTTGTGGAGCAGGCCCGCCAGTTGATTGAGGCGCAGACGGGCATTCCCGGCGGCCACGTGATGATCAGCGCCACGCACGCCCACACCGGTCCGATCCTGCCGGACGCCAGTGCCCGCGACGCCGGCGTCGGCGAAGGCGGCGCCATCGCGAACGGCTATCTGGCGACCCTCCCGGAGCTGATCGCCCGGAGCGTGAATCTCGCGAATGATCGTCTGCAGCCCGCGCAGGCCTCGGCAGTCATCGGCCACGAACCGTCGCTGACCTTCAACCGCCGTTTCCACATGAAGGATGGATCAGTCGGCTGGAACCCGGGAAAGCTCAACCCCGACATCATCCAGCCGGCCGGCCCGATCGATCCCGCCGTGCCGGTGGTCTTCTTTGAGACGCCGAAGCAGGAACCAATCGCCACCTACGTCAACTATGCCGTGCACCTCGACAACGTCGGCGGCCTGCAGATTTCCGCCGACCTGCCCCACACACTCACTGATTCACTGGCGAAGGTGCTGGGCAAGGACCACGTCACCCTCTGGACCGCCGGCACCTGCGGCGACCTGAACCACGTCAACGTCAATTGGCCCCGTCCGCAGAAGGGCCAGGAGAACGCCGCGCGCATGGGCATCGTCCTCGCCGGCGAGGTGCTGCGGAACTGGCCGAACCTCGAACCGGCCGCCGACGGGCCGCTGCGCGTCCGCTCGACGATCGTTTCGCTGCCGCTGGCGCCGATTGACGAGCAGGACATCGAACAGGCGCGGTTCATTGTCCGTACTGGCAACGATCGTGGCCGCGAGAACTTCATGAAGCTCGTCAAAGCCTACCAGGTGCTGGACGTGTATGCCCGGCAGGGCAAACCGCTGGAGGTCGAGGTGCAGGTAATCACGCTGGGCGACGACCTGGCGTGGGTTTCCCTGCCGGGCGAGATCTTCGTGCAGCTCGGCCTCGACCTGAAACTCGACTCGCCCTTCAGACAGACGATGATCGCCGAACTCGCCAACGGCAGCATCGGCTACATCCCAAACCGCCGGGCGTATCCGCAGGGCAACTACGAGGTCGTCAGCGCCCGGTGTGCCGCAGGATCGGGCGAGATGCTCGTCGAGGCCGCCGTCCGGCTGCTGAAGGAAATCCGGATCGCCAACGAGAACCCGACCGTGAAGGCGGATCTGAACTGAACTCCCACAAGCCATGAATGACGAATCCGGGCGAAGAGGAATGCGGCCCCCGAATGACGGCCCCAAGCCGGGGGTGGCGGTCGAACTCGGGCTTCGTTTCCTGCACGCGCTTCTCTTCGCAATCCTGTTCGCCTGCCTGGGCTACGCCCTTGGCCGGCTCCGTTGGGTGGGAGAAGGAGTCTTTCTCGCCATCATGGGATTCCCGGTGGGACTGCTCGTGGGATTCTTCTGGTTCGAGGTCAGAGAGTTCTTCGTCTGGCTGAAATCGAAGTTCCATTGAACCATGCGAATGGGATCCAAATCTAGCGCCGGCAACGAACATCGGGCGAACCGTTTGCAGCTCCGACAGTCCCGCAGGGACGACGCAACGGTTGCCACGGGTGGAGCGCGGCGGAACCCGTGGTCAGATGGCGATAGTGAACACCGCCCCGGATGGGGCGGCGGAATACCTGCCGCCAATCACGATGTGCGCCCGTCGCCCCTCCCGGGGCGAGTTTCCAATTGCCCCCTCCTTCCACGGGTTCCGCTGCACCCCACCCGTGGCAACCGGACCTGCGCTCCTGCGGAGCTCAATCTTTCGCCATGCGCCCGCTGAGTCTTATCGCAGGGACAAGCGTTGCCCTCTCGCTGCTGAGTGACGGACTGGCGACCAACGCCGTTGATTCTCCCGTCGCTCCGGAAGCGGCCCGCGAAACTTTCCAGGTCGATGAAGGCCTGGTGGTTGAGTTGGTCGCCGCCGAGCCGCTGACGGCGTCGCCCGTGGCAATGGCCTGGGACGATGCCGGCCGTCTGTTCGTCGTCGAGAACCGCGGCTACCCGACCGGCATGCCCGACGGCTCCAAGGGTGGCGTCATCGCGAGCCTGGAGGACTCCGACGTGGACGGCCGCATGGATCGGCGCACGGTCTTCGCCGATGGTTTCACCTTTCCCAACGGCATCCTGGCGTGGAACGGCGGGTTCTTCGTCACCTGCGCACCGGACGTGTTCTTCCTCAAGGATACCGACGGCGACGGTCGTGCCGACCTGCGGCAGGTGGTGCTCACTGGATTCGACACCAGCAACTCGACGCAGCTCCGCGTCGCGCATCCGACGTTCGGGCCGGACGGCTGGATCTACCTGACCAGCGGTCTCACCCACGCCGGCGACATCACGTCGCCATTGCATCTGGACCGGCCTGCAGTGCGCATCGGCACCGACTCGCGCTTCAATCCCTTCACCCACGAGATCGAGCCGGTGGACGGCCGCGGCCAGTTCGGCCAGACGTTTGACGACTGGGGCAACCGGTTTCACAACATGAACCGCGTCCACATCCAGCACACGGTGCTGCCGTCGCGGTTTCTCCAGCGCAACCCGGACTTCGCCTTCACCGAGACGGTGCACAACGTGCCCGAGGGGATGATCGACGATCTGCTCAAGTCGCGGAACGTCGCCGCGCGCATCTACCCGATCAGCGACAACCTCACCACCGCCGACTCGCACGCGGGCACGTTCAGCGCCGCGTGCAGCCTGCTCGTCTATCGCGGCGACGGCCTGCCGGTCGATTACTACGGCGACGTCTTCACGTGCGATCCGACCGGCAACCTCGTTCACCGCGACCGTCTGACACCGGTCGGGCCGACGTTCAGTTCGCGGATGGTGAACGAGGGACGTGAGTTTCTGGCCTCGCGCGACAATTGGTTTCGCCCGGTCTTCCTCGCGACCGGTCCCGACGGCGCGCTCTACGTC
>DNDP01000428.1:21399-21547 GCA_003484235.1 Verrucomicrobiales bacterium
TCCCGACGGCGCGCTCTACGTCGCCGACATGTATCGCGGGACGATCGAGCATCCCGAGTATCTGCCCGAGGAGATGCGCAAACGGACGGACTTTGAGGCCGGCCGCGAGCGCGGGCGAATCTGGCGGATCAGGTCGGTAGGGCGAGGC
>DNDP01000428.1:21795-23554 GCA_003484235.1 Verrucomicrobiales bacterium
GCTCGGCAGGAGCCTCGCCCTACCCGGTGGAGAAGGTGGTCGCCGAACTCGGTCACCCGAACGTCTGGCAGCGCGAACGGGCGATGAAGCTCATCCTGGCCGGGCGGATGACGAATGCGGTGCCGTTGCTGCAACTGGCCCTGACGAACACCGTCATTCCCCTTGGGAATATTGAATTCGGAGACACGATTCGAGCCTCCGAGCCCGTGCACCGCGATCCTGCCGCCGCCGCTCATGCGAACCTGCTGAACACTGCCTTCGCCCTCTCGGGCCTGGCGTTTGAATCGGCGCGACATGAGCAACGCCTCGACGAGTCGGCCCGTGCGTCCGGGATGCGCGGAACGATGCGGGCGGTCATCTCGGGCATCCGGCATCCTCATCCCGGCGTTCGGCTGACTGCCTGGCGCTGGCTGGGACAGGCCTTTGCAAACTCCGCGCCACCGGATCATCCGGACCCGTTCCTTGTCGTCGCCATGACCGATCCAAGCCCGAGGATCCGCTTCGAAACCGTATTGATCATCGGTGATTGGCCGGATCAGAGAGCGACGGGAGCCCTCGTTCTCCTTGCCCTGATGGAATCCGAAGACAAGTGGGCCCGGGCTGCGTTCCTGAGTGGCATCCACGACCGCGAAGCGGAAGTCGTTACGGCACTGGGCGAGCATGTCGAACTGCCTCCCTCCGCCGAACTCGCGCAGGAGTTGGGCCGCTACCTGGCTGGACGCGAAATGGAAAACTTGTTCGCGGGCTCAAGTCCGATCCTGCGCGCGTTCACTCAGGCGGCTGCCGAAGGCGGATGGCAACTGTCCGCACTGGCGGGCATCATCGAGGGGATCGGCGCCCGCGAGTTCCTGCACCGCAGGGAACCAACGTGGCAGACCCTCGGTCTGGATGCAGCCAGCCGGCTCAAGGTGCTGGCGGCCGCCCGCGCTCGACTCGAACCGGACACCGCAACGCCGATCGAACAGGCCGCGGCGGTGACTGTTCTGGCGCTGGCCGCTGCGGAAACCGGTCCCCTGCTGCTCGAACACATCAAGCCCGGCATCGCGCCGGATTTGGCCCGGCACATCTTGAACCTCACCCTCGAGATGGCCGGGCCAGCCGACCTCGAACGCCTCACCACCGACCCGCTTTGGAGTTCTCTGAGCCCGACCTCGCGGGCGCAGGTGATCGATGGGCTGCTCCGGCGCGAGTCGACGGCCGATCTGCTGCTGGATGCCCTTCAACAGGACCGGCTCGCTGCCGGCGCGCTTTCATTGAGCCAGCGCGACCGGCTGAAGGGTCGGGTTTCCAGCGGACGCAGGGAGACTGCGGCCCGGCTGTTTGCCGACGTCGGCGGCGACCGTCGGAAGGTTTACGAACAGTTCAAGGACACGGTCGCGATGCCCGCCGACGCCGCGAACGGTCGCGAGCTGTTCAAGCTGCATTGTGCGAGCTGCCACCGGCTCGACCGCGAAGGATTCAATGTGGGGCCCGACCTGTTCGGCATCCGCAGCCAGCCCAAGGAGGCAATCCTGATGCACGTGCTGGTGCCAAACGCGGAGGTGTATCCTGGATTCGCGGCCGTCACCATCGAGACCAGGGATGGCCGTGCGTTGACCGGCATCATCCGGTCCGAGAACGGGCATTCGCTCACGTTGATCATGGCGCAGGGCATCGCCGAGACCGTGCCACGCAGTGACATCCTTTCGCAGCAGACGGGCGCGTTGTCCCTGATGCCGGACGGATTCGAGGCGTTGATGAGCCGGCAGGAACTGGCGGA
>DNDP01000167.1:0-13429 GCA_003484235.1 Verrucomicrobiales bacterium
AGACCCTTGCTCACCAGCTCGGAAGCCAGACGATAGGTGTTTTCAAGGTCCGTTGAATCCTGGTCCTTTAACTGATCGTACGCATTCTGAAGTTCTCGGGGCAGGGCATCCCGGGTCTGCTGTCCGCGACCGGTCTCCCGGTAGGTGTCATAAAGCTGCCGGGCGAGCAGTGGCTCGGCGAATTCAGCCTCCTCGGCAAGTTGGCGCACTCCACGCAGCACGTTGGTGAGCTGGGTCTGCTGCTGGGCAAGCGTGTCCTGCAGGGCCTGGCGTTGCGGCGAATCGGACAGCGTCTTCTGCTCCGCGCTGTCGATCTCCTGAAATCTTCTCGCGAGATCCTGCTCGTTCTGGGCGAGCTCGCGGGCGGCGTTGCGCAGCTCCCGCATCTGTTCGGAGAACTGTCCGGAGGCGCGCTGGCGGAAATCCTCGCTCATCTGCTGCAGGTCCTGCTGGGCACGGGAACCGGAGGCAAGCGCTGAAGACGTCTGTTCCTGCTGCATCTGCTCGGCGGCATTCCGCATGTTCTCCCGGGTCTGTTCCAGCTGCTGCCTGGCCTCGGCCATCCGTTCCTGATTCTGCTCGGTGGACATCCGCTGGTTGAGTTCGTCCAGTTCACTGAGCAGCTGTTGCTGCTGTTCCTGAAGTCGCTTCAGTTCCCGGCGCAGTTCCTCCTTCTCCTGTTCGGTTTCAGCGGCCAGCAGTTCGGTCTGCAATTCCTTCAGACGTTCATTCAGATCGTTCTGCCGCCGGGCCAGATCCTTGAGCCGGCTCAGGACCTGGACATCCTCACGCTGTTCCGCGGCCTCCTGGGTCTGGGCCTGGCGCTCGTTTTCGTAGCGTTGATCCTCCTCCTCCAGATCCAGTTCGTTCATCTGCCGCTGATTGCGCTGGTTCTGGCGGCTCTGGCCCTGTCCACGCTGTTGACGGGTGACCTCGAACTCGCGCGCCTGCAGGCGGAGCAGCTGTTGGTAGGCGACCTGTTCCGCGCCGAGGGCTGGTGACAATGGCTCGACTGAAGGACCTCTCTCGGCGGTGGCGAGGTGTTCACCGGCCGTGGTCATCGCCTTCATCGCTTCCTGCAGGTGCAGGCGCATCCGGGCGTCACGGATTCTGTCACCGGCGGCTTCGGCCTGGGCGAGCGCCTGCTCCTGGGATTCGCGGATCACGCCCACATTTTCCTCATAGCCTGCACTCGGACGGGTGGGGTTTTCGGCGCGCTTCACGTTCCACGTGGCGGAGATGATCTCCTTTTGGAGCTCCAGCAACTGGGACGCCGGGCTGTCCTGCTGCTGCTGTTGCTGGCTGCTGCTGCTGGAGTCTCCGGGCTGGCCCTGGCGAAAAATCTCGTCAAGTTGCCGGATGTCGCCGAAATAGATGTCGCCCTCCACTCGACGGGCCTGACCGTCGGGCCCAAAATCTTCCGCCCAGAGGTAGAAGGACACCAGATCGTCCGTCTTCACTCCCGCACCCTCCAGCATGAGCAGATGATCGGCTTTTTGCTTGGCGAAGCGTTCCGATTCCTGGCCGAGCTCGATCAGCACATGCTCACCCCCGTTGATGCTGTAGCCCAGCCCGTGGCGAAGCAGGCCAAAGTCATCCGAGACCTCGGTTTCGAACCGCACTTCCTCCACCGGCGAGAAGCGTTGATCCCCGCGGGGCGAGACGAGTCGAAGCTGGGGCTCACGGTTGGGAACCACCGCCAACGTGATCTCGTCGGGGATTCGGTTGCTGCGACCGGCGGCATCCACCAGGGTGAGAAAATAGCGGCCACTGTCTGACAACGTCATCGCCAGGTGCAGCACGTTCGAGCTGGCGGAATCGGCCCGCAATGGCAGTTCAGTGCCGTTGGTGCTCCAGAGGCGCGCACTGGCCACCGGCTTGTTCAGTGTCATCTGGTAATCGAGCTGAGTGCCCTCCACCGCGTTGATGCGCCGGGTGTCCTCCACGGTTTTTGGCGGCAGGCCGGTGTAATCCGGAAAGGCGAGGACCGCGTCGCCCCTCACGAGGCGGGGATACTCGAAGACGTTGATCTTGAAATCGCGCGAAGTGCCCGCGGGAAACTCGACCCGGTAGAGGAGATCCTCGGTCACGTTGGCGATTTGCGCGCCGTAGGTGGGGTCATCGAGATTCCGGTTCATCGGCAGCCGGCGGGACTCACCTTTTTCGGGCAGCACTTGCAGGGTGGCTTCCTCGGGGCCATCGCCGGGAAAGCGCGCCATCACCACCAGCGTCGAGCCCTTTTCCAGTTCGGCATCTCCGGGGAGCACCTCCAGTTCGCGGACAATCCGTTCGGGTGTGGGCAGGAGGGACCGGCGGGGCTCGGTCTGGTTCAGGGCCAGCAACACCGCCAGCAGGGCCAGGGCACCCACCTGATTTGCAGCACGGGCGAACACCAGCGCATTGACCGAGCGCCGTACCCAGGCCTGGCGGTGCAGCACCTGGACGGCGCGTTCCACGACGCGGGTCTGGAGAAAATTCAGCTCGCCGGTGGCCGGATCCGGTTCCTGCTCGACCGCCGATTGAATCAAGGCGTTCAACTCCGGATGGCGTTCCTCGATCTCGCGGGCGACCACGCGCACGTCCGGAGTCCTCCGCAGCACGGCAATTGAAACGGTCACCGCCGCGGTGAGCGCCAAGCCGAGTAGGATCCAGACCGCGTTGGGCACCCCGGCATCGGCGATTCGTGCCAGCAGAAGCAGGGAGCCGCCGAGCGCGGCGGCGCCAAACCAGACCAGCGCGAGGCGTGTGTGCAGGCGGTGTCGCTGCCGCCTTGTGGCGACCGGGCCGAGCAGTATCTGGGAGGAGTTTTGCGGCATGCCGGTTGGAGGTGCTGCAATTGAATTACCCTAGCCCAGACGCAACGCAACCGTCATTCGTTAATAAAAAATACTTTTCATCGGAAAACCGCGGAAAATGGTCTTCCGCTGGGCCAGTTTTCCGGCCATCGTCCGCCTGCCGCGCCGCGAATGGGCGGGGTGTAATCCAATGCAATTGGTCAAACTTGGCGCCGCGGTGCTCAACCAGCTACCGCTTGACTGGCAAGGCAACCGCACCCGGATCTCGACTGCGATCCATGCCGCCCGCGAGCAGGGCGTCACGATCCTTTGCCTTCCCGAACTGTGCATCTCCGGTTATGGCTGCGAAGATGCCTTCCTGGCCCCGGGCACGCAGAGGATGGCGCTGCGGGTCCTCCACGAACTGCTGCCCGAGACGCGCGGGATGATCGTGTCGTTTGGCCTGCCGCTGCTCTATCAGAATGGCTTGTTCAATGTCGCCTGCCTCGTGGCCGACGGGAAGCTGCTGGGTTTCGTCGGCAAGAAGCACCTTGCAGGCGACGGCCTGCACTACGAGCCACGGTGGTTCAAGCCCTGGCCCGAGGACGTGGTGAAGGAGGTGACGATTGGCGGATCACGCCATCCGATCGGCGACCTCTACTTCGACTGTGGCGGTGTCCGCATCGGATTCGAAATCTGCGAGGACGCCTGGGTGGCAAACCGGCCGGGAACACGTCTCGCGCGGCAGGGAGTGGACGTGATCCTGAATCCCAGCGCCAGCCATTTCGCGTTCGGCAAGCTCGAAATCCGGAAGCGGTTCGTGCTCGAGGGCTCCCGGGCGTTTGGTGTCAGTTACGTTTACGCCAACCTGCTCGGCAACGAGGCCGGCCGTGCAGTGTACGACGGCGAAGCCATGATCGCCTCGGCGGGCCGATTGATTGCGGCGGGTCCGCGCTTTTCCTTCCGCGATGCGCTGGTGACCGGTGCCACGGTCGATGTCGAGGCCACCCGGATGTCCCAGGCCCGCACCGCAAGCTATGAACCCAGTCTGGAAGGTCCGGCCCAATACTGTGTGGTCGCCGCCTTTGATTATCCCGCCACCAGTCTGGAGACGAGCGGCACATCGTCGCCGGCATGGGAACGGGCGCCGCACATCAAGGAGGAGGAGTTTGCCCGCGCGATACCGCTGGCGCTGTTCGATTATCTTCGAAAAAGCCGGGCGCAGGGATTCGTCGTCTCGCTCAGCGGTGGCGCCGATTCATCCGCCATCGTCTGCCTGATTCACCTGATGGTGGAATTGGGCGTGGCGGAGCTCGGGTTCGACGGTTTCAAGCACAAGCTGGGGCACATCGCGCATCTGGCACCGGTGAAGACGAATCGCGATCTCGTGCATGCGCTGCTGGTGACCGCCTACCAGTCCACGGCGAACAGCGGGCCGGTGACCCGGGCCGCCGCTGCCGCCATCGCCGGAGCGGTGAATGCCGACCACCTCGAACTCGACATCACGACCCTCGTCGAAGGCTACGTCGCGATGGTCGAGGAGGGCATCGGCCGCAAGCTTGCCTGGCAGACGGATGACATCGCGCTGCAGAACATTCAGGCCCGCGTCCGTTCGCCGGGCATCTGGATGATTGCCAACATCCGCAACGCCCTGCTCCTTTCGACCAGCAACCGGTCCGAGGCTGCGGTCGGCTACGCGACGATGGATGGTGACACCTCCGGCAGCGTCAGCCCGATCGCCGGCATCGACAAGGCATTCCTGCGGCAATGGCTGGTCTGGCTGGAAAAGACCGGGCCCACCGACGGCCAGTCGATTCCCGCCCTGCGGTGCGTGAACGAGCAGCAGCCCACGGCGGAATTGCGGCCGCAGGAATCGGGACAGACCGACGAGACCGACCTGATGCCCTACCCGCTGCTGGACGCGATCGAACGGGCGGCCATCCGCGACAAGCAGATGCCCACCGAGGTATTTCAGCTCATGCGCCTGCAGTTCCCCAAATACGAAATCAGGCAGCTGGCGCAGTGGGTGGAACGCTTCTTCCGCCTCTGGTGCCGCAACCAGTGGAAGCGCGAACGGTATGCCCCCTCGTTCCATGTGGACGACGAGAATCTCGATCCAAAAACCTGGTGCCGATTCCCGATCCTGAGCGGCGGTTTCGAGCGGGAGCTGGCTGAACTGCAGGCCCACGTCGACTCACTGGACTCAACCGGATAGCGAACACCCGGCCAGGTCGGGCATGGCCCGAACCCTGGGCGATCCGATGCTACCAGTTCTTTTTGGGATCCCGGATGCGGTTGGTCCGGTTCTGGGGCAGAAAAAGGAGCGCCCGTTCTTCGCCCCGCTGGGCTTCGAGCAGTTGTCGGGCTTGTTCGGCGGTCATCTGTCCGTAGGCGCCAAGCTGTTCGTTGGGATCGGTCGGCTGCTGTTGTTCCTCCTCGCCGGCACCCTGCTGCTGATCCTGCTGTTGTTCACCGCCACCGGCCTGCTGTTGCTGCTGGTCCTCTTCCCCGCTTTGCGGCCGCTGCTGGTCTGAGTCGGACTGGGAATTGGGCTTGCCGGACTCCTGGCGTTGGTTGCCATCACCGCTCTGTTGCTGGCCTTCGCCGCCCTTCTGATTCTCCCGCTGCTGCTGGTTGCCGTCCTTGTTGTTCTCGCCCATTTTGCTCCGTTCCTTCTTCAGGGCCATCAGCTTATCCTCCACGAATGCCTTGTTGTGGGCGGCCATTTCATCGCCGCCCTTGAGATCCAGCGCACTCTTGTAGGACTGCACCGCCTGCTGCCAGAGGTCGATCACCGCATCCATTGACTGGGGGTCGAGGATCTTCTCCCCCTCGCGAAACAGAGCGTTGCCTGAATTGTAGTAGCCCTGCTGCATCAAATTCAGATCGGAAGTCCGCTGCGCCTCCGCAAAGAGTTTGGCCGCCTCGCCAAAGTTGCCGGCCTGATAGGCGGCCGCTCCGGCATTGAAGGCAAGCCGCGGATCGTCCGGGTTCTTCTCGTGCAGCCGCCGATATTCCTCCAGCGCAGTGTTGAACTCTCCCTTGTCATAGGCGCGCCGAGCGCTTCCGGGCGAGGCCATCGCCGTGGTTCCCGCCAGGAGCAGTACGGCCGCGGCTTTCCAGAAGGGCGTCGGTGTGGCCGCCTTCAACTGGTCGCGGCTCGGGCGTCGGCGTTCGGAAATGAAGAGCTCGATCACGAGCAGCACTATGGCAAGACCCAGTGGCCATTGGAAGCGGTCAATCGGCCGGCGCACGCGGGCTGCGGCCAGTTCGCCGCGGGGCAGGGGAGCCAGTCCGCGTTCATAGAGCGTGTTGACCGCGTCCGGACTGCTCAGCGGCAGGTAGAATCCCTGGGAGGCACCGGCGATCTGCTGAAGCAGCGGCTCGTTGAGCCGGGACTTGATGACATTGCCGTCCGGGTCGCGCAGAAACTGGGTCGCTCCCCGCGCGTCCTTGAACTGAAGAAGCTCCCCGTCGGTAGTTCCAACACCGACGGTGAAGATGCGGATCCCTTCGGCGGCCGCCTTCTTTGCGGCCTCGAGCGCGCGGCCGCCGTGATCCTCCCCATCCGAGAAAAGCACGATCACGCGGAAGGAGCCTTCACCCTCCTCAAACGCGTTGACGGCGGTTTCGATCGCGGCGGCAACGTCCGAACCGGCCTCGGGAATGACATCGACGTCCAGGATGTTGACGTTCTGCTGAAAGGCCTCCTCATCGACCGTCAGCGGGCACTGCAGGAAGGCGGTGCCGGCGAACGGCACCAGCCCCATCCGGTCCGTGCGGGTCTTGAGCAGGAGATCGCGGATCGCCAGCTTGGTCCGGTTCAGGCGGTCCGGAGTCAGGTCGGTCGCGAGCATGCTGCGTGAGGTGTCCACCGCAACAATGACATCCAGGCCTTCCTGTCGGGCTTCCTCCCAGTCAGAACTCCAGAAAGGACGGGCGAGGGTCAGTGCCAACAGGGCCACTGCGACGGTGAAACACCCCTGTTTCAGGATCTGTCGCCGGGCCGACACCCCAACCGTGAGACTGGCCAGCAGCCGGGACTGCACGAACTGGCTGATCAGCCAGCGACGCTTCTTGCGCGACCACCAGAAAAAGACCGTCAGCAGGGGCACGGAGAGGCCCAGCAGCCACAGCATGTCGGGATCGGCAAAATTCATGGCAGTCTCCTCCAGATGGTATGGGCGAGCAGGATTTCCAGCAGCAGCAACCCGAGCCCTGGCAGCACGAACCACGGAAACAGCTCCGCGTACTGGACGTACTTCTTCACCTCGATCTCGGTCTTCTCCAGTTGGTCGATCTCGTCGTAGATCTTCAGCAGCGTTTCGGTATTGTCCGCCCGATAATACTGTCCGCCGGTCCGGTCGGCGATGGCCTTCAAGGTCTCCTCGTCGATGTTCACCTGGACCATCTGATAGCGGCGCTGGCCAAAGACGTCCGTGTAGGGCATGGGCGCCATGCCGCGGGTGCCGACGCCGATTGTGTAAACCTTGATGCCGATGGATTCGGCCGCTTCGGCCGCAGTCAAAGGCGGGATCTTGCCGGAGTTGTTCTGGCCGTCGGTCATCAGGATGACGATCTTGCTTTTGGAATCGAGTTCCCGAAGCCGGTTCAGCGAGGCCGAAAGACCGGAACCGATCGCCGTGCCGTCCTCGATGGAGTTCATGTTCAGCCGTTCAAGATTCTGCAGCAGGAACGCGTGGTCCAGGGTCATCGGCGACGCGATGTAGGCCCGCCCGGCGAAGGCGACCAGGCCGATGCGGTCGCCCGGTCGCCGGTCGATGAAATCCTCCAAAACCGCCTTGGCGATCTCCAGGCGGTTGACCCGTTGGCCGTTCACCTCGAAGTCCTCGGCCGCCATGCTTTTCGAGAGGTCCACTGCCACCACGATGTCGATGCCGGTGGCCCTGATCTGGGTTTCGCCCTCGTAGCGCTGGGGGCGGGCGAGACCGATGAGCAACAGGATCAGCGCCAGCCAGCGCAGCTTGGGCAGAATGAACCCGGCCGCCGACCGGTTGAAGCCGATGATGCCCTTGACCAGCTGCACCGACGAATAGAGGAAGGCGGCCTGCTGACCGCGGCGGCCCTTGAGCCATGCGATGACCGGCACGGCGAGCAGCAGCAACAGGAGCCAGGGGTGCGCGAAACTCATACCGCCTCCTTTGCCGTGGCGCCCGCGGCCGCTGCTGCCTGCAGCGGCTCCGGACCGGGAACGGTCTCCTCGACCAGGACGAGTGCGACCTTGTGAAGCGCTTCCAGATCGGCCTGCGTCGGTTCGTCCTTGGCAAACTTCACGAGATCACAGCGACTCAGGAAGTCGCCCACCTGTTCCTGCTGGGAGGGCGTCAACGCCGTCGAGGTGCGGAGTTCGGTCAGGAATTCATCGGAGGTGCGGTCCGGTGCGTGAATGGAAAAACGTCCTTCAAAGTATCCGCGCAACGCGGCCGACACCGCAAAACAGAATCGATAAGGATCACCGATCAGCCGCAAAGCGTGGTCGAGGCGACGCCTTGCCAGGACATGCGGGGCGACGTAGGGGATCGGCGGCGGATGGATGACAAGGGCACGCTTGAGAAGCTTGCGAACCAGCCACCACGCCAGCGCCGCCAGCGCGAGCAGGGCAAGCGCATACATCGCCCATTCCCAGCCGGTGGGAATGTCCACCGGACCGCGGATGCCGAGGATGTCCTCGCCAATCTCGATGTCGGCTGGCTCCGCCAGTGTTTGGGAGCTGTCAGGGGGTGCGTTGGTCATCCGTGCAGTCGGCGCTTTTCGCGCGTGTGGAAGAACTGACCCAGCCGCCCCGCGTAGGGTTCATCCGTCCGCAGTTGAATCGCATCGATCCGCGCGGAGCGGAAGATTTTGAGCGATTCCTCCTGCAGCCGGAGCATGCGCTCGGCGAACGCCCGGCGCTTGCGCGGATCGGAGGTGTTGACCTCGACGACCTGGCCGGTCTCCGCGTCCTTCAGCACAAGACGGCCGAGGGCCGGGAGCTCCAGCTCGTACCGGTCAAGTATCTGCACGGCGACCACGTCGTGCCGGCGGTTGGCCTGTCGCAGGGCGTTGTAGGAGGCGTGCAGGACCGATTCGGTCAGGAGCATCTGGTTGAACTTGGGATTCGAGCTGCCCGAGTGCCCGCCCTTGCCCGGGACGCCGATGAAATCGGAGAGGATGACCATGATCGAGCGATGGGGGAGCACCCGGTTGGCGAAGTCCAGTGCGCCCGACAGGTTGGTGCCGCGATTCTTCGGCTCGAAGAACAGGATCTCCCGGATGACGCGCAGGACGTGGCGGCGGCCCTTCCGGGGGGGGATGAAATGTTCCACCTGATCGGTGAACAGCAGCAGCCCCACCTTGTCGTTGTTGCGGATCGCGGAAAACGCGAGCACACAGCCAATCTCGGCCGCCAGCTCGCGCTTGGACTGCTGGATCGAGCCAAAGAGCCCGGAGCCGCTGAGATCGACCACCAGCATCACGGTGAGCTCCCGTTCCTCGACAAATTTCTTGATGAACGGGTGGTTCATCCGGGCGGTCACGTTCCAGTCGATCGACCGCACCTCATCACCCGGCTGGTATTCGCGGACCTCGTCGAAGTTCATCCCCTGGCCCTTGAAGACGCTGTGGTACTGGCCCGACAGGGATTCGCTGACGAGCCGCTTGGTGCGCAGCTCGATCTGGCGGATCTTCTTGAGGATTTCGCGGGGGATCATGGCGGATCAATCAAGCTGCCAGACGAACATCTCCGGGCGGCCGGTCGCACGGCGGACTTCATTGGCGCGCTGCTGCAACTTCACGAGGATGCGCAGCTTCTCCTCGATGGGCAGCCGTGCCGCTTCGCGTCGGGCGGCCTGTTTGCGGCGGAAGATTTCTTCGGCAATGTTTTTCAAGGTGGTGTTCATGGATGGAGCGCCCTGAAACGGTCCCAGCGTTCCAGCAATTGATGGCGCTCAAGGATGTCCGTGAGTCGTGCGGTGTCAATGGCTGCTTCCTCCAGCAAGGTGGCCACTCGGGCATGGTCCTTCGCACGGCCAGTCTTGAGCGCGATGGCAATCAGGTGCTCGGCGGTCAGGACACGGGTACCTGTCTCACCGACCAGGCGATCCACAGCCTGACGGACGGCTTCTTCCGTGAGCGGGTCGTAGGCGGGAATTAGTTGGAGCAACGTGCCGGCGACCAGCAGATGTTCGCGGCGTTCGGTGGCACCACGGGATTTCAGGAACTCATAGACTGGCGACAGTGTGACCAGACCACTGGCAGGCTGGTCGAATAGAATGAAGGCATCCAGGTCTTCGGTGACAACGGCTTCGGAATAAAAGAACGCAGCCATCGCCCCGCCGATGGCATACTGCTCAACCAGTCCGTTGGCGGTCAGTTCGTTCAGAAACTTGAGCGTTTGTTCCATGCTGGCTTTAGAGATTGCTTGGCTGTTTGGCGCGCAGTTCGATCTGGCGGATTTTGCGGGGGATCATGGGGGTGAAAATAGACTCAGTTCCAGGCAGCCCTATCAAGCTCCAACCCCTTCAAAAGACGCGGAGCGGCATCAAAAAAGTAACGACAGTACTTGAGTGTTTCATTGCATGCCAAGGATTCGTGAATCTCCCGTTCCCACTCGGCCTTGGCCCAGGCGTATAGGCGAAGCCAAAACTCGCGCTCTGCATCTGCCAGTCTCATGAATAACAAGCCAATTCTCCCATCACTCTTCGCTCACGGCACCGGCAGCTCATCAAAAATCTTCTGCACGATCGTTTCACTGGTCTTGTCCTCGGCTTCGGCTTCGTAGGTGACGGCCACGCGGTGGCGGAGGACGTCCATGCCGATGCTTTTGATGTCCTGCGGCGTCACGTAACCCCGGCCACGGAGGAAGGCGTGGGCCTTGCCGGCCAGGGTGAGAGCGATCGTCGCGCGCGGCGAGGCTCCGAGTTGGATCAGGCCCTGCAGCTGGATGCCGTATTGGGCCGGGTCGCGGGTGCAGCAGACCAGATCGACGATGTAGTCCTTCACCTTGTCATCCACGTAGATGTCGTTGATCACCTCACGGGCATTGAGGATGGCCTGGGCGTCGATCACCGGCTGGGCCGAGGGCAGCTTGTTGGTGCGGGCCATGAGGTCGAGGATCTGCCGCTCCTCCTCGCGGGACGGATAGCCGATCTTCAGCTTGAGCATGAAGCGGTCAACCTGCGCCTCGGGGAGGGGATATGTGCCTTCCTGTTCGATGGGATTCTGGGTTGCCAGAACCAGGAAAGGCTCCTCCAGTCGAAATGTCTGCTCCCCGATGGTGACCTGTTTTTCCTGCATGGCCTCCAGCAGGGCACTCTGGACCTTCGCGGGAGCCCGGTTGATTTCATCGGCCAGCACCAGATTGGCGAAGACCGGGCCCTTGCGGGTGGAGAACTCCCCGGACTGGGGGTTGTAAATCTGGGTCCCGATCACGTCCGCGGGCAGCATGTCCGGGGTGAACTGCAGCCGGGAGAACCGGACGCTGATGGCCGAGGCGAGCGTCTTTACCGACAACGTCTTGGCCAGTCCTGGGACACCTTCCAGCAGGACGTGGCCGTTGGCCAGCAGCCCGATGATGAGGCGTTCGACCAGATACTTTTGTCCGATAACGACCTTGTTGATCTCCGTAAGGAGTGCAGGCACGAAGGCGCTGGCCTCCTTAACTGCCTCATTGATAGCGGTTATTCCGGTGTTCATGCGTTTGCGCGCGGATAGTAATGACGGCCCCATTGACAATGAAACCAGAAAATCCGTTAGGAGTTTTCTGGTGCTGTCCCATTGTGGGAATGGTTCTGGCTATTCTCCGCTCAAGAAAAGTTGCCGGTCGGCCGATAGCTTTTGCGCTCACGCCAAAAGGCATATTCTTAGGTGCGATTCATTGGAATGATTGATTCGATGACCAAATCGAGCCCGTCCGGGATGGACCTGTTCACGGGTGCGCTGGAGCTGATCCGAGACGCCATTGTCATAGTTGATAGTGGCGGCCGGATTCTGTTCCTGAATCGCATGGCTGAGACCCTTTGTGGCTGGCGCTCCTATGAGGCGATCGGCCGCCCCGTCACATCTGTCCTGAAGATGGTCCATGCGGACACGCACCAGGTCATCGAGGATCCGGTCAAATCACTGTTGCAGGAATCGCAGTCGCCCACCCTGAGGGGCAAGTTGGTGCTCCTCTCCAAGGACAACACGGAATTTCCGATTTCGGATGGTGGTTCCGCTCCCCGCACCAAGGGCGGCAGGTTGACGGCCGTCTATCTGATTTTCCGACAGTGGGTGGACAGCGCCATTCAGATGGACGACAACAAGGCGATTCTGACCAGCCACATGGAGGCCATCGGGGCGCTGGCGGGAGGCATTGCGCACGATTTCAACAACGTCCTCACCGCAGTGGTTGGCAATCTTTCCCTGGCGCGGATGCATCTTACCGACCCCGAAAAAACCCGGGGAAGGTTGGAACAGGCGGAGCGGGCCTCGCTCCGCGCGCGGGACATCTCACGGCAGCTGCTGACCTTTGCCAAGGGCGGGGCCCCGATCAAGACCGCCACCTGCATTGGTGAGCCGATCAAGGCAACCGCTTCCCAGGCACTGCATGAGACGACCGTCCGCTGCGAGTTTGAGATTCCGGACGATCTCTGGCCGGCAGAGGTGGACATCGGCCAGTTCAATCTGGCGATCCGAAATCTGGTGACCTATTCGGCGCAATCGACCCAGACCCACGGGAAGATCGAGGTGTCGGCGGCGAATGTGACACTCACCCGGGGCATGATTCCTGGGTTGCGACCGGGAATCTACGTCCGGGTCTCCGTGCGAGACTACGGTCAGGGGATCGCGCCGCAGCATCTGGCGCGGATATTCGAGCCCTACTTCATCACCCGCAAAACCGGCAGTGGACTCGGCCTTGCCACGGCCTATTCGGTCATCCGCCGACACGAGGGCACCATTACTGCGGAGTCGATCATTGATCGCGGCTCCACCTTTCACATCTTTGTTCCGGCTTCCCAGAAGGCACCGGAACGCGAGGAGCCGCCCACGGAGAAGCTGACCCACCGGGGTGCCGGCCGGATCCTGATCATGGACGACGAGGCCGACGTCCGGTTGGTGGCGACCGACATGCTCGAATTGATGGGCTACGAGGTGGACACGACACCCGACGGCGCCCAGGCGCTGCAGCTCTACAACACCGCCAAACGGATCGGAAAGCCCTACGCGGCGGTGATCTTCGATCTGACCGTGCCGGCTGGGATGGGTGGGAAGGAAGCGATCGTAAAACTCCGGGAAATCGATCCCGGAGCGAAGGCGATCGTTTCCAGCGGCTACTCCTACGATCCAGTCATGGCAAACTTCCAGGAACACGGCTTCGACGCCGTGGTGCCCAAGCCTTACAAGCCGGAAGAACTTGCGCGGACGCTGAAGAACCTGCTCGCGATCAAACAGCATCGCGAACTCGAGTCGTACTAGCCGTTTCGGGCGCTCGTCCCGCAGCTACACCGGCTGCCAATTGGCCTGCTGAAATGGCAGTGGTGGCCGGAATTTTCGCCTGATCCCGAATTTGGCCTCCTCCCGCCACGTCCTCAAACTGCGCAGAGTGAATCCTGCTTTGACGCCCGCAGTCGGATCACCTTTAATCCGCCATCCATGAGCCGCATTTCTGCCCGCCA
>DNDP01000167.1:13688-30091 GCA_003484235.1 Verrucomicrobiales bacterium
AACCGTCAATCATCGCAGTTTCATGAACGAACCAAATAATTCCTCCCAACCTTCACGCCGTGAGTTCATCAAGACGACCGGTAAGATGGCTGCCGTGTCCGCACTCGCAGGCTTGACCGTTCCCCATGTGCATGGCGCGGAAGGCAACACGATCAACGTCGCACTCATTGGTTGCGGCGGCCGCGGCACCGGTGCAGCCGAGAACGCATTGTCGGTGAAGTCCGCCCCGCTGAAGCTGGTGGCGATGGCCGATGTCTTCGAGCACAAGCTCAACGGCAGCTACCGGGGCATCAAGAACAGCCGGGTGGGCAGCAAGGTGGACGTGCCGGACGAACGGAAGTTCATCGGCTTCGATGCCTACCAGAAGGCGATCGACTGCCTGCGGCCCGGTGACATCGCCATCTTCACCTCGCCGCTCGCCTTCCGCTGGGTTCATTTTGCCTATGCCATCGAGAAGAAGGTGCACGTGTTCATGGAGAAGCCGCTCACGGCGGACGGGCCCACCTCGCGTCGCCTCATCCAACTTGCCAAGGAGGCCGACGCCGCCAACCTCAAGGTCGGTGTGGGGCTCATGTCCAGGCACAGCAAGCCGATGCAGGAACTGCACAAGCGGATCGAGGATGGCGAGATTGGTGACATCATCCTGATGCGCGGCTACCGCATGCACGGCCCGGTGGGTTCGTTTGCCTCCACTCCCAAACCGGACGGCATGTCGGACCTGATGTGGCAGATCTCCCGGTTCCACAGCTTTCTCTGGGCGAGCGGCGGCAGCTACAGCGACTTCCTCATCCATCACGTCGATCATTGCTGCTGGATGAAGAATGGCTGGCCCGTGAAGGCGCAGGGACTGGGCGGCCGCCACTACAAGGAGAGTCCCGAAGGGCAGCCCTACGTGGACCAGAATTTTGACACCTACTCCGTCGAATATGTCTTTGACGACGGCGCGCGGTTCATCATGGACGGCCGCTGCATGACGGGCTGCAACGACATCTATTCGAGCTACGCGCAGGGCACCAAAGGGAGTGCAATCATCGCCCGGCACGGCGACATTGGCACGCCCTCCATGACCTTCAAGGGCCACAAACAGGGGCGTCAGGACCTGATCTGGCAGTCGACCGACACCTCGAATCCCTATCAGAATGAATGGGACGCCCTCGTGGAGGCCATCCTCAGCAATACTCCCTACAACGAGGTCGAGAGGGGCGTCTACTCAAGCCTCGTCACGTCCATGGGGCGCGTGGCGGCACACAGCGGACAGGAAATCACGTTTGAGGACATGCTGAACTCCGAACACGAGTACGCACCCGGCGTGGACAAGCTGACAATGGACTCGCCATCCCCGCTGCCGGCGGATGAGCGGGGGCATTATCCGCAACCCAAGCCCGGCCTGCTGGGCAAGCGCGAATATTGAGCGCGGCTGCGTAGGCGGATTACGGGCGCGGGTCTTTCAAGGCCCGCGCCCCTTTGCCGTTGTCTGCCGGACTCAGGTCAGGCAGTAGAACTTGGCTGCATTGCCGCCAAAGAATTTTCCCTGATCGGCCTCGCTGAGTTCTGAGACGTAGCGTTCCGCGAGTGCATATGCCTCGGGGTAGTCGGCCGCCAGCAGGCATACCGGCCAGTCCGAACCGAACATCAGCCGGTCCACGCCAAACGCCCCGAACACTGCGTCGAGATAGGGGCGGAAGTCATCAGGCTTCCATTCTCTCCACCTGGCCTCGGTGACCATGCCCGAAACCTTGCACCAGCAGTTGGGCAGCTGCGCCAGCGCATCGATATGTCCGCGCCAGGGATCGAGTTTGCCGTCGCGGATGTGTGGCTTGGCTATGTGATCCAGCACGAAGGGCTGGTCGGGGAACTCCTCGACGAGCTTGATTGCCGCCGGCAGCTGCCGGGGATAGATCAGAATGTCGTAGGTGAGCCCAAAGGGTTTCAAGCGCCCGATGCCACGACGGAAATCCTCCCGCAGCATGAAGTCGTCGTCCGGCTCATCCTGCACGACGTGGCGAACGCCAACAAAGCGGGGGTGCTGTGACAGTTCCTCGATCTGCTGCTCGGTCTCGCCTCCGCAGAGATCGACCCAGCCAACCACTCCCCTGATGAACGAGTGCTCGTCGGACAATTTCAGCAAATCCCGTGACTCCTCGACCGACTGCCGTGCCTGAACTGCAACGCAGCCGTCGAGCCGGGCTGATTTCAGCAGCGGTTCCAGGTCGGTTGGGGGGAAGTCACGGCGGATGGGCCAGTCCGGCTTGATCCAAGGATACCGTTCCTCTGAATAGCGCCAGAAATGTTGGTGGGAATCGATGCGCATCCGCTGACTATGGCATCAGCGCCGGTCAGTGCAAAGGAGGGAAAGCCCCTCCAAGTTCCGCCGCAGCCGGACTTCCGCATCTTCATCCGTGTGATTCAGGATGCCAATCGGACCGAACCAGCCGCTGTCGGAAACGATCTTGATCCAGTCACGGTCCAGCTTGCCTTCGCCGACCGGCAGGATCTTGCGTCCCAGTTCGTCGCCGCGGGGATCCATGCCGTTCAGGTTGAGCGCGATCAGATGTGGCTTCATCAATCCGAGCAATTTGGCGAACCGGTCCAGGTGTTCGTGACCGTGGTGGAGGTTGTAAACGATGCCCACGTTGGTGATCCCGTCGGCCTTCAACCGCTCGATGATCGCGATCTGGTTCTCTGGCTGCCCAAACCAGCCGCCATGATTGTAGAGCCCGATCCGGCTGCCGATCTCCGCCGCCGCGACCGCCAGCTCGCGAATCCGCTTCGACTCCTCCGTCACCCGGCGTTCCTGTTCCGACGGTGTGCTGACCGGGGTGCCGCCGCCCATTATCCAGAGCTGCGGCGAGACTTTGTGACGTTTCAGCGTGGCAAGGATCAGACGGGCTTCATCATTCAAGACGGTGGGGAACCACCAGGCGGTGAGTTCGATTCCATGCCGCTTCATCGTGGCGATCTCTTCATCAAAGGTCGGCACGTGCTCGGCACGGTAGTCGTAGGCGAGCCGGCGGATCCCGAGTTCATCGAGCATTTTCGCACGCGCCGCCGGGCCGCGCTTCTTGGCGTCAAAGGGCACGATGCACCACGCCACCAGATTTGTTCGGGCGAACAGGCCGGCGCGGGGAAGGGAAATCTCCGCGGTCCGCGCTGGAGAGGCAGCGACGATCGCAACAAGGGCCAACAGCCATGCAAAGCTCCGCAATGCATTCATTTTTTCAGTCCCTTTCGAATTTCTTGTTCACATGCTCGCCCCTTGTTCCCGATGGAGCGCTTCCAGGCCAAGCGAAGTTGCCCCGGCTTTCCCTGCGGTCTGCGAAAACGGATACGAGTTCATGGTGTGCCTCATTGGCTACAGTTCCTGCTTTCGCCGTACCCGCCGCGCGAACGAGTCGACCTTAATCACGGCGCGTTTGTGAACGCCTTTGGCCAGCAACTCGTGGTCGTCGCGGGCTTCGACGGCAAAGTTCAGGTATACGCCTTCGCCGCCGATGCAGCGCGTCGTCAACGTCACCTGGCTGCCCAACGGAGCAGGGGCCAGATGCCTGATGTCCAATTCAACACCCACCGTCCGTTCCCCGTTTTCAAGGAAAGGCGCCACGGATTCGCGCGCAGTGCGTTCAAGGAGAGCGATCATCTTCGGCGTGCTGAACACTGCCGGCATGCCGTCGGAAGCAAAATCGATCACGTGCTCCTCTGCGACGGTGAAGGACATCCGGCCTTCCAGTCCGATGGGTGGTCTTTGCTTCATAGAGAGAATTGTGCGGCAAGGCGGCCTGCCCTATTTCGTCCGGCAGCCCACGGTCAGCAGGACATTCGCCCAGAGCGCCTGGTCGCCCGTCTGCACTGTCAGCACATGGTCGGGCGATGCGACCGCTTCATAGAAATCCCACTTCAGAATCGGCTCGAGCTTGAGCCGTGTCTTGGCGCGCTTGAGCAGTTGCTGGAACTCCGCCCAGACCGGTGGCGGTCCGTGTTTCGCGTAGGGGTCATCGTCCGGAATGCCCATGGTGTTGACCGCATCGATGACGACGGCGCTGAGAACGGCCTCGAGCACCTGGGCCACGGTCACCACTCCGGGCATGAGGTTCAAGGAAATGATCTCGGCGTTGGGGCCCTTCTTGGTCGAGGCTGGATAATTGCCGTCGGCGATCAGGATCTTGGCGTGATGCCCGGCGCGGCCGACGATTTCGTTGATTCGGGGATGAATGAGTTGATGCTTTAGCATGGCGGGAAGGAATTTCGTACCAGGCGATGTTTCGGTGACCAGTCGTGGTTCCAGCTATTTGGAACTGGAAGGCTTGCCCACGTTTTGATCGATCCAGTTCAGGTATTTTCGGCTGCCTTCGGTGATGGGCAGCGAGATGAATTCAGGGAGCTCATAGGGATGGAGCGATTTGATGACCTGCCGCAGACGCTTAAGCTGGCTGCTGGATGTCTTGATCTGCAGCAGCACTTCGTTGTTTCTGGCCAGTTTGCCTTCCCACCAGTAGTGCGACTCGATGCCTGTCACGATGTTGACGCAGGCCGCCGTCCGCGACGAAAGGACCTTGCGCACGATTCTGCGGGCCACGGCCAGGAACGGTACGGTGACCAGCACGAGGCGGTGAGATTTGGTGGTCGGCATACGGAGAGCAAAAGCCGTTTGACCGGGGCCGGCAAGTCCGCAATCGACGACCGCCACCGGTGGGCAACCAATCCGGGGAGAATCATTTGGCGCCCTCCCGCCCTGGGCATGGGCAGCACCCGAGGGACGCATGTTTCCGTCGTTTTGCCCCTCGGTTCCCGCGTATTTTGCCCCGAATTATTTGCTTTTCACCCTCCACGCCTGCTGCCTAGCCTGCGGTTCGATTGGTGACTGCATGACTCTCAAGAAGATTCTTCTGGTTGAGGACGATCCGCTGGGGGTCGAACTGGCCCTGGCCGCGCTGGAGGAGAGCCGTTTGGCAGATCAGGTGGCCGTGGTAAAGGACGGTGTCGAAGCAATGAACTATCTCGCGCGGAAGGGAGTCTACGCCTCGCGGGGGGACGGCGAGCCCGTGGTCGTGCTGCTGGATCTGAAAATGCCCCGCATGGACGGGTTGCAGCTGCTGGAACGCGTCAGGTCGGATGAAAGATTTCGGACGCTCCCGGTGGTGATGCTTTCCTCGTCACGGGAGGAAACAGACAAGAAACGCTCCTACGAACTGGGCGCCAATGCCTACGTGGTCAAACCGGTGGACTTCGACGAATTCAAGTCCACGGTGCGCAGAATAGGGCGGTTTTGGGCCGAAGTAAACGAACCTCCGCCGGGGATGTGCCGGCGGAATTGACTCAAGCACACGACTGTGGCTTCCGATGAACACAGGACTATGCGGATCCTTTGCCTCGAAGATGATCCGAACTCGGCAACATTAATCGAAGCGATCCTTGCGGGTGAGGGGAGGCATTGTGCCCTCGAACGGGTGGAGACCCGGACGCAGTTTGAAACGGCCCTGGCCAGGTCCGATGCCTTTGACCTGATCCTGGCGGACTACGCGTTGCCGTCCTTCAATGGCATGGCGGCGCTGGGGATCGCCCGGCGTCTTGCCCCCGAGATTCCCTTCATATTCGTCTCCGGGTCGCTGGGCGAGGAGATCGCCATTGAATCGCTCCGCAACGGCGCCACCGATTATCTTTTGAAGGACAATCTTTCGCGGCTTGTGCCGGTGATCGACCGGGCGCTCAAGGAGTCCGTGGACCGCCGCGAGCGCCTCCAGGCGATCTCCAGCCTGCGCGAAAGCGAGGAGCGGTTCCGGCTGCTGATCGAGAATTCCAATGATCTGGTCGCGGAGATCTGTCTCGACGGGCTGGCAGTCTATGCGAGTCCCAACCACGAACGGCTGCTGGGCCATGCGCCCGCGGACATCGTGGGCTCCAACGTGCTGGACTTGGTGCATCCCGACGACCGGCCGCGGCTCGCCCGGGAATTTGACCAGGACGTCGCCACCACATCCTTTCGCTGCCGGCACCGTGATGGCCATTGGCGCTGGCTCGAGGCTGCCGGACGCCGCTTCCGCACCTCCGATGGCAGCATTCATGTCGTCGTGGTGTCCCGAGACATTACCGAACGGCGTGCTGCAGAAAAGCTGATCGCGGAGCAGGCGCGGCTCCTGGAGCTTGCCTCGGATGCGATCGTGGTGTGCGACCTCGAGGACCGCGTCCGCTACTGGAACAGCGGCGCCGGCCAGATATTCGGGTGGAGCGCGAAAGAGGCCGCCGGCAGAATACTGGCCGATCTCATCAAGCCTGTTGCCGCTCCCTATGCCGAGGCGCGGGCGGCATTGTCGCGGACGGGGCGCTGGAACGGCGAGTTGCGGCTCCGTCACCAGAACGGCTCCGATGTTTTCGTCAGCCTGCGTCTGACGCGGGTTGAGAGCGCGGACGACGGTCCTCCAACGGTCCTCGCAATCGGAACGGACGTCACGGAGAAGCACCATCTAGAGAGCCAGCTTCATCGCGCGCAGCGTCTGGAAGGCGTCGGGCTGCTCGCCAGCGGAATCGCCCACGATCTGAACAACGTGCTGGCGCCGATTCTGATGGCGGCACCGCTCCTGCAGTCGGAAACCCTGGACCCCGAAAACCGGGAACTGCTTACGACCATCACCACAAGCGCCCAGCGCGGCGCCGACATGGTAAAGCAGATCCTCGGCTTCACCCGCGGTTCGGAGGCGGGCCGCAGCGTGCTTGATCCGCGGCTGCTGCTGAACGAGATCATCCGGTTGACCAGGGAGACCTTCCCCCGCGCCATTCGCGTGCAGGCCCAGCTGCCGGCCGGACTCTGGCCGGTGAACGGCGATCCGACCCAGCTCCATCAGGTGTTCTTGAATCTCTGCATCAATGCCCGCGACGCGATGCCCGAAGGAGGGCAGCTCGTGGTCCGCGCCGAGAACGTTTCGCTGGCGCCGGATTTCCAAATCAACGGCTCGGTCAGGCAGCTCGCCTCGTTCGTCAAGTTCTCCATCACGGACACGGGCGAGGGCATACCCGAGGAGATTCGCGAACGCATCTTCGAGCCCTTCTTCACGACGAAACAGCCGGGGAAGGGAACGGGCCTGGGGCTGGCCAGCGTCCGCAACATCATCAACGGGCACGGCGGCTTCCTGCGGGTGGAGAGCAGCGTGGGCATGGGCACCACCTTTGAGATCTTTCTTCCCTGCGCGGCCACCATGGAACCGGTGCCAGGTGAAGGGCAGGGAAAAGAGAAACAGCGCGGCAGCGGCGAGCTGATCCTCGTCGTGGATGACGAGGTGCAGATCCGCGAGGTGTCCCGGCGCATTCTCGAACTGAACGGCTACCGGGTGGAAACCGCGGGCGACGGCGTCGAGGCCATCACGGCCTTCTCCCGCAATCGCGACTCGGTGCAGGTGCTCATCACCGACACCGACATGCCCCGGATGGACGGCAAGGCACTCATCCGGGTCCTATTGCGGATGCGTCCGAACCTCCGGATCATTGCCTCGGGTGGACAGTTGACCCAGTCCGACCGCGAGGCTTTCCGCAAACTTTCAGTTCACGAATTCTTGGACAAGCCCTACCTTCCTGAACGGCTGCTCTCGGCGGCCCATCACGTCATCCACGAGGATTCGCAGGGCCAGCCGGGAACCGAATCCGTTCCCGTCCGATGAAACAGATCATCTTCGCCGACGACAACGAACCGTTTCGTTTGTCCTTCTCAAGAATTCTTGAGCGGTCGGGCTACGCCGTGATGCAGGCTGAGGATGGCCGGGAGGCCCTGCGCAAGTTCCGGGAAAGTCCGCCTGATCTCGTCATCTGCGATCTCATCATGCCCGAGATGGAGGGCATGGAGACCATCCAGGAGCTGACACGGATGAAGCCGGACATTCGCATCATCGCGATCTCCGGTGGCGGACGCGTCAACCCGCTGGACTACCTCAAGGTGGCCCGGATGATGGGCGCGGTGGAAACGCTTGCTAAGCCCTTCTCCAGCGAGGAGCTGCTGGCCTCGGTTGTCCGCTTGATCGGCCCCGGCGACCAGGCTGCGATTCCATCGAAACGCTGACCCGGCGGGACATTTCGCCACGGTGAGTGGGCCTCGCAGCCTCCTCCTTCGGAAACCATCTCCAAAGGTTCCAGCAGGAACTTGCCTGAGTTCGGGCAATCGGACTACAACACCTGCCAGTGCATGAACACCCACTCCCTGGCCCCGATGATGCCGCACGCCCTCTTCCTGCAATTTGTTCTGACCTGCTTTCTGGTGACGGCGTCGGCAGTCCCGGCCCAGGAAGGCCGGGTCATTGATGGGAAGCATCGGCATCTGGGCGATTCCGACATCAAGGACTGGCAGGGAGTCGATCCCAAGCCTGAAGGCGATCGACTGAAGGTGGAATTCCAGGGCGCCCCCAACTCCCGCCCGTGGACCCTTTCGGCACGCCACCGCGATGTGGACGGCCGTTGGACGATCCGGTTGAACGACCGGGTTGTGGGAGAACTCCGCAGACATCGAACCGAGAAGACCTTTCTCTACGAGCTTGCCGCCGGAACCCTTCGGGCCGGGACCAACACGCTGGAGGTTGTGCCCGATGACAAGTCCGACGACATTGCGATCGGCCCCGTCAAACTCCATGACCGGCCTCTGCGGGAGGTGCTCGACCTGCGGCCCGTGACGGTAAGCGTTGTGGATTCATCCTCGGGGGAACGGCTTCCGGCGCGCATCACGATCGTGAGAGATGATGGTTCCCGGCCGGAACTTTACTTTGCCGATCCCGCCAGGACCGCCGTTCGTGAGGGACTGATTTATGTCAATGGCGAGGCCGGCTTTGAACTGCCGCGGGGAACCTACAGCGTCTCGGCCACCCGCGGCATGGAATGGAGCCGAGACCAGCGCATTGTTCGCCTGGACGACGCGGAAGCCACGGTCGAGTTGCGGCTGAGGCGGGAGATCAAGACTGCCGGGCATGTTGCAGCCGATACCCACATCCATACCTTCACCTTCAGCGGTCATGGAGACGCCACGGCCGAAGAGCGGATCCTCTCACTGGCGGGCGAAGGAGTCGAACTGGCGGTGGCCACCGATCACAATCACAATCTGGACTACCGTCCCTACCAGGAGGCGTTACAGCTCAATGAACATTTCACTCCCGTCGTCGGCAACGAGGTCACGTCCGACAACGGCCATTTCAACGCATTTCCGCTCCATCCCGACGACGAGGTGCCACCTCATAAGGAAAGCGATTGGGTGAAGCTGGTCGAAGGCATGCGGTTGAAAGGGGCCAAGGTCGTCATCCTGAACCATCCCCGCTGGCCGGACATCGCGCAGAGCCCGTTCACCAAGCTGGGGCTCAACCGGGGTTCCGGCGAACGCGCCGCTGGCACCCCCTTCACCTTCGACGCCATGGAACTGGTCAACTCCACGGTGGACACCAAGGATCCACTTTATTTGTTCACCGACTGGTTTGCGCTGCTGAACCGTGGCGACAACATCCGGGCGGTGGGTTCCTCGGACTCGCACACGGTGGGCGATCCGGCAGGGCAGGGGAGAACCTACATCAAAAGCGGCACCGACGATCCGGCCCGGTTGAACGTCGATGAACTGTGCGGGAACATCGTTGCGGGGCGCTCCACGATCAGCCTGGGGATCTATTCGGAGCTCGTGGTCAACGAATCGTTCGGTCCGGGCGACTTGGTTCCGGTCGATGAAGCATCGGTCCATCTGCGGCTTAGGGTGGCAGCGCCGCACTGGATCCGCCCGAGGCGGGCCATCGTCTTCCTCAACAGCGTCGAGGTTGCGACCATGGAAGTGCCGGCCTCCGACGGCGTGGCCACGGACGCCACACTCGAGTTTCAGATAAAGACGGATGGGATCGATGCCCATCTCGTCTGCGTCGTGCTCGGCGATCCGGTGACCGATCCCGGCTGGAAGACACTCAACGACTACACGCTGGCCGCGACGAATCCGGTGTTTCTGGACGTCAATCAGGACGGGACCTACCGCTCGCCGCTGGAGTCCGCCCGCAGGGTTTACGCGAGTCTTCAGGGAGACTTTGAGGCCTTGCTGCTTACGCTGGAGGTCGTTCCACCGTTCCTCGGCGTGCAGGTATTGACCCTCGCCTACGGTGACATTCCCCCAGCCCGGAAACCGCAGCTGGACGCCGCTCTGGCCCGGCAGGCGGAAAAGCACACCGCCTATGCACTTTTCCAGAGGCATCGCCCAACCGCCTCCGCACCTGCGGCCGTCCCGCACCACGGCGGGCCACAACCCTGATCCGGCGAGCGGCCGACCACCCGGCACCCATGAAGCGGATCTGGCTGGTCTTGCTGCTTGTGATGAACGTCCTTTGGGCGGCCGCCTATGCGTGCTTCAAGCTGCTCGCACCGGTAATGGATGCCGGGACCCTGGCCACGCTGCGGTTCGGCCTGTCGGCGCTGATCATCTCCTTCGTGTGGCGCTGGATTCCGGGAGTGCGACCGCGGGGATGGGATCTGTTCCGCACCGGCCTGCTGGGCGTGATGGTTTTCTGCGCGGCACCGCGTCTCCAGGTTTCGGGGGTGCAGCTGGGCAAGGCCGGCGATGCGGCCATCCTGATGGCGTTCGATCCGGTTATTGCCGCCGTCTTCGCCGCCATTTTTCTCCGGGAGCACGTGCCCCTGCGTCGCTGGCTGGGATTCAGTCTGGGATTGGTCGGTGTGGCCGTACTGGCCGAATTCTGGCGTCCGGACTTTCAATGGCCTGGACTCGTCGCCAATGCCCTGATCCTCGCCTCATTCGTCTGCGAGTCGGTCTATTCCATAGTCGGCAAACCGCTGATCCAGAAATCACATCCGCTCAAGGTGCTCGCCGCCGGACTGCTGATCGGGACGGCGGCCAATCTCGTCTTCAGCGGAAAGGATGTCGTCCGCAGCCTACCGCATCTGGGCGCCTCCGACTGGCTGGCGCTTGGCTACCTGGTCATCATCTGCACGGTCGTGGGCTATTCCCTCTGGTTCTTCGCCGTGCGCGAGACTCCGGTCAACGCGGTGGCAATGACGGTCTTCGCCCAGCCCCTCGCCGGCGTGCTGTTCGCGCTCGTGCTCGTCGCCGAGCCACTGCGCTGGAGCCAGTTGGCAGGGGGAGTGGTCATCGCCCTGGGGCTGTATTTCAGCCTGCCTGCTGCCACGTCGCGCAATCGCTTCGCGCACGTCGGGGCGGACCGGATCGTCGGTCCCTGACAGCAGGCAGTGCGGTTTTATCCGGATTCGGAATGTTGTGGCCGGGAGCTGGAGCGTGGCCGGGGTTTTAACATTGCCGGGAGCGGTGCCGTGTCCTTAACTTCGGCGCCGTCACCCGACACATTATGAAGAAGCACCTGAACCTGTTTGTCGTTGGAGCCATTGCCGCGTTTGCGTCAACGGGCTGCGAGTCCTTTCAAAAACCCGGCAGTCAGGATCCGGTTCGCCGCGACGCTTTCAATGGCGAGAATCTCGATGGCTGGCGGGAACCCGTGGGCAACTGGACGGCCGTGGGCGGGGTGGCACTCCATCCCGAGAATCCAAAATCTTTCAGCTTCGAGCCCGGGTTCGGAGTGCTGGTGAACGGCACTTCGGGACCGACCCGGAATTTGGTGAGCACTTTCGAACACGCGGACGTCGAGCTGCACATCGAGTTCAACGTGCCCGAGGGATCCAACTCGGGCGTCTATTTTCAGGGCCGCTACGAGATCCAGGTCCTCGACAGCCATGGCGTCGAGAAGCCGCAGCATTCGGATTGCGGAGGCATCTATCAGCGTTGGAAGGACGACAAGGGCTTTGATGGCCATCCGCCGGCCGTGAACGCGAGCAAGCCACCGGGCGAGTGGCAGTATTTCGACGTTTTGTTCCGGGCCCCGCGTTACGATGAATTCGGGACCAAGATCGCCAATGCCAGATTTGTTTCGGTCCGCCACAACGGGGTTGAAATCCACCGTGATGTGGAGCTGACCGGCCCCACCCGCGCCGCCTTGGACGAGAATACCGAGGTGGCCTTTGGTCCCCTGATGCTCCAGGGTGATCACGGACCCGTTGCCTACCGCAACATCATCGTCCGCGACGTCCTCCTCGACTGATCAATCCTGCCCCCATGGATTCCGTGTGCCCGGCTCCCACGGACTGGCGCGGCATTGTCCGCCAGCTGGGACCGGGTTTCATCATCTCGGCGACGATTGTCGGTTCGGGTGAGTTGATCGTGACAACGCGGTTGGGCGCGGAGGTCGGGTTCACGCTCCTCTGGTTCATCATCCTGGGGTGTCTCATCAAGGTCTTCCTGCAGATCGAGCTCGGGCGTTACGCCATCACCCACGGCAAGACCAGCCTTGAGGCGCTGGATTCCATCCCCGGCCCGCGCTGGAAGGTTTCCTGGCTGGTCTGGGTCTGGATTGTGATGTTTGTCGCCACGTTCTTTCAGGTGGCGGGAATGCTGGGCGGGGTCGCCGGCATCTTCACCTTCGCCGGACTGGGTGCCGACTGGCCGAAGTTCAGCTGGCCGCTGATCCTCTCCGTGATCACCGGCTTCCTGCTGGCCATTGGTCGCTACCGGCTCATCGAGCGCTTTTCCTCAATCATGGTGGCCATGTTCACGTTCTTCACCGTGGCGGCGGTGGTGGCACTCAACTGGACCGACTACGGCATCAGCCTGGCACAGTTGGTCGATGGAATGAGCTTCCGCCTCCCGGAAGACTCCACCACCGCCTTCGCGGCGTTTGGAATAATCGGAGTCGGCGCCTCGGAGCTGATCTATTATCCCTACTGGTGCCTCGAGAAGGGTTACGCGGCCTTCACCGGCGTCAATGACGGTTCGGCGGAGTGGAAGAGACGGGCACAGGGCTGGATGCGGGTGATGCGGACCGACGCCTGGATTTCGATGGTGATCTACACGGTGGCGACGATCGCCTTCTACCTGCTGGGCGCGGCGGTGCTGAACGCAAAGGAGCTCCGGGTGGAGGACAGGGACATGATCGCGACCCTCTCGCACATGTACCGCGAAACCTTCGGCGAGGTCGGCTACTGGGGCTACCTGATGGGCGCGCTGGTGGTCCTGTATTCGACGGTCTTTCTCGCCACCGCCTCGAACGGCCGGCTGTTCGCGGACTTGTTCCGGCTCTTCCGCTGGGTCGTGGTGACGGATGAGGAGCGGCGTTTGGTGGTGGTCCGCTACGCGTGCATCGGCCTGACCGCCCTCTACTTCGTCGTGTTCACCGCCATCAAGGCGCCGGTAACGCTGGTATTTGTTGGAGCGCTCGCACAGGCGCTCATGCTGCCGTTCCTCGGAGTGGCGGCGCTCTATTTCCTCTACTTCCGCACTGAATCGGCGCTCAGGCCGGGAGGAGTCTGGATCGGCTTCCTCTGGGTTTCATGTTCGCTGATGGCCCTGATCGGTTGCTACCAACTCGTCCAGGCCGTCCGCGCCGCAATCCACTGATCACCGGCGGATGACCTTCAGCCGCACAAAGCGGCGGTCGAAATGGAACGTCGGAGCGAGGATGCGCACCCGGACCGTCTCCGTTACTCCATTGCCGTCGTCGGTGATCACCGGGTCTTCCAGGTCGATCGAGTCGTCCACAATCCCGTCCACTTGCTCGCCCACGCCCAGTCGGTAGTCAATGTCCGGCCGCACGATTCGTCGGCGATGTGTGACCACCAGCAGCTGTTCGGCGGAATCGGGAATCGGCTCCAGCGAGTACTGGAACAACGGAGCGGCGTCGCTTCGGTTCGGATCCCGGTCGAAGGCGTATTCGACGAAATTGTTCATCCCGTCCCCGTCCGGATCGGCGGCAGGAGCCACCACGCCGGGGTCGGCCAGCTGGACGGCGGAGAACCGCGCCTGCTGCCATCCCATGAATGGTGAATCGAGGAGCTGAATCGATTGCGCAACTGCCGAAGACAGCGTGTAGCTGGAGTCGGCGAGAAGAGTGACGACAACTTCCTCCAACGGTTCCGCCTGACCATCCGCCAGCGCCTGGATGTCCAGCAGGGAAAAGGATTGTCCCGCCGCGATCATGATGGTGCCGGGCAGGGTGGCATAATCACTCCCGCTGGTTGCCGAACCGGAGACGCCGTAGCGGATCACCAGCGGAGCTGCCAAGTCACCGGAGCGGGTGAACTGCAGTCGCGCGAAGTCGTCCACTCCCTCCGTTGTGGTGCCGTCCAGTTTCGAAAGGCTGACGGCGGGGACCGGTGCTGCATCGTCGTCGTCCGCAATGGTAACGAAAGCGACCGAAGGTGACCCCACGCGGCCGCCCTCCACAGCGGTGAGCCTGATCACAACCGTTTCATCCAGTTCATCGGTGGCATCGTCCACGGCAATGACAGGCAGGTCCACGGAACTCTCCCCGGCAGGAATGACAACGGGCACCATCAGTGGCAGGTAGTCGGACGGACTGCTTGCAGTTCCGCTGATCTGCAACTGTACCAAGGCCGGCTCCGCGGTGCTCCCCGTCCGCGTGATGCGGAACAGGGCGGAGTCACCGCCTTCAGATGCGGTCCCATCAGGCGCCGAGACGCTGACGACCGATGCGTCGTCGTCGATGATGGTCAGGGTGTGCGTGGTTCGGGCATCCAACGCCGCGCCGGAAGGCGAGTTGAGTTGAACAATCACGGTCTCAGCCGGCTCCGACACGCTGTCATTGACCAGGAAAAAGCTGATGGAGGCCAGTATTTCGCCGGCGGGAATGCTTAGGGTTCCGGCGGCCAGCGTGTAGTCGGCTCCTGCACCGGTGGCCGTTCCTCCGGCCACACTGTAGTTTACGGTCACCGTCCCGCTGCTGACGGCGCTCAAGACGACCGGCAGCTTGATGCTGGTGCGTGATTCCACACTTGTACTTGCACCCGCTTCGAACCCAACGGCCAGCGAACCCGACGAATCGTTGTCCTTGAGCGTGACGGAAACCGGTCCGGAGGTTCCGATGTTGAATCCCGCGGCAGAACTCAATCGGAGCGTCACTTTCTCGTCGGCCTCCTTGATGTTGTCGTCAATGGCAACGATGGTCAGAGCCACGCTGGAACTTCCGTCAGGAATCAGCACCGATGCGGGCATTGCCTGGTAGTCCGCTCCCCCCACAGCACTGCCGGATATTTCCAGAGGCACCTCAAGGGGGCCTGCCGTGCTGCTGCCGCGCGAAATGGTGAACTGCCCGTTGTCGCCGCCACCCTCGGTGGCGGTGCTGTCCGTGGCGGCGAGCGTGACCGTGGGAATCTCGTTGTCCTGGATGGTCACGACAGCCGTTCCCGGCTGTCCGATGTTGTAGTCATGATGACTGCTGAGCACTACGGCCACCGTTTCATCGCCTTCAAGAATGGTGTCATTCAGAGCGGTGAGGGTCAGCGTTGCGGAAGGGGCTCCGGCGGGAATGGTGATCACGCCGGGGGGGGCGGAGTAGTCGCTGCCGCCAGTTGCTGTTCCGGACAACAAGTAGTTCACGTCGAGACTGCCGGTGATGCTGCCGGTCCGCTGGAAGACAACCTTGGCGGTAGCCGATCCGCCCTCAACGGCGAGATCGTCCGTTACCAGGAGCTGGACCGTGGGCGGATCGTCATCCTGAATGGTGATCACGGCGGGGCCGCCGCTGCTGGAGTAGGCTGCATCCGGAACGAGGACAAACTGGACGGTCTCGTCCCCTTCGACCAGTGCATCGTCGATCGCGGCAAAGGTGACCGTCACCGAAGTCTGCCCCTCACGGAGAAGGACGCTGTCGCTGGGCGGCTCATAGTCGGCCGCCGCAGTGGCCGTTCCGCTCATGCTGAACCGGACGAGAATGTCGCCGGTCCGGTTGCCCGAGCGGTTCACCGTGAAGGCCCCGGTGTCTCCGCCGCTCTCCGTGGCCCGATTGTCCGCGCTGGAGGAGAGGTAAATGGTGGGCTTGGTGGGTGTCTCATCATCCTGGATCTCGATGACCGCCTCGGCCTGCCAGCCGATTGCATAGGCTGTGTTTTCTTCGAGGAGCAGAATCGCCTTCTCCGGTCCCTCGGCGTTGGTGTCCTGATTGGGCACGATGACGACATCCGCAAAAGCGGCGCCCGCAGGAATGGTGAGGCTGTAGGGCGAGGAACCCGTCGGTGCCGGCGTGAGTGAGTAATCAGCCGGTTGGCTGGCGGTCCCGGAGATCCTGTACTTCACGGTAAGCGGCGAAGAAGTCGAGCCGGTCCTTGAGAGCCGGATCAAGGCCTCATTGGCGCCGGATTCACTGGCATCGCCATCGACGATCTCCCAGCCGACGGTCGGCAACGGTTCACCGGAGAAATCAATGCCCGTTCGATCGGGTCCGACACTGACGGGGTTTGCCCAACCGCCCAGCGGCGTGTAGGCATGCCCGTAGCGTGTCGCGCTGAGGGTGTGGCTGCCGGCGGCGAGACGGGTGATGATGTAGTTGCCGTCGCTGTCGGTGAAGCCTCCCCGATAGGAACTGCTCGAAGTC
>DNDP01000167.1:30275-49079 GCA_003484235.1 Verrucomicrobiales bacterium
GGAACTGCTCGAAATCGAGCCGTTATGAACGCGAACCCCCTCGATCGGCTGGCCCAGCGTGTCCGTCACCCGGCCGCGGATGCTGAAGGTGCTGTGACTGCCAATGCGCACCACCACATGGGCGCTGGCCCAACCGCCTTTCATGTCGGACACTCGGCAACGGACCACGTAGTCGCCGCTGGCGGACCACAGATTCGTGACGAGGGGGCCGTTGATCCCGAAAGTCAGGTCGCCAAAATCCCAGTCATAGGCCAGCACATCCCCGTCGGGATCATTCGCAGTCGCGGTAAAGGTCACGGATTCACCGGTCGCGGCCTGCGTCTTCTCCGCCTGCACGGAGACTGTGGGGCGCTGGTTTGCGGCGAAGGAGCCCCGATTCACGACCACATCGACCGATTTGCCGGCACCCGTGCCATGCAGCGCCACGGGCGTGATGAACAGCCCGGCGCCGGGATCGGCAAACGTGCGGCCAACGACCAGGGCTGCATCGTCCTTGCTGGAACTGCCTGCAGGTGAGCCGGGGGTCGCATCAAGCAGATGGGCGCCGCCGGCACTCGCAGCCCACGGATCCCAGCGCAGCAGCACGCCGTTCTGAATGCTGGAATTGCCGGCGAACAGGTGGCGGAGTTCCACCCAGTAGTCGCGGTCGAAATCCTTGTAGAGCTTCAACGCGTTGAACCGTCCCGGCAGCAGCCCGGGCACATCGACCGCGTGCAGCCGGTAGGTGCCATTGGCCGTCACCTCGCGGACGTACGAGTCCCCCAACCAGTCGATGATGTTGCGGTGGATGGCACTGAAGTGTTTGTCACCGGCGCTGGCCGAACCCATCGTGTCAAAGCTGTCGCCGTATTCGCTGTGGGATCCCGGCCCGATCCCGCTGGCGCCGCTGCCGTTCCAGTAGTTGGCATGCCAGAGTCCGTAGTTGTGGCCGAATTCATGGCAGGCCACGCCCACGCTCGAGCTTTGCAGCCAGCAGCCCTTGCCCCGGACGTAGGCCTTGCCGCCGTAGGAGTAGCCCGGAACGTTCGTGAAGCGGACGGCATCGAGCTCGAAATCCGCAGTGTCGTAGCCGGCCGCCTTCGCAACCGCCCGGGCGTCGGTGAGCAGCTGCCCGTCGCCGACCTCGGAGTAGAAAGCCTTCGTGTAGGGCAGCGTCAACAACGGCGTGACCGTTGTGATCATCGACGTCGAGTCGTAGGAATTTGCCACCAGCCAGGTGTTGACGTTGTTCATCAGCTCGTACGCCGCCGACGCCGAGATGGGTTCCGCTAGGTCGTCGGGGAAGTTTACGCGGATGAATAGCAGGCGCTTCGGCCCTTGATTCCAGGAATCGAGCGTCTCTGGGCCGCCTCCCGTCCCCTTCCAGCCCTTGCCCTGTTTGGCCGCTTCCGCCGCCAGTTCCTGCAGGGTGCGCACATGGTCGGCCCCGCAAACGAACTGCAGCTCGCTGGCGATCTCGACCAGCGTCTCATCACCCCGGTGATCGGCCGGTTCGCCGGAAACGGTGCAGACCGGATCCGCCGAGGTCAGGGCAGCCTTTGCGGCGGCTGCTTCCGCCGGCGACAGGACCCGGGTGGCCGTCTCCGCCAGAGCCAGCGCATCATCGATGGCGATGCCGTTCACGGGCAGATTTGGCGACGATCCGGCGACACTCATCGAACCGTAAACGAATGCGTGGTAGCTTCTGCCTCCGATGACCGCACGGCGGGAGACCTGCCGGGTCTGGTTCTCAAAATCGCTGGCAACGGTGACGCCGTACTGGGCCAGTGCATTGACCGGCTGCTCGAGAAACTGATGAAACTCGGGAGGCAGCACCCTCCGCAGCTCCCACGGCGCCGCAGCATTCAATGCCGACTCCGGATCCTTCTGAATGAGTTCGCGCAGGGCGGCTCGACGTTCGCGCGCGAGTGCGATTCCCCTGGAAGCCATCGATCGACGTTCTGATCCGTCCGCGGCGAGGTAACGTTCCGACCAGATGGCGAAGTCAGAGATGGCCGCGAATGTGGAGTTCGACGGCTGCGAATCGCTGGCGACGCTCCCCATCGTGGACGGTTTCACGCTGCTGCCGTTCGCCTCTTCCACGACCAAGGCGGGGGTGTTGATCGGAGCGACGGGCGCAGGCGCCATTGGGGTTCCCACCTGGGCGCGGGCCACCACCGCGGAGGTGCCATCAGCCGGGGGACGGATCCAGATGACCCAGGTGAAAATGGCGAACAGGCCGAGGGCCGCAGAATACAACTTGAGACGATGTGGCATTTAGGGATGACGCACCGGTCAAACGCATCTGGGCCGGCGCGAATAACCCCCTTTAGCAACGTGGGTGCCGTGCGTCCCGGGAGTCCGCAGAGAGTGCCTTAACTGATGGGCCACAGGGGCGCTTCGGACCGTCCGGGAATGTGGCTTGATCAGAATGAGGACTCGGGCTCCGGACGATTCTTTCGCTCACAGCCTGTCCGTCTCATCAGTCGAAACTCCGGGTTTTCCGCGCCAATGAAGAGTTTGGCTGACCTTTCACCGCCGGGCTGCCAGGCTCATCTGGTGATCCGTTGGCGCCTTACCTTCGTCCTTGGCCTTGTGGCCGGCCTCCTCGGGACCATGGGCTGCCGTTCGATTCCTGCCGACTTGAGTCCGCGCCTGCCGGCAAAGCAGCTCTTCAATGGCCGGGACCTGTCCGGTTTTTACACATGGCTGGTGGACACTCGATACGATGACCCCCGCCAGGTATTCGCGGTTTCCAATGGCATGCTCCGGGTTTCGGGCGACGGGCTTGGCTACCTGGCAACCCGGGAGATATTCGCGGACTTCACCCTGACGGTGGAGTTCCGGTGGGGCAATTTGAACACCCATTGGGGAAACCGGATCGGCAAGGCTCGCGACGCGGGCATCTTCCTCCACGCCACCGGACCTGACGGCAACAGCCACGACGGAGGCGGCGCCTTCATGGCCGCAATCGAGTGCAATATGTTCGAAGGAGCAACGGGTGATCTGCTGCTCATCCGTGGCGATGACGAACTAGGGAAACTGATCGCTCCGCGGGTCACCGTGGCCGTCGGTCCAGACCGGGATTCCGACGGCTGGCCGTGGTGGGCGCCGGACGGGACCACTGTTACCCTCGAACGCTGGGGGCGCGTGAACTGGCGGCACAAGGATGCCGTCTGGACAGATCGAAGGGGCTTCAGAGGCGCCCGCGACGTTGAGCACCCGTCGGGCGAATGGAATCGGCTGGTCATCACCTGTCTGAAAGATGTCATCGAAGTCCGGTTGAACGGCGTGCTCGTCAACCGGGCGACGCAGGTCTGGCCGCGCCACGGAAGAATCCTGCTTCAGTGTGAGGGCTCGGAGTATTTCGTCAGGAGGATGGTGCTGCAGCCGTTTTGAACAGATCCCGCGTTTGCTTGCCAGACACCGGATGGAGTTCCCTCGAAGCCTCGCCTTCCCAGGGACTGGTTTCGTGAGTCAGCCTGACTTTGACCGGCAGGTCGTCGAGTTCCTCCGGACGGAACAACGCATCCTCGCCGAGACCCAGTTCGAGACGCCAGCGATGGTTCCGACGGGGGCCCATCAGGTAGAATCCCTGCAGCAGTTCCAGGTCAGCTCTGCGCCACGATTCCAGAAAGGGCGGGACGGATTCGGTCCCGATCTGCCCAGCGATCCATTCAATCAGCTTCCAGCTGCGCCCCCGGAAGTAGTCCGTGAGCAGTCCAGGCAGTCCAGGCAGGTTGTCCATCTGCAGCTGGCATTCTTTCGGCGTCCGTTCGGCAACGAGCCGATGCGGGAGTTCCGTCCATTCGCACAGTGACTTCTGCGTCTGATAGAGCAGGCGGAGCAACGCGGCCGCCGCCAACCTTCGCGTGCCCTTGAACGCACCGTGCCATTCCCCTTCCTCTCCGGGCTTCGCAGCCAGGATCAACGCGAGGCTGCGGCCGGCCGCTGCGATGCCGACGTAGCCATGGGCCTCGGGCCGCACGTTCATGCGGTTGAACAGCGGCCGGTGCTCGCGGAGCAGCGCATTCTCCCGCAACAGCGCCGCCGTCTCGTCGGCACATTCCTCCCAGGTGATCTGCTCGACCGCATGCACGAGCCGGATTGTCTTGCGGCTGTCCCGCTCCGGATGGACGTGCCGGTAGCTGCCCAGCCGCTGCCGTAGGTCACGGGCTTTGCCGACGTAGAGGATCCGGTGCCGACGTGGTCGGCCGCCCAGGCCGTGCATGAGATAGACGCCCGGTGACCGGGGCAGCGTGCGAAAGAATCGGTTTCCAAATCGTTCCACCAATGGGTTGACGCGGGCAAGCAGCCACAGCTGGCGCGGCCGCCGAACCGTTTCCGGCTGATGATTCTCGTCGTCCGTCATGTGGCAAAATTAGTGGTTGGGGTACCCCAGCCGTTGACTGACCCCGGGGCGCATGCTCGCGCCAATGAAATCAACTCTGCTTCAAACCGGCCGCGTCCAGCGGGTGATCGCCAGTTTCGGACGCGCGCGGCTGATCCGCCACCTCAACGGCACTTTCGAACTCCGCGAAGGAAGTCCCAGTGAACGGCAGGACGTCCGCGAATGGGTGTCGCTGTTCTTCCACGAAGCGACGCTTCACGAATCCCGCAACGGCGGTCCAGCCGGGTCCTGATCCCGTTCGGCGGAACCACGGCGTCCCGTTTCGTTCCGGGACTCAGTGCGAACCCCCACCGGCATTCGGCGCCGGGGCAAGTTCTTGAATGGGCGCAAGGTTGCCACCCAGGGCGGTGTTTGCCACCAGCCGCCGCCAATGGAGCCTGGCGCCCAGATCGTCCAGAAACGAATAGACCACCGGAGTCACCAGCAGCGTGAGCAGCAGACAGAGTCCCTGGCCGCCGATGACGACGATGGCCACGGCACGCCGCTCCTCCGCGCCCGGACCGGTGCCAACCGCCAGCGGCAACATGCCCGCCACCAAGGTGAGCGTCGTCATCAGGATGGGACGCAGGCGATCACGGTTGGCCTGCAGAATCGCCGGCAGCCGTTCCATGCCCTGGCGGCGGAGATGATTCATGTGGTCGATCTGCAGGATGGCGTTCTTCTTCACCACGCCAAACAGGACCAGCAGCCCCAGCGCGGAATAGAGGTTCAAGGTGTTTCCAGTCAGCCACAGCGACAACAGGGCAAATGGAAGTGAGATGGGCAGGGAAAGCAGGATGGTGAACGGGTGGACCAGACTCTCGTACTGCGAAGCCAGAATCATGTACATGAAAACCACCGAGAGCAGGAACGCCCACAGGAACTCCCTAAACGTGCGCTCCAGTTCCCGTCCGCCGCCGCCGATCCGGGTGGAATATGTGGGGGGAAGGTTCATCTCGGCCACCGCGTTGTTCAATGCCGCCAGGCGGTCGGCCAGCGCGTACCCTTCGGCGATCTCCGCCCGCAGCGCGGCCATCCGTTGCCGGTCCACCCGGTCGATCCGCGAGGCCGTCTGCTCTTCGGCGATGGTCACCAGATTGTCGAGCCGCACCAACCCGCTGCGTCCGGGGACGTAAAGGCGGGCAATGGAATCCGGGTCGCCGCGATCGGCGGCACCCAGCCGCAACTGGACATCGTAGTCGTCGTTCATGTCCGGATCGCGGAAACGGGATGTCCGTTCATCGCCGCCCACCATGATGCGGAGGGCGGTGGCGATGTCCTGCGTGTCCACGCCCAGCGCAGCCGCTCGCTCGCGGTCGATGTTCACCCGGAGTTCGGGAGTGTCGAGCTTGAGCGTGGTGTCGGCGTCCACAAGTCCGAGTTCGGGTGCGCGCCGGCGGAGCTCCTCCGTGTAGTGGCTGAGCGACTCCAGGTCGGGTCCGAGCAGGGCGAAGTCGATTCCGTAGTTCCGCCCGCCACCGGTGCTGATGGAGGTTCGTCCCCCGGAAACGGTGATCCGCAGGTCGGTGAACTTCCGGAGCCGTCCCCGGACCTCACGGATGACATCGGTCTGGGAATAGTTTCCCTCGAACGCCTGCCAGGGCCGCAGGCTCAACAGTCGCGTGAGGGAAAAGACGCGTTCGCCGTGCGGCGCCAGACGGACATAGACGCTGCCATTGCCTGCACCGCCAAAACGCGAGGAGCCCGCGCTGACGAAGAGCAGGGGCAGCCGGGGCATCGCCTGCAGTTCCCGCTCAATTTCAAGCATGACTCCGTTCATCGCCTCGAAGGAGGTTCCTTCGGGCGCGGTCACCCGCACCTCGAACTCGCCTTCATCGGTGTTGGCCGGGGTAAATTCCTGCGGCACCATCCGGTAAAGGGGAAACGAAAGCAGCATGACCACCACTGCCAGGCCGGCGACGATCCATCGGTGGCGCATGGAGTAGCCGAGCGCACGCACGTAGTTGCGATCGATCCACCCGTAGAAGCCCCGCCGGGATCCGGCACCACCCGCGTGGTCGCCCCGGTGCAGCAACCGGGCGCTCATCAGGGGCGTCAGCGTGAAGGAAACCAGCAGGCTCACGAGCACCGCCACCGCCGAGGTCAGGCCGAATTGGAACAGGAATCTCCCCGAGATGCTCGACATGAACGAGACCGGGACAAAGATGACGACCAGGCTCAGTGTCGTGGCCATCACCGCGAGGCCGATCTCCCTGGTTGCCTCACGGGCAGCCTCGAACGGCGGCATGTTCTTCTCCTCGACGAAGCGAAAAATGTTCTCCAGCACCACGATCGCATCGTCGATGACGATGCCGACCATCAGCACCAGGGCAAGCATGGTGACGCTGTTGAGCGTGAAGTCCATGGCCCACATCATTCCGAAAGTGGAAATCACCGAGGCGGGGATGGCGACCGCGGCGATGAGCGTCGCCCGGGCATTCCGCATGAAGGCGAAGACGACCAGGCTCGCGAGCAGGCTGCCAATGATCAGATGCTGCTGAATCTCGTGCAGCGCCTGGTAGATGTAGCGGGACTGGTCCTCGATGATTTCCAGCGTCACGTCCTCGGGGAGTGCAGCGCGCACCTGAGGCAGCCGCTCCTTGATCGCCTCGATCACGGCAACCGTGTTCGCGTCGGACTGGCGTCGAACGCTGAGCGTGATTGCCGGCTGCCCGTTCAGCCTGGATATGGAACGCACTTCCTTGGTGCCGTCTTCCGCATGCCCAATGTCGCGCACCCGGACCGGGCTGCCGTTGGCGGTGCCGATGACCAGATCGTCAAACTCACGCGGATCGGTGATCCGACCCATCGTGCGGATGGTTTGTTCCCGCAGCGAACTGACCACCTGGCCGCCGGGCACGTCGGCGTTCTGCCGGGCGATCGCCTCCCGGACCCCGGTGATCGGGAGCCCGAAAGCTGCGAGGCGCTCGGCGTCGATCCAGATGTTGATCGCGCGCTCGGGCGCACCGTACACCTGCACCTCGCCGACGCCCGGAGCCCGTTCGAGCTGCACCTTCGCAATCTTGTCGGCCAGCTCGGCCAGTTCCCGGATGCTTCGCGACCCGGACATCGCGATCGTCATCGAAGGCGAACGGTCGGCGTCGAATTTGGAGATTACCGGCGGATCGGCCTCGCGCGGCAGCTGGCCAAGCACGCCCGCGAGCCGGTTGCGGACATCCTCGGCGGCGGTGTTCACGTCGCGGTCGAGGTCGAACTGGACGATGATCAGACAGGCACCATAGAAAGAAATGGAGCGGAGCTCCTCGATGCCTTCGACGGTATTGACCGTCTCCTCTATCCGCTGCGCCACGAGAGTCTCCATTTCGACCGGTGACGCGCCGGGCAGGCGCGTGCTGATGTAGATCGTGGGAATCTCCACCGAAGGCGTGCGGTCGACCCCAAGGTGGGTGTAGCCGGTGATGCCGACGACCACCAGGGCCATGATGATCATGGTGGCGAAGATGGGCCGGCGGACCGAGATTTCAGCGAGCTTTTGCATGGCTCAGGATTGCGGGCCGGGAGCAGTCATCCCGGCGGAGGTTCCAATGACCACGGCCTGACCGCTCTGCAGTTTGCCGGGAGTCAGGATGACTTTCTCTCCGGGATCAAGGTTTGAAGTGATCTCGACCCACTCCGAGTTCTTCGCTCCGGTGACGACCACCCGTTCGACTGCCAGGCCATCGGCAATCAAATAGACCTTCTCGATGCCGGCGAAGGCGACCAGCGAACTGGCCGGGACGGTGAGTGCAGGATCGTTCTTGCGGATCACGATGTCGGCCCGGGCGAACATGCCCGGATGAAGGGTGCCATCGTTGGCGATATCCGCTTCGACCAGCAGCACGCGGCGTTGCTGGTCAATGGCCGGGCTGATGCGCTGGATCTGCCCCTCAAACTGCCGCTCGACACCCTCAACCCGAACCCGGACGGGTTGACCGATTTCCACCTTGGGCGACTCCCGCTCGCTCACCTCCAAGCGAAGCCGCAGGGGATCGACCTGGACAAGCGTTAGGACGGGGTCGCCAATTCGAAGGTACTCACCCGGGCTCGCGCGGCGTTCCTGGACGGCGGCGTTGAAAGGAGCGGTCAGCGTGGTGTCAGCGAGCTGCTGGGCGGCGATGTCACGCTCGATCGCACGCTGCGCCACCAGTGCGATGCGCTGCCGCACATCCTCGAGTGCATCCTGATGACGGTTTTCCGCCACCGTGAAGGCGGCCTCGGCCGCGTCGAGTTCAGCCTGGGAAAGCACGCCTTCCTGCTGAAGTCGCACCAGCCGGTCACGGTTCGATCGGGCCTCCTGAAGCACGGCAGCCGCCTGTCGCACCACGCTGGTAGTTTCAGGATCGACTGTGGAATCGTCGTCGTCCGATGCCAATCCAATCCTTGCCCGGGCCTGGGCCAATGCCGCCTCGGCCTGGCGCACCCTGAGCTCATACTCGCGCAGTTCCATGCGGGCCAGCTCGGCGCCCGCCCGCACCTTGCTCCCCAAGTCCACCTGGATGGAAGCAAGCCGCCCCTGCACCTTGGTGCTCAGGGTTGCCTGTTCGCGGGCAAGGAACGAACCGAATGCCGTGATTGTCCGTTCCACTTCGCGGATTCTGGCCGGCTCCACGGAAACTGTGCGGGGCTCGGTGGCACCGCGCCCTGCGGCCATTCCGGTGCCGGGAGCTTCACGGCACCCGGCAATCCCTAGCAGGATGCAGAACGGGCCAGCCAGATGCTTGAGTCTCTTGAAAGAATTCATTTGCGGGCAGCGTTGGACGCCGCATCGGCAGCTTCCCATTCGGAATCAAATGGAGCATCGGCCGGACTGGCGATGCCGAGACCCTGTCACTTCGACGTCGGCAGATCACGCAGATTATGTTGCCCATCGGAGGGCAGGATTATGCCATGACGGCCTCTCGGGCCCGCCGACGCATCGGGGTTTCCCGTTTCGTTGTGCGGGCCAGGCTTGGGAGAGAATCGCATACGCCGGAGGCGCTTCGAGGCGCCCGGATTCCGGCCGCCACTGCAAATGGCGAATCGATGTTTGACACCAGTGGTCGCGGGCGTATTTTTGGTTTAGGACATGAGCAACAGCGCAACAGTCGAACAGCCCAGGAACATTCTGAACCTCACCGAACGTGCGATCGGGCAGGTGCGCAGCATGTGGCAGGATGCGCCTGCGGACAGAGGCCGGCCCCTGCGTGTCTATGTGGAGCAGGGCGGCTGCTCAGGGATGCAATATGGGTTGGTGTTTGACGAGATTCGCGACGGAGATGTGGTGCAGCAGCACGACGACGTTCAGGTGGTCGTGGATCCGGTAAGCGCCGGATATCTGGCGGGTTCCGATGTCGATTTTTCCGACGAGCTGATGGGTGGCGGTTTCAAGATCAACAATCCTAAGGCCCGTCAAAGTTGCGGCTGTGGTCGAAGCTTTGAAGCCTGAGCTGGTCCGATCAACCAGCGCCGGCTAAAAAATGCCGTCCCGTGCGATGCGGGGCGGCTCTTTTTTAGCCCGCCTTGGCCAGCTTTGTTCGACCGCCGGTGAGAAATTCGAGGTAGTAGTGTAGCCGCTCCTTCATTTCCCGGCGGCCGACAATGGCGTCTATCATGCCGTGATCCACGAGGAACTCCGCCGTTTGGAACCCGGGCGGAAGTTCCGCCTGCGTGGTGTCCTTGATCACGCGGGGCCCGGCAAATCCGATCATTGCGCCCGGTTCCGCAACCACCAGATCCCCCACACTCGCGTAGCTGGCCATGACCCCGGCAGTGGTGGGGTGGGTCAGCACGCTGATGTAGGGCAGTCTTGCCTGGGCATGATAGCCGAGAGCTCCGCAGGTCTTGGCCATCTGCATGAGGCTGAACATCCCCTCGTACATTCGGGCACCACCGGAGGTGGAGATGATGATCAACGGCAGCTCGCGGTCAGTGGCGGTTTCGATCAGGCGGGTCAGTTTCTCGCCCACCACGCTTCCCATGGATCCCCCAAGAAAACTGAAGTCCATCACTCCAATGGCGGTTTTGATGGAGCCAATCTTTCCGATCCCTGTGATGACGGCATCCTTGAGTCCGGTTGACTTCTGGTAGGCGGTCAGTTTCGAGGTGTAGGTGGCGACACCGGTAAACTGGAGAATGTCCACGCTGGTCATGTCGGCGTTCATCTCCTCGAACGAGCACGTCTCCACCAGTGCATGGATGCGCTCGCGGGCGCTGATGGGAAAATGAAACTGACAGTTCGGGCAGACCTTCAGATTGTGATCGAGTTCCTTGTCGTAGATCAGATTTGAACACTTGGGGCACTTGGTCCACACGCCTTCGGGAATCTCCTTCTTGCGTGATGAGCCGGCCGCGATCTTCGGTTTCCGGATCAGGGTGGTCTCCGATCCGGCCGGTGGGGGCGTCACGGCAGGTTCCACCCCTTCCGCGCCGGAGACATTCAGATTCTTCGGATTCTTCGCCATAATTCCTAAACGCTGCGGGCCACGGTCCAGACGGCGACATCCAATGCACCGGCGGAGCGGAGCACCCGGGCGCAGGCATTGGCCGTGGCGCCGGTGGTAAATACGTCGTCAATCAGAAGCACGCGCTTCCCGTTTAATGGAAAGCTGCGGTTGATGGCAAACGCTTTTCTCACGTTGATTGCCCGCTGTTCGCGGCTCAGGGCGGTCTGTGTCCCGGTTTCCCGCACCCGTTTCAGGCAGCTGGCGGAACAGGGCAGACCGGTTGCCCTGGAGATCGCCGCGGCAATCCGCTGGGACTGATTGAACTCGCGTTCCCGCCGCTTGACTGGATGAAGCGGTACGGGAACCAGAAGGTCAACTGCGTGCGCCTCCAGCCAGGGTTTGAGTTCCCTCAGCAGCAGGTCGGCCAGAAACGGCTCAAGCCAGAGGTGCCTTTGATACTTGAATCGATGTATTGCCTCCAAGACCAGTCCGGCAGCAACCGTGGCAGACCGGGCGGAGGTAAAATGCAGTTTGATCCCGTGACAGTTGCCACAGATGAAGTCCGTGGTGATCGCGCCATCGTAGGGTAGCCCGCACCGCAGGCAAAATGGCGGCCGGATGAACCTGATGGCGCCGGCCCTCGACCAGCAGGTGGAGCAGACGAAGCCTTCCCCGGCACTCGCCCGCTGTTCATTGCAAAACTGGCACACCTCGGGATAGAGCAGACCGACGATTGCACGAAGCCATGATGATGCAGTGGACCACATGGTGGGGGTCGGATGGAGCAGACTGGCCCGGGTGAATTTGCCCGTCACGTCATTTTTGAGATCGGTAGGCGCATTGAGCGGATAATTGCTTGGCCTGCCGGTGAATCCTTTGGCAATTTCCCGCGTCCACGTTTAGCCTGAACCGGTTGATTGCGAATGGCCTTTGAATCTGACAACAGCGAAGGGACGGCCGCCCACGGCGAGCCCGGCCAGTTTGGCGGGTACTACCTGCACGAGTTGATCAACTCCGGCGGCATGGCCGCAATTTGGATTGCCACCGATCCAAACGGCAAGACATGCGCGATCAAACGGATGCATCCGCGCAGTTTCTTCGATTTCACCTCACGCAAGCGGTTTACCAATGGCTGCGAAGTTCTCTCCCACCTGCATGATCACGAAAAGGTGATCGGCTACATGGAACATGGCAAGATCGACGGCTGCCTGTTTCTAGCCATGGAGTATGTCGAATCCGCGAACCTGAAGCAGGCGATGGGAATCGCCGACGAACGGCTCTCCGAACAGGTGAGCAGCATCCTCATCGACAGCGCCGAAGTGCTGGAATACGTCCACGAGAACGGCTACATGCATCTGGATTTCAAGCCGGAGAATGTGCTGCTCACCCGGAGCGGAAACATTCGGCTGGTGGACTTCGACCTGGCGCAGCAGCGCCCCGAGGAACCGAAGAAGTTTCCCAAGAACCCCGGCACGCCCGCCTACATGGCTCCTGAGCAGCTGCTGCGGCAGCCGATTGACCATCGGGTTGACATCTTTGCGTTCGGGGTCACAGCCTACGAACTTCTGACTTTCGAAAAGCCCTTCCCCGGCAGCACCGCGGACGAGGTCCTCAAGAACCAGCTCGACCGCTCGGACTTTGTGAAGCCGCGGGAGCACAACCCGGCGATTCCCGCCCGACTGGAAGCCATCATCCTCAAGAGCCTCGAGACGCTCCCGGACCAGCGGTATCCGTTCATGAGCGTGCTGGTGAGGGATCTGCAGGCCGCACTCTACGTCTAGCGGGATCGTTTTGCTTGTCTCTCGAACGGTCGCCGATACCTTCGCCGCGTGATCATCCTGTTCATCGGCGACATCGTGGGCGAACCCGGGCGACGGGCCGTCCGAGAGCTGCTTCCCGGTCTTCGCCAGCGCCACAAAGTGGATTGGGTGATCGCAAACGGAGAGAACTCGGCCGGGGGATCCGGAATCACTCCGGACACCGCTTCGGAGATCTTCGCGGCCGGCGTGGATGCGATCACCTGCGGTGATCATCTCTGGGACCAGAAGGAAGTCATCAAGTTGCTGGAAGGCGAACGGCGCTTTCTGCGCCCGTTGAATTACCCGCCCGGAACGCCGGGGCAGGGGAGCGCCCTCTTCGAGGTGCCCGGCAGACCCATGATCGGTGTCATCAATCTACAGGGGCGTGCCTTCATGCCGGCCTTGGAGAACCCCTATCTCGCAGCGCGATCGGAGGTGCACCGACTTCGCAGTCATACCCCGATCATTTTCGTGGATTATCATGCCGAAGCCACCGCGGAGAAGATTGGCATGGGACGACTTTTGGACGGACTGGTCTCCGCCGTAGTGGGAACCCACACACATGTGCAGACCGCCGATGAACAGGTGTTTCCGGGGGGCACCGCGTTCCTCTGCGACGCCGGCTTTACCGGCCCACACGAAAGCGTCATCGGGCGGGAGATCGAACCGGTTCTGCGGCGATTTCTGACAAACCAACCGCAACGATTCTCCGTGGCGCGCGAACGGGTGCTGCTCCAGGGTGTGATCATTGAAGTGGACGACATCTCGGGGCTTGCGCGGAACATCAAAAGGCTGTCGGAGCCGCTTCCCACGCGGGCCGGTTCCGCTTCCTGAAAACCATCAGCATGCCGCGCAAAGCGTCAACCCAGTGGGAGTTCGGCGAACTTTTTCCCGACAAAGATCTGCGGCGCGTGCTCACCGTGTCGGAGCTCAACACCAGCATCCGGCGCATCCTCGAGGAAAGGATCGGTACCGTTTGGGTTGGAGGCGAGGTAACGAACTTGCGGGTGCAGGCGAGCGGCCACGCCTACTTCAGCCTGAAGGACGAATCCTCCCAGCTGAACTGCGTCTTGTTCCGCGGCACTCCGGTGGCTGGCCGGCAGCTGCTGGACAATGGCATGAAGCTGTTGATCGAGGCTGAGCTGACCGTCTACGAACCCCGTGGACAATACCAGCTGATCGTGCAGACGATGGAGTTGCAGGGCGTCGGCCGGCTGCAGGTTGCCTTCGAAAAACTCAAGCGCGAACTGGCCGCTGCCGGATACTTCGATCCCGGTCGCAAGCGGATCATACCGGCATTCCCGCAAAAGATTGGGCTCGTCACTTCGCCAACCGGCGCTGCGATTCGGGACGTACTCCATGCCATCCGTCGACGCCATCCCGGACTGGAGATTGTCCTTTCTCCGTGCCGGGTTCAGGGCGATGGAGCAGGGGAAGAGATAGCGGAGGCGATCGCAACCCTGAACCTTTGGTCGGCATCCCGGCACCTGCCCGGAAGCGGGGCTCTGGATCTGATCCTGATCACGCGTGGCGGGGGCAGTCTGGAAGATCTTTGGGCTTTCAACGAAAGAGTGGTTGCCGACGCCATTCTCAAGTCGTACTTGCCCGTGGTGTCCGCGGTGGGTCATGAGATTGATTTTACCATCAGTGATTTGGTCGCGGATTTGCGGGCCGCCACACCGACTGCCGGGGCTGAATTGATCACCGAAAAGGCGGTGGCAAGCCGCACCGTGATCCGGGACGCCGTGGCCACAATTCATCGCCGCTCTAGGCAGCACCTTTTGGGTCTGATGGGTCAATTGCGCGAACTCAGCCATAGGCTGGGTAGAGGTTCGCCGCTCAGACTTGTGCGGGATCGGATGCAGGCGGTGGATGACGTTCGGTCACGGGTGTTGCGCCGGATCAACCTGAGGCTGCGAGAGCTCGAAGTTAGTGCTCAAGCCGCTGTTGTACGCCACCGCCGAACCCATCCATTGCAGCGATTACTGCGGCATCAAAAGGCTGTCGATGCTGCCATCAAACGTGGGACGCGTGCCTTCAACTCCCGCCTGCGCTCGTTGAATACGGCCACTGTGGCCGCTCTGGATCGACTGCGTTTGTTGTCACCTGCAAACACTCTGGCCCGTGGCTATTCAATAACGACGGAAGAACGCGGTTCCATTGTCCGGCAGGCGGACCAACTCAAGGCCGGCGACCGGGTTTCCACACAAGTGGCCAAGGGAATCTTTGTCAGCCAAGTAATTCAAACCGACCGATCTTGACGGGTTGACCGCGCATTCCGCGCGCCGCAGCAGCAATCCACCAACCGTCTCCTCGGAAACTAACCACAGGAACCAACTAAATATAACTTACAGAGGTTCAGATGCTTCCGTCGCTTCCGAGCCCTCCGTTACGCTGCGTAAATCTCGGGAAACTTCCTCCTCGAAGCTCAGCGCCGGGGGAGGCACTGGCGACGAAGGAGCCGTGCCAGCGGCGTGCCGACCGGGGACGGGGAATCGCCGTGGCGGGGGGAAGCGAGTTTCGCCGTCAGGCAGGGCAACGCCCTCCTCAAGGCCTCGGGAAAGGAGCGCGTCATGAGGTCGGCGGCCGTTCTGATCTACTACGCGCCCTACCGGCAGCGTCTGGTGCTCGGTTCCCGGCATCTGGACTGCCGTCGCTTCAGCAACGCCTACAGCGCCCGGCACTGGGCCATCCGCAGCGGATTGAACTTCGTCCTGGCTGACGGCCGGGCATCGGGCAGGGGAACGGGAGGCGCGTCAGCGCCGACCGGTCCCCTTCCTTGTCCTAATAGTAACAACTCCATCGAGGGGGAGGCGGAAAGGGGAGGCAGAGGCGAGCGGAAAGGAGGTTGGTGAAGGATGGAAGGAGCGAAGGAACTGGCGAAGGCGGAAGTGCTGGAAGTGCCCACCCGGTGGGTGCTGCCGGTCCGGAACGTGACGCGGGCGGAGTGCCTGAAGGAACTGCGGACGCTGGGAGAACACTTTCAGAAAGGTCTTGAAGGGCTGGGCAGCCTGTATCTGCGGATCACCGATCACATTCGCCATTACGAACTGACGGCCGAAGAAGTGCGGGCGACGTTCAAGCCGGTGGGATTTCAGGACAGCCGGATCAGCGAGCTTCTGCGGGTGGCCACTGCGCCCGAAACCATCTACCGCGAGTATTCGGCCCGGCTGGTGGGCTTCCGGATCGCCTTGAAGAAGACCCGGATGTTCTACATGGTCGGCCGCAATCAACCCCGATACCGGCGACGGCAACTGCAGCGGGCGGCGGTCCGGCTGGTGAAGCGGCTGCGGGAAAACAACCTGAGCGAGTGGCAATTCAACTACGGAGGACTGCAAATCGTGGCACACGATGAACTGAATATAACTTACATTGTGCGTCTATAATGCGTGCCCACAAGATGAAGCCGAATGGCAAATTATTCCTCGGGCCATGTGGCATTCGCACCCCGTCTCCCATCAACGGTGTCCCCACCCAAATCGGCTCGTGATCGGCCAGTAGACGAAAAAGGATTTGCCGATCACGTTCTCTTTGGGGATGGGCCCCCAATACCGCGAATCAGAACTGTTCAGCGTGTTGTCGCCAAAAGCGAGATAGGCATCGTCCGGCACTTCATAAATGTATTCGCCGTCGGGAAAGTATCGGGCGATGGGGCTTCCCAGCATGCGAAGAGCCGTGCCGTTGTTGACGTGTCCAAAATAATCGCCGTCATTCTTTGGCGGTCCGGAGAATGTATAAACATTCTCAAAATGAGGCGTAGAAGCATCAAGGCGCCTGCCGTCGATCACCACGTGCTGGTCGTCGCCGATCTGCACACTCTCGCCGCCCAATGCAACCAATCGCTTGATGTAGAACTGATCTTGCTGAGGGATCTGTGTACCTGCGGTGGCAAAGACGATGATGTCGCCGCGTTCAGGCATCCGGAAATTGTAAGTCAACCGGTCCACGAACAAATGGTCGCCGCTGTGGACCTTCAGATTGAAGATTCTGTCTCCGGCCCGGAACAACTCGTCCTGAATTCTCCCGGCTTCATTCACCAGGCCGGCCCGTTGAAACAGCCGGTCGTCAGGGAACCAGACGGTGTGCTTCTGGCCGCCGATGTAGTAGTCCTGCTTCAGATTGAACAGCAGAAATTTGACAGGCGGCAGAACTCTCTCAAGTCGGCCATCCACCTTGACCGTTTCCCGGACATACGCGACTCCACTGGTCCAATACTCCCATTTGCGTTTGAGGCCACGCGGAATCTCCTCGTCTGGTGCGAGATAATCATGTGTGACGCCGTAAAGCGTTGGCTGCATCGATCCCGTAGGAATCTTGAAAGGCTGCAGGAAAAACGTCCTGATGCCGACCGCCACGGCGATGGCCACCAGAAATACCTCGATGTTCTCGCGGATCGAAGCGCTCGGATACGGCTTCAACCATTTGTTGGCCGCCTTTTCCAGTTCCACCATCTGGCTCTTCAAAGCCTCGCGCCCGGCACCGGAATCGACGGCCGACTGCATTGCCGCCATGGCATCGCACAAACCTGCCACCGCCGTAGAACCCAGCAGATCCCGTTGATGATTGAGCAGCTTCTGAACCTGCCGGCGCATCTCGGTGGCCTGACGGACCGTCTTGGATAGAAACCAGCGAATGTTCATCGGCATGTATCCCCTGCCCTACGATTTGAGCACCTGGATGAAGGCTTCCTGCGGAATGTTGATCGAGCCGATCGACTTCATCCGCTTCTTTCCTTCCTTCTGCTTTTCAAGCAGCTTTCGCTTTCGAGTGATGTCACCCCCGTAGCATTTCGCGGTGACGTCCTTGCGCAGGGCGCCGAGCGTTTCCCGGGCGACGATCTTGCCGCCGATCGCGGCCTGGATGGCGACTTGGTACTGTTGTCGCGGAATGACTTCCTTCAGCTTGGCCGCCAGCGCCCGACCGCGGAACTCGGCCTTGCTGCGGTGCACCAACGCGGAAAAGGCATCCATCACTTCACCATTTACCAGGATGTCGAGCTTGACCATGTCGCTGGCCTCGTAGCCGTCGTGCTCATAGTCCATCGAGCCGTAGCCGCGGGTGATCGATTTGATGCGGTCGTGGAAATCGATGAGGATCTCGTTCAGCGGCGTACGGGCTGTCAGCATGACCCGGCGCGCGTCCAGCGTCTCGGTGTGGTCAATCAAGCCCCGTTTTTCAGAGATCAAGGACATGATGTCCCCGATGTTTTCATTCGGTGAGATTACGAACGTCTTCACCATCGGTTCGCGGATCTCGTCAATCGTGGTCACTTCCGGCATGAAGGCCGGATTGTCGATCTCCACCTCTACACCGTCGGTCTTCAGCACCCTGTAGACCACGCTCGGATAGGTGGCGATGATGTCCATGTCGAACTCCCGCCGCAGCCGTTCCTGGATGATTTCCATGTGCAGCAGACCGAGGAATCCGCAGCGAAATCCGAATCCCAGTGCCGCGGAACTTTCCGTCTGAAATACAAACGCGGCGTCGTTGAGCTGCAACTTCGCGATGTTCACCTTGAGGTGTTCGTAGTCCGCCGGATTGATCGGATAGATCCCGCTGAACACCATCGGATGGATCTCCTGAAATCCCGGCAGCGTGGGCGATGGGAATCGTGAATCCGTGAGCGTGTCGCCGACCTTCACCTCCCGGGGCGTCTTGATGTTCGCCGTAATGTAACCCGTTTCCCCCTCGGTCAGGCACTCCCGGGCATAAGGTTTCGGATTGAAGGATCCCACCTCCTTCACCTCCACCGTTCGGTCGGAGTGCAGCAGTTTGACCATGGTCCCCGGCCGCAACTCGCCATTGAACACGCGGACCAGGACCACCACGCCCTTGTAGGTGTCGAAATAGGAATCGAAGATCAGCGCCTGCAGCGAACGCGCCCCGGTTGCCTTGGGTGGAGGCACGCGAGCCACGATCGCCTCCAGAATGTCATCGATCCCGATGCCCTCCTTGGCGCTGGCCGGGATGGCCGTGTCGCCCGGAATGGCTAAGATGTCCTCTAGTTGCTGGCGGGCGAGCGGCAGGTCCGCGTGGGGAAGGTCGATCTTGTTGATGATCGGAATGATCTCAAGATTCTGCTTCATCGCCAGGTGGACGTTGGCGACAGTCTGCGCCTCGACCCCCTGTGCGGCATCCACGATCAGCAACGCTCCCTCGCAGGCGCTCAGGCTGCGTGACACCTCGTAGGCGAAGTCCACATGTCCTGGGGTGT
>DNDP01000063.1:0-4954 GCA_003484235.1 Verrucomicrobiales bacterium
ATCAGCATGAAGGCAAGTACGACGGGGTCATCACGGACAATTGCGGCCCCGCCCACGCGGTGACGAGCGCGGTGGCCCGCGTCACCGTCAGGCCCGGGCCGCAATGGTGGCTGCGCGCCACGAACGGACCGTCTCCCCGGTTTGGCCACATGATGGTTTACGACACTGCGCGGCAGGTGACAGTGCTCTTTGGCGGGCGGACGAACTGGCAGGGGATTTTCACCTTGAACGATCTTTGGGAATGGGACGGAGCCCGTTGGACGCAGCGAATGGCGAGCACCGTCACCAACGGATGGACCAACGTGCCCACCATGGGCTGGAAGGTCGCGCACAACGATCGTCCCGTACGACGTGGACACCATGCCATGGCTTATGACAGCCGGCGCGGGCGGGTGGTGGTGTTTGGCGGGCAGTCGCTCGATCCCGCCGGGAACACCCCGGTGCTCAAGGATCTCTGGGAATGGGACGGTAAACAGTGGCATTTCCGCGCAACCAACGGACCGATCGAGCGGCTTAATCCCTCGATGACCTACGACGAGCGCCGCGGACGGATCGTGCTCTTCGGCGGCCAGCCAGTAGGCTCAGGACCGTCCGACAGCGAACTGGTCTGGGAATGGGATGGCGAACGCTGGCACTCCAGCCTGCCGCCGCAGAATCCCTCGGCGCTGAATGCCCGCAGCCAGTCACGCATGACCTACGACAGTTTCCGCGGCGTCGCGGTTCTCGGTCCGACCGGGGAGAGCTATTCCCACTGGGCGTTTTGGGACTGGGATGGAGTGAAGTGGACCAACTTCCCCGTGGTGCACTACACCGATCCGGTTGTAACGGTCCTGCACGGCACGACCTGGGGTGGATTTTCATTCGACACGAACCGGCGGCGGAGTATCTGGTTCGGTGGCCTCCAGACGGCGACCGTCAATCATACCGCCTTCTTCGACGGCAGGGAATGGGCGCTCCTGAGCAACACCACCGCGCCACCCGCTCCACGGGTACTGCCGGCGATGTCCTACGATTCGGACCGGCGCGCACACGTGATGTTCGGCGGGTCGCTTACCTATGCAAGCTCTGGCACCTTGACCAACGACACCTGGGAACTGATCGCGGTGGACGTGCCGCTCATCAACGATCAACCCGCGAGCCAGTATCGTCCGCCGGGAGACACCGCCATCTTCAGCGTAACCGCCATCGGACCCGGGCCGCTCGGCTACCAGTGGTACCGCGGCAACACCCCGCTTGCCGGCGAAACCTCCTCCACGCTGACGATCGCCAACGTCGACGCCTCCGACGCCGGCGAATACCGGGTGCTGGTCTCGAACGATTGCGGCATCCGGCCCAGCCGTTCGGCGATCCTCACGCTCGATCCACAGCTCCAGATTTTCTCAGCGGCCAACACCACGACGCTTATGTGGTCACCTGACCCCAACCTCGTGCTCGAATCGGCGTTTCACGTTCTCGGTCCCTGGACCGCGATACCGAATCCACCCAATCCGTTTACCATTGGCGGCGTGGAACCCACGGAGTTTTTCCGGCTGCGATCGAGCGAATAGCGACGTTCATGAAGCGTCCTCCCGACCCGAAGAGATCGCATTTGAGCGTCAGGACAGGATTCGAAGTTTCTTCGATTCAGTTGAAAAACGGCCGTGCAGGCGCGGTCAACCCCTTGCACCTGAACGAGCCGATCTGTCAATCGACGTATAGAAACTCGTTCACGTTGAGGAGCGCGCGGCACACGGCCGCGAGGCCGTGCTCCTGCGAGAGCTTTCGACAAGCCGCAAGCTCGCTGTCCGTCGGTGCCCGCTGCAGCGAAAGGGCAAAGGCCTTCTCTATCGCCTCGTCGCCTTCCGCCGCGATCCGCCCGGCAAAAGCCCGAGCGCATCGTGCGGCCAGATCGCTGTTCAAAAGCGAGAAGGCCTGCGGTGCCACGATCGATTCCTGACGCCGCGCGCACGAGAGTTCGTTCGACGGAAGATCGAATGCCTCGAGGAACGGCACCCGGACCGTCCGCTTCTGCACCAGATAAACGCTGCGCGCGCCCTGTTCGGCTTCCGGCGACGGATACCAGCCCTTGGTCTTCTCCGCGTTGTCGTCGAGAAACGCGGGGTTCGCCTGCAACACCTCGGCGGGCAGCTCGGGCCAGACCGGTTCGCCGCCTGCCTTGCCGGTCAGCTGACCGGATACCTGCAGCAGCGCGTCGCGCAGCTGCTCGGCGGTCAGCCGCCGCAGGTTCTGCCGCCAGTAAAGCGTGTTGTCCGGATCGGTCGCCATTGCCGCCTCGTTCCGTGGCGCGGACGACTGCCGGTAGGTCGCGCTCGTGACGATCAACTTGTGCAGCTGCTTGACCGACCATCCCTGCGCCATGAACTCGGACGTCAGCCAGTCGAGCAGCTCCGGGTGCGTCGGCCGCTCGCCCGCCAGCCCGAAGTCGTTCGCCGTCGGCACCAGGCCCCGGCCGAAATGCCCCTGCCAGACGCGGTTCACCCACACGCGCGCGGTAAGGGGGTTGCTGTCCGCAGCGATCCAGTTCGCCAGTGTGAGACGGCGGCCGGTGGTTCCCGGATTGGGCGGGTCCGCGAGCGGCGCCGGGTTCGGATCCAGCGCGGAAAGGAATCCGGGCGGCACCGGCTCGCGGGGGTCCTTGTGATTTCCCTGAAATAGAATCCGCGTGAGGGCGACGTCGTTCGTCTTGTCGGTCGCCAACAGCCCGACCGTAAAGGCGAGGCGTTTGCCTTCGAGTTCCTTGATGGCGTCGGCCAATTCCTTCCGACGCGCCTTCTCCTCGTTGGTCGCGCCCTCGGTCACTTCTTCGTCCGTCGGCTTGAGCTTCGCCTGGATCTTCTTGATGGCCTGCTTCTGTTCGTCGTTGCGTTCCCCTTCCGGCAACTGCAACAGGGCCAGCTCGTCCGCGGGCAGTTGCTGGCGGCGCTCGGTGCGCAATCGGTTCCGGATCGATTCGAGAAGTTTTTCGCGTTCCTTCTCCAGCGGTTTCAGTTCGTCGGCGATTCGGTCGTTGTGGGTCCGAATCCGTTCCTGGTCCGGTTTGAGGTCGAGCGGCAGATCGTCGGCGTGTTTCAACGGCTCGAAGAACGCCCGCAACCGGAAGTGGTCGGCCTGGCTGAGGGGATCGTATTTGTGGTCGTGACAGCGGCAGCAGGAGAGCGTGAGCCCGAGGAAGGCGCTGCCGGTGGTCTCCGTCAGGTCGGCCATCCACTCGGACCGGGCGCGATCCTGCTCGTTGAACAGGCTGGCGGAATTGTCCTGCGGCCCGATCCGGAGGAATCCGGTGGCGATCAGGCGGTCGCGGTCAATCTCGTCCCGCGGCGCGCCCGGCACCAGCTCGTCGCCCGCCAGCTGTTCGCGGATGAACTCATCAAACGGTTTGTCGGCGTTGAACGACCGGATGACGTAATCGCGGAAGCGCCAGGCCTGCTTCCGATACTCGTCCCAGTCGAAGCCGTTGCTGTCGCTGTAGCGGACGACGTCGAGCCACTGGCGCGCCTGGTGTTCGCCGTAGGCGGGCGAGGCGAGCAGGCGATCGACGAGCCGTTCGTAGGCATCAGGCGAATCGTCGTCGAGGAAGGCCGCGAGCATCTCCGGCGACGGCGGGAGGCCGGTGAGGTCAAAGGCGAGTCGCCGGGCCAGTGTGCGTTTGTCGGTCTCGGGCGCGGGCGAGAGTCCGTGCTCCGCGAGCCGGGCGCGAATGAAGCGATCGACCGGATGCCGCGATGTTTGTCCGTGGGCCGTGCCTTTCAATGCCGGAACCGGCGGGCGCTCGATTGGCTTGAGGGACCACAGATCGAGCCGCTGCCCGCCGAAGATGCGGACGATCGGATTGCGGGGATCGCTCCAGGCATCGCCGATCCGTTCGCCCGGTTCCACGTGAATGGTCAGCGCCTCGGCGGCCGTGCCATCGGGCCATGGCGCCCCGTCGCGGATCCAGCGTTCGAGCACCTCGATGTCCTGCGGCGTGAGCTTCTCCTTGGGCGGCATCTCGAGGTCCTTCTTCGCGTGCATCACCGCCTGGAGCATCAGGCTGTCGGCCGGTTTGCCGGGAACCAGCGCCGGTCCGGTGTCGCCTCCCTGCAGCAGGGCCGGCCGTGAATCGAGCCGCAGCCCGCCCTTGACCTTGTCGGGGCCGTGGCAGCTCACGCAGCGCGAGTCGAGCAGCGGTTTGACCTTCTCGACAAAGTGCCGGTCCGCTGCCTCGTTGGCGCAGAGCACCATCGCGCCGGATAACAGCGCGAGGAGAATCGGGCGGAAGGGCATGGGGAATTGATAGCAGAACGCCGGTTCCGAGCAATGCCGGCCTGCGACGGAGCACGAAGAATCGGATTGGCGGTCCGGGTGGTTTGGCGCACATTGCCGGCATGTTCCTTTCCCCGTGCGGCTGCTCAAGACGCCATTTCCTCGGCGCGATGGGCACGGGTTTTGGAACGCTCGCCCTGAATTCGTTGCTGCGGCTCGACGCTGCGGCGTCCATGCCGGCGCCGGTGACGATTGATCCGCTCAATCCCTTCTCGCCCCGCCGGCCGCATTTCCGGCCCCGGGCCCGCTCGGTGATCTTCCTGTTCATGGTTGGCGGCCCTTCGAGCGTGGACACCTTCGATTACAAGCCGAAGTTGCAGGAGCTGGACGGGAAGCCGGTGCCGAAGTCGATCCGTGACGCGGTCGAGGCGACCCGCCATGCGAACGTGTTTCACGGCTGCAAGGACGAGCTGATGGGCAGCCCCTTCCAGTGGCGGCAGCACGGGCAGTCCGGCATGTGGGTGAGCGATTTGATGCCGCACACTGCCCAGCACGTGGACGACCTGTGCTTCATCCATTCGATGCAGTCGGACAGCAACAACCACGCGCCGTCGAGCTACCAGCTGCACACCGGCGAGATCCGACCCGGCAAGGCGAGTCTCGGTTCGTGGCTCACCTACGGGCTCGGCACCGAGAACCAGGACCTGCCGGG
>DNDP01000063.1:5170-5355 GCA_003484235.1 Verrucomicrobiales bacterium
CCGAGAACCAGGACCTGCCGGGTTACGTGATGCTCTTCGACGCCGGCCCGCTCGGTGGCGCGGCGAATTATTCGAACGGCTTCCTCCCCGCCGCCTTCCAGCCGACCCGCCTGCGCGACGAGGGCACACCGGTGCTCGATCTGTGTCCGCCGGAGGACTTCGCCGCCGGCCAGACCGCGGCGTTC
>DNDP01000061.1:0-3455 GCA_003484235.1 Verrucomicrobiales bacterium
GCTGAAATATTTTGAGGTGAGCTGCATCTTGGGCCGAAGGAGCTGCTCATGCGCGAGACGATGGCGTCCATTGAGGAACGGCTCGCACCGGCGGGATTCGTGCGGATCAGCCGCTCGGCGATCGTGCATCCCAGGGTCGTGCGCGAGCTGCAGCCGCTCTTTCACGGCGATCAGGCGGTGCTCCTCAAGAACGGCACGCGTCTCACGTTGAGCCGGACTCACCGGCAGGCCTTGGAGAAGCTGCTGGCTTGAAGCGGTTCGGAAAGGTTGATTGCCGGCTTGGGCAACGGCCGCCAGCGACAGCTTTTCACCGTCGCCGAACCGCTTCGCAGCGCGTGGCAGGTCCTGCGCGGTCCGAATCGTGGGCTCACAGCTTCAGCCACAGCTGGCGGACCGTTGCCGGTTCCAGCCCGCTGACGCCAAGTCCCAGCAGGCGCAAGGGGCGGTTCACCAGCTTCTCCCGCGCCAGCAGCCAGCAGCCCAGCCGGTAAATGACGGCCGCCGTTTCGACCGGCTCCTCGACGGTCATCTGCCGGCTGAGGGTGCTGAAATCGCCGTAGCGCAGCTTCACCTGGACGGTCCGCGCGGTGAGCCGCCGCTTGGCAAGACGGCCGGCAATCTCGTCCGCCTGCTCCTTGAGACAGGCGCGGAGGATCTTCCGGTCCTCCGTGTCGCGCTCGAAGGTGTTTTCAGCGGAAACGCTCTTCACCTCGTCGCTCAGATCGAGCGGGCGATCGTCCTCTCCGAAGGCAAAGCGCTTGAGGGCGGGGCCCCACGAGCCGACCAGTGCCCGCAGGTCTCCGGGATGATCCTGCAGGTCCCCCACGGTGCGAATGCCCGCGTGCTGCAGGGCCGCTTCGGTGACCTTGCCGACGCCGTGGATCACGCGCACGGGAAGCGGCCGCAGGAAGGCCACTTTGTCGCGTTCGGGAATCATGGTCAGGCCGTCCGGCTTGTTGAAGTCGCTGCCCAGCTTGGCCAGCAGCTTGTTTGCGGCGACGCCGATGCTGGCCGTCAGCCTGCGCGCCTCGCGGACCGTCTGTTTGATTTTTTTGGCGAGCGGCACGGCGGCATATAACGCCTCGTCAGGCGTGTCACCGGAGCACTGGGCGCTCAGGTCCAAATAGGCTTCGTCCACGGAGACCTGTTCGATGATCGCACCGAAGCTGGCGATCAGTTTCATGATCTCCTTCGACTCGGCGCGATAGGCATCCATGCGCGGGCGGAGGAACACGCCTTTTGGACAAAGCCTGCCGGCGGTGACGCTGGGCATCGCCGAACGGACGCCAAACTTCCGGGCCTCGTAGCTGGCGGCGCAAACGACGCCGCGCGACTGGGGCGACCCGCCCACGATCACCGGCCGCCCCTTCAATTCCGGCCGGTCGCGCTGTTCCACCGACGCGTAGAAGGCGTCCATGTCGAGGTGGAAGATCACGCGATGCACGGCGCGATTGAAAAGTTTCGGCCACCCGTGGGCAAGTTCTCCCAATTCCAACCAGGACATTCGGGTCGGGCTTGTGGCTCCTGGACTTCCGAAACCACAGATTGACTTCATCGGAGGTGTTCCCCACCCGCACCCGGGGGATTGGGTTATACTCCCCATGACCCTCCCAGTCTGCGGCCCCGCCCGAAGGGCGTGGGCATCTGCAAGCTGTTGAAAACAAGAGGCCTCCTTCATGCCGGGGTCAGACTGGCACGCGGCCAGTTGGTGGGTTGCCAATCCGTCATCACTTTGTTCTCATGAAAAAGATGCGTTCCCTCTGGCTTTGTGTGCTGGCTGCGCTGTTTGCGCCCGGTGCGGTCACTTCCCTCCTCGCTGCGGAGCATCCTGCGCCGCCACCGCTGGTCATCCTGCTGACCACTGATCCCATCGCCACCGAGAGTGGATCCGAGGATGGAAGGTTCCTGGTCGTGCGTACCGGGCCGGTCGGCAATCCGTTGACCGTGCACTACCACCTCGGCGGTTCGGCACAGAACGGGGTGGACTACAAGGAACTCAACCGGCGGGTGGTCATTCCGGCCGGGATGTCGTTTGCGCCGATCAGCATCGAGGCGCTGGAGGACGAACTGGTGGAGGGCAGCGAAAGGGTCATCGCCACCCTGGTGAATTCACCCGAGGCCGGCGCGGTCCCGCAGTATGTCGTCTGCTGGCCCCACCGCGGCGTGGTGACGATTCTTGACAACGACCGACCCGCGAATCAGCCCCCGTCCGTGGCGATCGTCAGCCCGCTGGATGGGGCAGTGATCGAAGGCCCGACGGACATCCCGTTGGCCGCGCGCGCCTGGGACCTCGATGGCCGGGTCGAGACCGTGGAGTTCTTTGCGAACGGTGAGAGCATCGGCGTCGCCCGCAGCTGGGTGGCGCTCAAGGAGGCCAGCCTTTCCATGGAGGCTTCGGCAGGCCTTGATGCGGGCTTTGTGGCCGGCGGACTCTTCCCCGATCTGCACCCGCAGATGCATGCAGGGTTCAGCGGCGAGGTCGGCGGGGCCGTCAACGTCGAGATTTTACCCCATCATTTGTTCCGGCTGAAATGGGAGAACGTTCAGCCCGGTGAATACGAGCTCGTGGCGGTGGCCACCGACAACGACGGTGCCAGCACTGAATCGGCGCCCGTGAAGATTACCGTCACACCTCCGCCGCCCCACCAGGTCGTCAACGTCGTGGCCAAGGATCCCATCGCCACCGAGGGCGGCGTTCCCGTGTTCGACCCGGCGGGCGGCCCCGTCCGGCAGGACACGGCGACCTTTGTGATCCATCGCCGTGGACCGGTTGACCGGCCGCTGGACGTCTTTTATCGCCTCGGAGGTGAGGCCGAAAACGGGAAGGACTACGTGGAACTTCCCACCATGGTGACCATCCCGGCCGGCGAACGGGGCGTCGAGGTCATCGTGGATCCGATCGACGACGAACTGGTCGAGGGGCTTGAGGACGTGGTTCTGACGCTGGCTCCCGCCGTGTGCGCCGACATGTTTCCGCCCGCACCGGAATGCTACCTGATCGGCCGGGAATCGCGGGCGCGGGCCGTCATCCGCGACAATGACCAGCCGCCCGGCAATCACCCGCCCCGCGTGGAAATTGTGCGGCCCTCGGACGGAGAGATGTTCCGGGCGCCGGCCACCATAATGATTGTGGCGGATGCGCGGGACCAGGATGGCCGGGTGGTGTCGGTCGAATTCTTTGAAGGCGAGAACAGCCTCGGCATTGTGCGCCAGCCGCCCATCCTGCTCCGCCCGTTGAACGAGGACGGCACGTATCCGCTGCCCGTGCTGCAGCCTTTCGTGTTCCTGTGGAACGAAGTGCCCGCCGGCCACTACGTGCTGCGCGCGCTCGCCACGGATGACGACGGTGATCAAACCTGGTCGCGGCCGGTCGAGATCAAGGTTGTGGAGGTCCAGCGCCCGCCGGTGGTGACGATCCATACCATCGACGGCGAGGCCACCGAGCAGAGCCCCCT
>DNDP01000061.1:3644-5081 GCA_003484235.1 Verrucomicrobiales bacterium
CACCGAGCAGAGCCCCCTGCTGGACAGCCTGCCCGACACCGCCGAGTTCCGCGTCCAGCGCACCGGCAACACCGATCAGGCGTTAAAGGTCTTCTATCGAGTGGGCGGCACGGCCAAGAACGGCGTGGACTACGACAAGCTTCCCGGCATGGTCGAGATACCCGCCGGTGAAAGCTCGGCCACCCTGCTCGTGAATCCCATCGATGACAACCTGCAGGAAGGCGACGAGAGCGTCATCGTCTCGCTGCTGCCGCTGCACCTCGACGTGTTGACCGATGTGCTGGCGGACGTGCGTGTGCCCCGGTATGTCGTCGGTGATCCGGCCATCGCCCGGGCGGTGATTCACGACGACGAGCCGCCGCCGGCAAATCACCCGCCGCGCGTCGCGCTGGTCTCGCCGCCGGACGGCAGCGTGTTCCTGCATGGCGTGGACATCCAGCTCGTCGCCGCCGCGGGTGATCCCGACGGCCGGGTGACGCAGGTGGAGTTCTTCGCCAACGGCGAAAGCCTCGGCGTGGTGCCCGGTGGCAACAGCGCGGCCGATCTGCTCCGCGAACACCTGTTCCGGTTGAAGTGGGAGGACGCCCCGGTGGGCGGTCATGAACTCGTCGCCGTGGCCACGGATGATGATGGCGCGGTTACCGAATCGGAGACGGTGCGCATCCGGGTGATCGAGCCGTGCGCGAGGACGCATGTCTGGATCACGGCCGTCGATCCGCTTGCCAGTGAACCGCCCTTTGCCGATCCGCCGCCCGGTTCCTTGGCGCCGATCGCGCTGCCGGACACGGCCACGATCCGCATCAGCCGGCGGGCGTGCGACGTGAGCTTCCCGCTTGAGGTGCACTACCGCATTGGCGGCACCGCGATGAACGGCGTGGACTACCGCGAGCTGGGCCGCGTGGCGGTGATTCCCGCCGACCGCTGGCATGTGGATGTGGAGATCTACCCGCGCCACGACACGTTGGTGGAAGGCACGGAGACGGTCATTCTGAAACTCGAACCGCCGGTCTGCATCGCCATCGAACCGCCGCCGCCCGGCTGCTACGTGGTCCACGAACCGGCGGAGGCCGTCGCCTTCATCCGCGACAATGACTCGGACGAGAACCGTCTGCCCAAGGTGGTCATCACCCGGCCGGAGAACGGCAGCGAGTTCCCGGTTCACGCGCCGATCGAGATCAAGGCCCAGGCCGTCGATCCGGACGGCTGGGTCCCGCGCGTGGAGTTTTTCGCCAACGGCGAGAAGATCGGCGAGCAGGAGATTGTGTTCGTGCGCGAACCGGATCCCGGCCAGACGCAGATGTTTTCGATGACATGGGAGGGCGCCAAGCCCGGCGAATACCTGCTGGTGGCCAAGGCCACCGACAACCGCGGCGGCATGAGCAAGAGCGAGCCGGTGCGCATCCGCGTGGTCGATCCGCATCCGGTTCCCAAGGTGTT
>DNDP01000061.1:5342-6274 GCA_003484235.1 Verrucomicrobiales bacterium
TCGAGGTCGCCTACGAACTCGGGGGCTCGGCCGTCAACGGCGAGGACTATCAACGGCTCACGGGCACGGTGGTGATTCCGGCCGGCGAATGGTCCGCTCCGGTGGTGATCCGGCCCATCGATGACAACCTGGTGGAAGGAACCGAAACCGTCGTCATTGAACTGGCGCCGATGGGATGCCCGGCCATCTGGCCGCCTTCGCCGGCCTGCTACGACGTCGGCGAGCCCGACCGGGCGCTGGCCTACATCCGCGACAACGACGTCACGCCCAATCAACGGCCCAAGGTGGCGCTCACCAGCCCGATGAACGGCGATGTCTTCGAGGCCGGGGCCGACATTCACCTGCGTGCCGTGGCCCGCGATCCGGATGGCTGGGTGCGGCTGCTCCAGTTCTTCGCCAATGGCGACAAGATCGGTGAAGTGGCGATGGAGTTCATCCAGCCGCCACCGCCCGGCGAAGAGCAGGTGTTCGAGATGAAATGGGAAGGCGTGCCGGCCGGCCGCTACCTGCTGACGGCGGTCGCCACCGACAATCAGGGCCTGCGCTCGGTCTCCGAGCCGGTGCACATCGCGGTGACGCGCCCCGGCGGGCCGCCCGTGGTGACCATCCATGCCCGCGATCCGCATGCCCGGGAAGGCGGGCCCAACGGCGAGCCCAACTCCGCCTTCTTCCGGGTGAAACGGACCGGTTCCACCGATGAACCGCTGACCGTCCACTACCTCGTTGATGGCACCGCGACCAACGGTGAGGACTACGAGGAGCTCGGCGGCGTTGTCACCATCCCCGCCGGACGGCGGTCGGGCGTCATCGAGGTCCGGCCGATCAACGACGACCTGCCGGAACGTCTCGAGACCGTGGTGTTGAAGCTGGTCGAGCCGCCGGTGCTCGCGAATGTCTCGATCCTCGGCGAATCACCCTATGTGGTTGGACGC
>DNDP01000061.1:6491-6756 GCA_003484235.1 Verrucomicrobiales bacterium
CCTATGTGGTTGGACGCCCCGGCCGGGCGGGAGCCTACATTCTCGACCACGACCGGCCGCGGCCCGACTGCCGCGAACTGCCGGACGGCATGGTCAACCTGTGCTTCGACGGCCGGGCCGGAGTGAGCTACCGGATCGAGTTCACCACGGACTTCCGGCATTGGCACCGGGTCGAGGAGAACACCGTGCGTGACGGTCATCTCCACTTTGTGGACCCGGACGCCGCCGGCGAGGAGCACCGCTTCTACCGGATCATCGAGGCCGT
>DNDP01000059.1:0-1196 GCA_003484235.1 Verrucomicrobiales bacterium
CCGGAACTGGCCGAACGTGCCGGCCGGGTGCTCCGGCTCAAGGGAGGCTCGCTCATCAGCGACTCCGCAAGCCGATGATCGCCCTGCTCCGTCATTTGACATCCCGCTGGTCCTGGCAGATGGCCTGGCGCGACAGCCGTACCAGCCGCCGGCGCCTGCTGCTGTTCTCCTCCTCGATCGTCCTCGGCATCGCCGCGCTGGTGGCCATCGGTTCGTTTGGCACCAGCCTCGAACGCGCGATCGAGGATCAATCGAAGGAACTGCTCGGCGCCGATCTCGTGGTCAGCTCCCGTCGGGCGCTCGATGACGAACGGCAGGCGTTCCTCGGCACCGTTGCAGGCGAGCGGTCCACGGAGGTGAGTTTCGCCTCGATGATCTATTTCCCCGCGACCGAAGGCACCCGGCTGGTGCAGGTGCGTGGGCTGGAAGGTGGATTCCCCTTCTACGGCGAGTTTGAGACCGAACCGGCGGAGGCCGAAGCGGCCTTCCGCGAAACGGGCGGCGCGCTGGTGGATGAATCGTTGCTGGCCCAGTTCGGCGCCAACGTGGGGGACGACATCCGGGTCGGGAAGCTCGTGACCCGGGTGGTGGGATCACTCCAGAAGGTGCCCGGCGAGACGATGACCTTCTCGACAATCGCACCGCGCGTCTATCTGCGGATGGCCGATATCGAGGCCACCGGACTGCTGACCGGCAGCAGTCTGGCGAGGTACCGCGTGTTCTACCGGCTGCCGGATTCCGTCGATGCCGAGCAGCTCGTTGACGATCTGCGCCCGTCCCTGGAGCAGCTCCAGCTCGGCGCGGACACCGTGAAGGAACGGCAGCGTGATCTCGGGCGGGCGATGGAGAATCTCTACAACTTCCTGAACCTCGTCGGCTTTGTGGCGCTGCTGCTGGGCGGCGTGGGAGTGGCCAGCGCCATCCATGTGCACATCCGCGGCAAGCTGCCGTCGGTCGCCGTGCTGCGTTGCCTGGGCTGCACGACGGCCCAAACGTTTGCGGTCTACCTTGCCCAGAGCATTGCCCTGGGACTGCTGGGCGCCATTGCCGGCAGCGCGATCGGGATCATGGTGCAGCTCATCCTCCCCCGGGTGGTGGGTGATTTCATCCCAATCGACATCAAGTTCCATCTGGCCTGGGGTTCCATCGCGTCGGCTGCCGGCATCGGCTTCGCGGCCTGCGCGCTGTTCGGCCTG
>DNDP01000059.1:1371-1913 GCA_003484235.1 Verrucomicrobiales bacterium
GGCCTGCGCGCTGTTCGGCCTGATCCCTCTTCTGGGTGTCCGCCGGGTTTCGCCCTTGGCGGCGATCCGGTCCTCCTTCGAAACCTCCCGACGCACCGACGTCCTGTTATGGCTCGTGTTTCTCGCTATTGGTCTGTTCATCCTGGGCTTCACATTGACGCACACGCGCCGCACGCGCGACGGCGTGGGATTCGCAGTGGGGCTTGGCATCGCCTTTTCCTGCCTTTGGTTGTGCGCCAAGGGTGTCGCCGTGGCCGCCCGCAAGCTCACGCCCGGCTGGCTGCCGTTCGTGTGGCGGCAGGGACTGGCCAACCTGCACCGGCCCAACAACCGCACCACGCTCCTGCTGCTGAGCGTCGGACTGGGCACCTTCCTCATCCTCACGCTTCACCTGACGCAGCATTCGCTTTTGAAGGAGATCGTCGCCGGCCGCGCCGAGGGACAGGCGAACGCCATCCTGTTCGACATCCAGCCCGATCAACGCGCGGAACTGGAATCCCTGCTGCAGGCCAACGGCTTTCCGGTGATTGACGCCGCGCCCA
>DNDP01000059.1:2055-3562 GCA_003484235.1 Verrucomicrobiales bacterium
GATTGACGCCGCGCCCATCGTCACCATGCGGATCGCTTCCATCAAGGGCCGGCCGGTGGAGGACCGCGCCACCAACCGACAGGACCGCGTGCCCGGCTGGATTCTTCGGCGGGAGTTCCGTTCCACCTTCAGCGGCCGCCTGCGTGACACCGAGAAACTCGTGGCCGGCGAGTGGATCTCCGAAGTTGCGGCCGACATGGAGGAGATCCCGATCTCGCTGGAAGACGGAGTGGCCCGCCAGATGAACGTCGGCATCGGCGACGGAATCGTCTGGGACATCCAGGGTGTGCCGGTGAAAACGCGGGTCGCCAGCCTGCGGTCGGTTGACTGGCGTCGGGTGCAGCCGAACTTCTTCGTGGTCTTCCCGCTGGGCATCCTCGAAGAGGCGCCGGCATTTCACATCCTCGTCACGAAGGTCGCCGATGCCGAGGCCTCCGCCCGGCTCCAGCGTGAGGTGGTGAAGCAGTTTCCCAACGTCTCGGCGATCGATCTCACGCTGATCCTGCGCACCATCGATTCGGTGGTTTCGAAGATCGCGTTCGTCGTCCGCTTCATGGCGCTGTTCACGGTGGCCACCGGCCTGCTGGTGCTGGCGGGCGCGATTCTCACCGGCCGTTTCCAGCGGATGCAGGAGAGCGTGCTGCTGCGGACGCTGGGTGCCTCCCGCAAACAGATTCGCCAGATCCTGCTGGCCGAGTATCTCTCCCTCGGAGGGCTGGCCGCGCTGGTGGGAATCGGGCTCTCGGTCGCCGCCACCTGGATGCTGGCGGAGTTTGTGTTCAATACCGGCTTCAGTCCGGATCCCTTCTCGCTGGTGGCGACGCTGGTCGTTGTGTGCGGACTCACGACGCTGACCGGCCTCCTTTCCTCGCGAGGCGTGGGGACCCATCCACCGCTCGAGGTGCTCCGCCGAGAAACCTGAGGCGCCTCACTCTCAAAGCTTCCGCCGCATGATCGGCCGTGTGGGCGATCTCCGGGCAACTTCCTCAAAACCGGCTTTCGCGAAGGTCGAGCGGAGCCCCGTATAGACGAACGCGTCCGCCTGCCGGGATCGGGGTTCGACCGGGTATCCTTCCAGCCATTCGGCACGCTGGTCGCGGGCGAACTCGACGGCAGCCTCCAACAACGCCAGGCCGAGCCCACGACCCCGGTGAGCGCGGGCGATGAAGAAACAGGTCACCGACCAAACCGGCTGGTCGTCCACCGGTTTCAGCACCCGGCTCCCGGCCAGCCGAGGATATTCCGCGCGGGGAGCCAGTGCGATCCAACCGGCCGGTTCGTCCTCCACATAGGCCAGGAGACCGGGCGGGAGATCGGCGGCCTTCACGAGTCGGCGGACGGCCTTGAGATTCCCCTGGCCCTTGCCGGCCTTCCATTCCTTGAGCGGCAGGCGCCACCACATGCACCAGCAGCCGGCGCAGGCTCCGTTTCGACCGAACAGCCGTTCAAAATCGGGCAGGCGATCCGGCAGCAGCGGAACGACGCGACAGCCAGGTTCGGAACGGGT
>DNDP01000059.1:3785-4220 GCA_003484235.1 Verrucomicrobiales bacterium
CGGGTCTTCATGTCCGGATGAAACGATCGCCGTTCGACGCAGGCAATCAGATTGTTGTCCGGCTTCGGCATCCGTGCACGACACCGGCCTCCGTTCTTCGCGGGCGACTTTTTTTGTCGCGGCGACCACTGTCGAGTCATAGCCTCTGCCATTCTATGGCTACCATCGCAGTCCTCGGCACGCTCGACACGAAGGGCGAAGAACACGGCTTTGTGGCAGAACTGATCCGCGCCCGGGGCCACCAGACGCTGGTGATCGATGTGGGCGCCTTGGGCAAACCGCTGCTCAAACCCGACATCAGCCGCGAGGAGGTGGCTCGGCAAGCCGGCGTGGACATTGCCGCCCTCGCCGCCAGAAAGGATCGCGGCGAAACCGTGGCGGCGATGGCCGGCGCGGCGGCCATACTGGCGGCCCGTCTGGTCGCCGAAGGCCGCA
>DNDP01000059.1:4373-4930 GCA_003484235.1 Verrucomicrobiales bacterium
TCATCGACGGGATCATCTCACTGGGCGGCGGAGGCGGGACGTCGATTGGCTCCGCCGCGATGCGGGCCCTGCCGATCGGTTTTCCCAAGGTCATGGTCAGCACGCTCGCAAGCGGCAACACGACCCCCTATGTCGGTTCACGGGACATCGTGCTCGTTCCCAGCATCGTGGATGTCGCCGGCATCAACCGCATCTCGCGGCCGATCTTCGCCCGCGCGGCCGGCGCGATCTGCGGCATGGTCGAGATTAAGGTTCCCGCCGGCCAGGACAGGCCGCTGATCGCCGCGAGCATGTTCGGCAACACCAATGACTGCGTGCTGGCCGCCCGGACAATCCTCGAACAGGCCGGCTATGAGGTGCTGGTGTTCCACGCCACCGGCACCGGTGGCCGCACCATGGAGTCGTTGATCGACTCGGGCATCATTGCCGGCGTGCTGGACCTCACCACCACCGAGTGGGCCGATGAACTGGTCGGCGGCATCCTGTCCGCCGGTCCCACGCGCCTGGACGCGGCCGGCCGGACCGGCACGCCCGCCGTGGTCGCGCCCGGCTGCATC
>DNDP01000066.1:0-392 GCA_003484235.1 Verrucomicrobiales bacterium
AACCTCTTCCAGCATCCTGGGCGCGTCGGTCATGCGGGCGACCGGGTAGCTGTCGAAGTTCGTCTGGTCGATCACGCCGCTTGTCGCGGTGATCTTGCCCATGAGCGCGATGGAGGCACCGAAGACAGCGCCGCCCTCGAACTGCGCCTTCACCCGGTCAGGACTGACCACCGTGCCGACGTCCACCGCGACGTCCACCCGCGGAATTCGGATCGCGCCGTTTTCGCCGAGTTCCACCTCCACGACCGAGGCGACGTAGGAAAGGAAGCTGCGGTGCACTGCAATGCCCAGGGCGCGGCCGTTGCCGGGTTTCTTGTTAGCCCAACCGGACTTTTCAGCGGCGAGTTCGACGACATTGCGCATCCGGCCGATGTCGACGGGGAACTGCTCCT
>DNDP01000066.1:609-9529 GCA_003484235.1 Verrucomicrobiales bacterium
GTCGACGGGGAACTGCTCCAGCGGTTTGCCGTAGTTGGTGTAGTTCGTGCCCTCGGCCGGGAAGTCGATCTTCCGCGGCTTGCCGAGGAGATCGAGCAGGTACTCCACGGGATCCCGTTTCGCCAAATGCGCCAGCTCGTCGATGAACGAATGCAGCGCGAACGCGTGGTAGATGTTCGAAACCGAGCGCAGCCAGCCGATCCGGACGTGGTGCTTCGCCGGGCCGTTCTCGGCGCGGATGTTCGGGATGTCGAACGGCATGTCGGTCCAGCCCATGCCCAGCTCCCACGGCGCCCCCTCGGTCGCGGATCCATTGAACGTGGAGACGATCGTCGGAAAGGCGCTCCGCTTCAGCAAGGCCGTCGGGCGGCCGTTCGCATCAAGGGCCGCCTTGAGATACATGGCCGCGACGGAATGCAGGTAGTCGAACCGGATGTCGTCCTCGCGCGTCCACGTGACCTTGACGGGCTTGCCCACCGCCTTCGACAACAACGCGGCTTCGGCCACGTAGTCGGGCTTGGACTTCCGGCCGAAGCCTCCGCCCAGCAGCGTGACATGGCACTCGACGTTTTTCTTGTCGATGCCGAGCGCCGCCGCGACGGTGTCCTGCACCGCCTGCGGGTTCTGGGTGGCCGCGTAGATCAACGCCCTGCCGTCCTTGACCTCCGCAACCGCCACCGGCGGTTCCATCGGCGCGTGGGCCAGGTGCGGGACGTAGTAGTGCGCCTCGTGAATCGTGCCCGCTTTGGCAAACGCCGCATCCACATCGCCGACATTGCGCGCGGCCTTCTGCGGCCGGCTGACGGTGGTCAGCAGCTCCTTCCGGTAGGGCTCGGAGTTGTAGCCGGCGTTGGCACCCGGATCCCAGGTGACCTTCAGCGCCTGACGGCCCTTCATTGCCGACCAGGTGTTGTCGGCGATGACGGCAACACCGCCGAGCGCCTGAAACCCGTGCGCCCCTTTGAATCCGTCCAACACCACCGTCCGTTGCACGCCTTTGACCTTGAGCGCCTCGGAGTCGTCATGGCTCTTCAGCGTGCCGCCGAGGACGGGCGAACGTTCGATCGAGGCGTGGACCATGCCGGGCATGGTGGCGTCGATGCCGAAGATTCCGCGTCCCGAGCACAGCTCCTGCAGGTTCGACACCGGCATGTCCTTGCCGATGTAACGGAAGTCGGCCGGCGATTTGAACTGCAGTTCCTCCTTCTTCGGCACCGGTTGCTTGGCGGCGTCGGCGACGAGGGCGCCGTAGCCGAGCCGGCGGTTGGTTTTCGCATGCAGGACCCCGTGCTTGCCGGTGCTGCATTCGGAGACCGGGACGTTCCACTTCTTCGCCGCCGCCGAGACGAGCATCTGTCGCGCGGTGGCTCCGGCTTCGCGCATGGTGTCGTAGAAATCGCGGATCGACTGCGAGCCGTCGGTGTTCTGCGAGCCGTAGCGGTCATCGCCGATGCCCTGCTCGATGCGGACGCGTTCCCAGTCCGCGTCCAGTTCATCCGCGACGACCATCGGCAGGGCCGTACGGATGCCCGTACCCATTTCGGAGCGGTGCGCGATGATGATGACCGAACCGTCCGGTTCGAGGCCGAGGAAAAGGTTCGGGCTCCAAGCGGCGGATTCGGCATCGGACGCGGCGAGCACGCGGGAGGGAAGCAGCCGAGCGCCCAGCACGAAGGCGCCTGCCGTGACGAGTCCACCGAGAAAGGCGCGGCGGTTGATGACGGTGATCCGGTTCATACGGTTGCCTCCGCAGCTTGTTTGATCGCCTGGCGGATCCGCTGGTAGGTGCCGCAGCGGCAGATGATCCCCACCATCGCGGCGTCGATGTCGGCGTCCGAGGGTTTGGGCGTGTTCTTGAGGAGGGAAGCGGCGGCCATGATCTGGCCGCTCTGGCAGTAGCCGCACTGGGGAACGTCGTGGTCCATCCAGGCTTTCTGGACCGGATGCTGCGCGTCACGGCTCAAGCCTTCGATCGTCACGACATTCTTGCCTTCGGCGCTGCCCACGGTCGTAACGCACGCCCGCGACTCGACGCCATCCACGTGAATGGTGCAGGAGCCGCAGAGGCCGCGGCCGCAGCCATACTTGGTTCCGGTCAGCTGCAGGAGGTCGCGGAGATACCACAGCAGCGGCATCTCCGGATCCCCGTCGAAGCGGCGGGTCTCGCCGTTTATCTTGAGTGTGATCATGGCTCGAGTCCGGTTGGAGGTTGAAGTGATTGACCAGAGGGTATAGCGCCTGCCGGCGGATGTGTCAGCCCTTAATCCGGGAATCAAGGCTTCGCTGAACTCCGGTTGGAACCAACGGCCTGAGGTCCGGCACCCAGCTCCCGGTTTGCGATGCCGTGCGCGGCGTTCCGGAAATGGTGCCACTTCCATCGCCTCTGCCGATGCTGAGCATGTGGATCGTTGAAGGGCGCGGCCACGGCGCCCGGGACGGCGGGACTCCGCGGGAAGCCTTCACGGCAGGTCTCCGGGTTTCCGATCGGCGACCCGTTCGGCTGATTCGATCTCCTTCCACGACGGCGCACGCCACGCCTGCCACGGCCGGCCCAGCTGAATGACATTGCCATCGCCGCTCCAGCGGGCCTGGGGCAGGAATGAACCGGTGCCGGCCAGCGTCAGGAGTTCCTGTTTTGTTTCCACGTCCCAGACTTTGGCCGCTTCGCGGCCGCCGGACCCGGAGATCAGCCGCCGGCCATCGGGAGAGAACGCAACTCCAAAGGCCGCATTCAGGTGTCCGTGCAGAACGCCGACGAGTTGTCCCGACCGGGGAAGAAAGAGACTGACGCCGCCGCCTTCGTCGGACGTCGCAACGAGATTGCCATCGGGAGAAACGGCCACGTGACGGGAGGAATGCCTGCCTGCGGCGCTCCACAGCAGCCGTGCCGCATTCGCCAGATCATAGGCCCGGACCACGAATTTGCGATCGACCAGCACCACGGCCACCAATGCCCGGCCTCCGTCCGCAATTGCGGCATCCCTGACAGGACTCTCGACGAAAAGTTCGTCCTTGCCGGATTCGACGTCCCACACGCGCAGCGATCGGTCCTCCGCAATCAACGCCAGCTTTCGATCTTCGTCGAGGAAGCGCAACCCCTGGGCACCCGGCACGGAGTTGGTGAGAGTCAGCCTGCGTTCCGGCGCATCCAGGTTCACGACCTGGACCAGGACGGAGGAGGGCTCGGCAACCCAGGCGATGCGCCGCCGTGCCAGGCTTGCGGCAGCGGCCTGGGGGCCCGCCGCCAGCTCGGTCTGGAGCACGCCTCGGGGGAGCAGCCGCGCCCCCTCCAGTTCGTGCTGAACGATCCGGCCGCCGCCGTCCCAGCTGAACAGGCGGTTGGTTCCGGCCAGGCACAGGATGTTGCTGGAAGCGCCCAGTTCGCCCAACTGGCGCAGCGTCGTGTTGTTTCTCAGATCCACCAGCGACGCCGGCCCGTCCGGGAGCAGAAGCAACGCCTCCGCCTCTCCCACCTGCAGCACATCCCGGTGGCGGAGCGATTCCGGCAGCTGGAAGTATTCGCCCGCCGCAGTCCGAGCGTTGTCGGCCCACAGCAGCACCTGGCCATCCTTGCCCGCCGAGGCCAGCAGTTCCGCCGCGTTGGAAGCGGCCACGTCATGCACCTCGTCCAGGTGCCCGCGCAAAACTTCCACCTCACTCCACGAGGCGGCGTCCCAAATGCGGATGGATTGATCCGCCGCCGCCGAGATCAACCGCTGGCCGTCGGGCGTAAACCTGAGTTTGCACACCCAGCTCGTGTGCCCGTCCAGCCGCCGCAGCAGCCCGCCCGTCGCCGCATCCCAGACGCGGATGGACGGATCTTCAAAGCCCGACCCCGAGACGAGAAACTGGCCGTCCGGCGAAAGATCCAGGGCGGTCAGCCCGTAATCCCGCTCTGACCGGGTTCGCCACAATTCGGCGCCGCTTTCGAGGTCGATGCACCGGATGCCGTAGCGATAGGCGCGGGCGTCGGACTCGGCGACGTAGAGACGCCGGTTGTCGGGGGACAGTCGGGCGGCGCCGTGATGGAGGGTCTCGCTGAAGGCTGCGCGGTGATGGTATTCCACCCGGCCGGTGGCGACGGAGATGACAAGGGCCTCGTCACCGTGGGCCTGGTCCGAACCGGCATAGACAACCAGTTTCGAACCGTCCGGCGAGAAGGAAAGGTCCCGCACAGTCCAGCGAACGGCCGACGCATCCCGCCAAAGCAGGGTTTCAGTTCCCGAGGCAAGATCATGCAGCACAACCTCCCGGTAGCCGGCGGTGGCTGCCAGCAGCGATCCCAGCGGCGAGAAGGCCACCCGCCCCTGTTGAACATGCCCGCCTTCATTCAAAGTCCGGATCAGTCGCCGGCCGGGCACATCCCACAGCTCGACCCGGCCATCCATCCAGCCAACGGCCAGTTGAAGTCCGCTGGCCGCGAAGCTGATCGAGAATCCCGTCACCGGACGATTCGTCAGGGTGCCAAGGGCGCTGCTTCGCGTCAGCTGCCACAGGTACCGCCATTCCCATCCCCGCAGGTCGGGCTCACCAACGGCGGGGCGATGGCGTTCCAACAGGCGGCGTGCCTTGCCCACGTTGTTCATACGCAGCGCCGTCTGGGCGAGGTTCATGTCGGAGACGTAAAGCAGGCGACGGACCTGGTCCTCGTTGCGGGAGGCTTCGCGGGCCGCCTCGTCCGCACGTTCGCGTTCCGTCGAGGCGACCTCCTGGGCCGCCTGTGCCGCCAAGCGCTGTTCCATCTCGCGCAACTGCGCAGCCTCCGCCGACCGCTGCGCACGGCGTGCTTCAATGGCCTGCCAGCCGCTGAACGTTATTCCCGCAACGAGCACACCCAGGAAGCCGAGGGCGCCCAGGAACTGCAGCCGGTGCCGCCGAAACGCCTTCTGCAACCGATACCCTGCACTGGGCGGGCGGGCCACCACGGGCTCATGGGCGAGATGCCGCCGGACATCCATTGCCAGGCCATTGGCCGTTTCGTAGCGGCGCGAGCGGTCCTTCTCCAGGCACTTCATGGCGATCCAGTCCAGGTCCGAGGGCAGCGAAGGAGGGCGTCCCGGAGCGGAGGCCGTGTGGGCAACGTTCCTGGTCTGGCTCAACCGCGTGCTGGGCCGCACCGGCTCCCGTTCCCGGATGATCTTGCGCATCTCGTCCAGGCCGGATTTGAGCAACTCCTTTGTCTCAAAGGGCGTCGTGCCGGTGAGCAGCTCATACAGAAGCACACCGAGCGAATAGATGTCGCTCCGGGTGTCGATGTCCAAACCGCTCATCTCCGCCTGTTCCGGGCTCATGTAGGCAGGCGTGCCGATGAACTGGCTGTACTGCGTGTAGATGGTCTTCTCCGTCAGCTCCTGCTGGGTGGCCTTGGCGATCCCGAAATCGATCACCTTGGGGACCGGTTCGCCGTCGTGCAGCGTGACCATGATGTTCGAGGGCTTGATGTCGCGATGGATGATCCCCTTCTGATGCGCGTGCTGGATGGCCTGGCAGACCTTGACGAACAAATCCAACCGGCGCCCGATATCCAGCTTCTCCTGCTCGCAGTACTTCGTGATGGGAATGCCCTTCACCAGCTCCATCACGAAATAGGGCCGGCCATGGTCGGTGCTGCCGGCGTCAAGCACCTTGGCGATGTTCGGATGATCCATCAGCGCCAGGGCCTGGCGCTCGGCCTCGAATCGGGCGACGACCTGCCGCGTGTCCATCCCGAGCTTGATGATCTTGAGGGCGACCCGGCGTTTGACGGGCTCGCGCTGTTCGGCGGCCCATACCGCGCCGAAACCGCCTTCGCCGAGCTTCTCCAGCAGCTTGTAGCGGCCGATCGCCGCTCCGGCTCCCTCGGTGGAGGCCGCTTCATCCGACTCCGTGGCCGGGCTCTCGGTCTTCGGGTCGTCCGGCAGAAAGCCCGATTCTTCGTGGTGCGCCGCCAACAACGCTTCCACACGCCGTTTCAGCTCCATGTCCGCACCACAGGCGCCGTGCAGATAGGCCTCGCGTTCGGCGGGGGGGAGCAGCCGGGCTTGATCGAACAACGCTTCGATCTTCTGAAAATCGGGTTTCATCATGGAAAGTGGCGTCATCTGCCGCCCAAAAGGCTCATCGCGCCGGACCCCGCTCGACAGCAGAAGCGAAACGATGCCGTCGCTCAGGCGGAGACAGTTTCCAAACTTCAGCGATCCTTCAGCTCACAGAGCAGCCACGCCCTCGCGTAGGCCCAGTGACGCTTGGCCGTCGCCAGAGAGACGCCCTGCGTGGCCGCGGCTTCCGCCAGACCGAGCCCCGCGAAGAACCGCAGCTTGACCAGTTCCGCCCGTGCGGGCGATTCGGCCGCCAGTTTCTCCAGGGCGTCGTTCAGGCGGAGCAGGGTTTCATCATCGGTGGTCGTCGCAACATCCACCGCTTCGAGGTTGACCCTTCGCAGTCCGGCGCCGTGGCGGACGCGGTTCCGCTTGCGGGCCCGATCGATCAGGATGCGGCGCATCGCTTCCGCAGCGGCACCCAAAAAATGCGCCCGGTTGTGCCATTGTTTCTGATCTCCCCCCAGACGCATCCACGCCTCATGGACCAGCGCGGTGGGCTGCAACGTCTGGCCGGGCCGCTCACGCGCCATCTGGAAGGCGGCCAGCCGGCGCAGCTCGTCGTACAACAGCGGAAACAGACCGCCGTCGGCACCGGCCTCGCCCGAATCGATCGCCCTCTGCAAGTGGGTGATTTCTCCGGCCATGCTGGCATTGCTATCGGAAGGTCCGGCGTCTGGCGAGCCCGAAGACATGAAACCGAAGGACCGGCCCATTTCCGAGATTGGCGTTGCCTCGCCTCCGTCGGATGTCCATCCTCGCGGGACATCGTTTCCAACCCCTACTCCTCCGCTGCCATGAACCTTCGCGCCCTGCTACGATCCCTTCCCGCCGCCCTGATCACGGCTTCCCTCCTCAGCGCCCTGCCCGCGCAGTCCGCCGCCGTCCCGGACGGCGTCTGGGTACGCGAAGGCTACCAGCTTTCCGTCGCGGTGGATGCCCTGAAGTCGCCGCGCTTCCTGGCGTTCGGCCCGAACGGCACCCTTTATGTCAGCGTGCCCAAGGAGGGTGCGATCTACGCGTGCACGGACGCCAATGGCGACGGTATTTATGAAAAGCAGTTCGACTTCGTTGAGGGCAGGGATCCCCGGACCATCCTGCAGGGAATGCAGTGGCACGACGGCTGGCTGTGGTTCGCCCAGTTGAATTCCATTTCCAAGGCCCGTGACACCGACGGCGACGGCAAGGCCGACGAGATCGTGGAGGTGCTTGGCGAGGAACAACTGCCGACCGGCGGCCGCGGCGGTCACAGCTGGCGCGCGCTGTTGATCCATGGCGGCAAGATTTACACGCACGTTGGCGATCAAACGAACGCCACCGACGAACCGATCGACGCCTCCGAGCGGAAGAAGATCTGGACGTTCAACCTCGACGGCTCGGGCAAGAAGCTGTTCGCGTCGGGCCTGCGCAATTCCGAGAAGCTGGTCATCCGCCCCGGTACCGACGAAGTGTGGGGGGTCGATCACGACATCGACGAACTCGCCCAGAAGTGGGAGACCCCCACCGTGGCCAAGTTCGGCAAGCCGATCACCAGCCACAATCCGCCGGCGGAGTTGAACCACTACCAGGAAGGGCACTTTTACGGTCACCCCTGGCTCGTCGGAAAGAACCAGCCCAACCCGAATTTCCTGGACCACCCGAAGCTCGTCGAATACGCGAGCATGGCCACGATCCCCGAGTGGCTGATGCCCTCGCACAGCTCGGCGAATTCGCTGCTCTTCTACACCGGCGACAAGATCCCCGGCGCGCACGGCGACGCGTTCGTCGCGCAGAAGGGCGGCTGGAACGCGGCCGAGAAAGTCGGCTACTGTCTGTCACGCGTTTACTTCGAGGACGGCCATCCGTGGGGCGAGCAGAAGATCGTCAGCTTCCTCAAGGGCGACGAAGTGCTCGGGCGCCCGGTCGACTGCGCGCAGGCGCCGGACGGTTCGATCGTTTTCAGCGACGACTCCGGCCACAAGGTTTACCGGGTCAAATACGTCGGGAAGTAGCGGCCGTTCGCCGGTCGTTTCCCGGTTGACCGCTTGAAGAGCCAGCCGGATTTCGGCAAGGTGCACCAGATCGTCCGTGAAGCAGCACCTCCAGCCCGTGGAAAGTCGGCACCGGCATAGGCCCGGACATCCGTGGTTCGTCGTCCTCCTGACACTGCTGCTGGTCCGCCCGTCGGCGAGCCTTGCCTCAGGCGAACCACAGTCCCAAGGACATTGGGCCTTTCAGCCGGTGGCAGTCGGGGCGGGATCGGCCTTCAAAGCGGAGTCGGCGGCTTCACCCATAGATGGGCTGGTGCTGCGCCGCCTCCACCAGCAGGGGCTCCAAGCCAATGGCCCGGCCGACCCACACACGCTCATCCGCCGGGCGGCCTACGACCTTAGCGGCCTGCCGCCGACGCCGGAGGAAATCGCCGAGTTCGTCAACGACGAGGGACCGGACGCCTACGCACGGCTGATCGATCGTCTCCTGGCGTCGCCGGCCTACGGCGAGCGTTGGGGCCGGTTCTGGCTCGACCTGGCGCGCTATGCGGACACCAACGGCGCGGACGAAAACATGGCGCACCCGAACGCCTGGCGTTACCGCGACTACGTGATCCGGTCGTTCAACCAGGACAAGCCCTATGACCAGTTCATCCGCGAACAGCTCGCCGGCGATCTGCTGCCGCCCACGGGCGATCCGGCGGCGGACTGGGACCAGATCATCGCCACCGGGTTTCTGGCGCTGGGACCGAAGATGCTGGCCGAGCAGGACAAGGACAAGCTGCTGATCGATGTCGTTGATGAACAGATTGACGTCGTTACCAAGACCTTTCTCGGACTGACCGTCAGCTGTGCCCGCTGCCACGACCACAA
>DNDP01000066.1:9700-11024 GCA_003484235.1 Verrucomicrobiales bacterium
CGCTGCCACGACCACAAGTTCGACCCGGTTTCCCAGCAGGACTACTTCGCCATGGCGGGCATATTCCGGAGCACCAGGACGATGGCCAACACGAACCACGTTTCACGCTGGGTGGAAACCGTGCTCGAGCAGCCCGAGAACGCGTCGATCATCGCGGCACATGAACGGGAGATCGCGGAGAAGAAGGCGGAGATCGGCACCCTGGAAAAGGATGAGACGGCCGAGAAGCGCGACGAACGGCTGAAGGAGCTCAAGGAGCAGCTCAAGAAGCTCGAAGCCGCCGGTCCCGCACTGCCCAAGACGATGGCCGTCAAGGAGGGTGAGCCGGTCGATCTCGCGGTGCATCTGCGCGGCAACCACCTGACGCCGGCGGCCGAGCCCACGCCGCGCGGGGTCATCCGCCTGTTTGATGACTGCCTTCCTTCGCCGGTCATCGGCGCCACCAACAGCGGTCGCCTGGAGCTGGCCGATTGGCTGGTGGACCCGCGGCATCCTTTGACCGCCCGGGTCATGGTCAACCGCGTCTGGCAGGGTCATTTCGGCAGCGGCCTGGTCCGGTCGCCTTCCAACTTCGGGCCGCGGGGCGAAGAGCCGACCCATCCGGAACTGCTGGACTGGCTGGCCAACGAGTTCGTTTCCGGCGGCTGGTCGGTGAAGGCGCTGCACCGCACGATCATGCTCTCCGAAACGTATCGGCGCAGCAGCCGGTCGGATGCACGCGCCGCCGAACTCGATCCCGACAACCTGCTGCTCTGGCGCCAGAACCGGCGCCGTCTCGAGGCCGAACCGATTCGCGACGCGCTGCTCTTCGTCTCCGGCAAGCTGGATCGGTCCGGCACGTATTCGCTCGGGGACCTCGAGAAGAACCAGAACTACTACAAGGCGGACCAGGCACGATTCGACAAGCCAACCCGCGCCGTCTACCTGCCGGTGGTCCGGGCGGCCGGCTACGAGATGTTCGCGACCTTCGACGCCGCGGACCCGGCGGTCCACCATCAGAACCGGGCGGCCACGATCGTTCCCAGCCAGGCGCTGTTCATGTTGAACAGCGAACTGGCCCTGCAGGCGGCCCGCGATCTGGCCGCCACGGTGGCGACCGGCAACGCGGAAGACGTGAAAGCCCGCATCGAGAACCTTTATCTGCGTCTGTTCGCCCGTCCGCCAACGGCGCAGGAAACGGAATTGCTGGTCCGGGATCTCCGGTCAGCCGCCGAACCCGCCGCGCAAACTCCCGCGTTGGCCGACTGGGAGCGCCTCTGCCGCGTGCTGCTGGCCGCCAACGAGTTCGTCTACGTGAATCGATTCATTAACCACCTCTGCAACC
>DNDP01000460.1:0-2252 GCA_003484235.1 Verrucomicrobiales bacterium
AGGGCGCCGGCTTCTCGCTCGTGCCGCTGTTCAACAATGCCAACCCCGACCCCAACGACCCAACCAACTGGCGAGCCAGCACCGTGCTGGGCGGCTCGCCCGGTGCCGACGATCCGCCTTCCTTCCTTCCGCGCGTAGTCGTCAACGAGGTGCTGACCCACACGGATCCGCCCCTGTCGGACACCATCGAGCTCCGAAATCTCGAAGCCACCAATGCGCCGATCGGCGGCTGGTTTCTTACCGACAGTTTCAGCACGCCGAAGAAGTTTCGCATTCCCGACAACACGATTATTCCGGCGGGGGGGCACCTGATCTTCAACGAGCAGAGCTTCAATCCCGTGCCCGGCGTGGATCCGAGCTTCACTCTCAGCTCCTACGGCGAGGAGGTTTACCTCTTCTCGGCCGACACGGCTGGAAACCTGACCGGCTACAGCGATGGGTTTGCATTCGGCGCGGCCCAGAATGCGGTGTCCTTTGGCCGGCACCTGAACAGCGTCGGCGAGCTGCAGCATCCCGCCCAACTCAACCGCACGCTGCCCGGTCTGAATTCGGGTCCGCGCGTTGGACCGGTGGTGATCAACGAGATTCACTATCACCCCAAGCCGGGCGATGATGAATTTGTTGAGTTGAGGAACCTGACCGGCACGGCGGTCCCGCTGTTCTACTCCGATCCGGCCAACCCCCAGTGGGCGACCAACACGTGGAAAATCGCGGGCATCAATTTTCGGTTCCCCGCCAACGTGACCCTGCCCGCCAACGGGCTGCTGGTGGTCACCGCCATCGACCCCGCCACCTTCCGGGCAAAATACAGCGTGCCGGCCGGCGTGCAGGTCCTCGGCCCGTTCACCGGTTCACTGCAAGACAGCGGCGAACTGCTCGAACTGCTGCAACCGGACAAGACCGACGAGCTGACGCCCGGCGTCTACTTCACCCCCTATTTCGTGGTGGATGCGGTCCGCTACAACGACAAAGCGCCCTGGCCGATCGATGCCGACGGCATCGGTCCGTCCCTGGAACGGCTGAATTCCTCGGCCTATGGCAATGACCCCGTGAACTGGCGGGCTGCACCGGGGCTCGCCTCGCCCGGACTGGACAATTTCGCCAACCGCACACCGCGCGTCTTCGCCGGCCTCGATCAGTCGCTGTCGGCGACCCAGTTCCCGATCGACGCCAACTTCTCCGGCTCTTTTGTTGATGACGGCTTGCCGACCCCACCCGGCGGTGCATTGCCCACGTGGTCGCTGGTGAGCGGCCCGGCCGGGGTCCTGTTCTCCGATCGTCACTCGTTGACGCCCACCGTCAGCCTGCCGGGCTCCGGCACCTACACATTTCGCCTTGCGGTGGACGACTTCGCGCTCAGTGCGAGCGACGATGTCGTCATCAGCGTCACGCGTTCGCCCAGCCAGGTGGTCGTCCTGCCGGCCGGATCGACCTGGAAATACCTGGACAACGGCACCGATCAGGGCACGGCGTGGCGGCTTCCGGGCTTCAATGACAGCACCTGGCCAAGCGGGCCGGCAGAGCTCGGTTATGGTGACGGCGGCGAAGCAACGGTGGTCGGGTTCGTGGACACCGATCCCGTTGCTGCGGGCGTGCAGAAGAACATCACGACCTACTTCCGGACGACCTTCACGGCGACGCAGACGGCGCAGTATCTGGCGTTGACGGGATATTTCCGGCGTGACGACGGCGGGGTGGTGTACCTGAACGGGAGCGAGGCTTTCCGCCACAACATGCCCAACGGCGTGATCACCAATCAGACCTACTCGAGCGTGACGGTCGGCGGGGCGGAAGAAACCACCTACTACCCGGGAACCATCAACCTGGGGCTGGTGCAGGAGGGGCTCAACACCGTCGCAGTGGAGATCCACCAGAACAGCGTCACCAGTTCGGACATCTCGTTTGACCTGCAACTCAACGCCACCACTTATCCCGCCAACAACGCACCGGTCGTCAACGCCGGCGGCAACCAGACCATCGACCTCTCGGGCGTCGCCATGCTCAGCGGCTCGGTGACGGACGATGGCCTGCCCCTGAATCCCGGTCATTTCACCAATGGCTGGTCGCGTGTTTCCGGCCCCGGCACGGTGACTTTTTCATCCCCGACCTCCCGTCAATCCCAGGCCAGCTTCTCCGTGGCAGGCTCCTACGTGCTGCGGTTGACGGCCGGCGACGGCGCCGCCACGGGCTTCGCCGACGTGACCATCACCGTCAACAGCGGCATCGCTGCTTGGAAGCAGCAACACTTCAAG
>DNDP01000460.1:2446-5680 GCA_003484235.1 Verrucomicrobiales bacterium
CAGCAACACTTCACGGCCGCAGAATTGAACAACCCGGCCATCAGCGGCGACGGCGCGGATCCCGACCTGGACACGCATACGAACTACCAGGAGTTCATTTCAGGCACGCTGCCGCGGGATGGCACCAGCTACCTGAAGGTGAGCCCGATGGACCGGACCAATGGCTCGGTGACGCTGGAGTTTCAGGCGGTGGCGGGCCGCAGCTACTCGGTGCTGTGGCGGGATTTTGCGGAGAGCGGGACGTGGATCAAGCTGCGGGACGTCCCGGCATCCGGAATCACCCAGCCGCTGCAAATGGTCGACGACACCCTCGGCGGCCGTCCGCAGCGGTTCTATCGAATTGTCACGCCCTCGGCACCGTGATCAGGTCAGTGGATGCCCCTATTCCCGATCGGCCCGTTCCATGCGGACAACTTTGACTTCTTTGACGGCGTGGTCGGCCCAGAATGTCAGCGCCATGTCGCCGACGATCTTGATCTGCAGCGTCCGGCCCGATTCGTCCAGTTCCTGATAGTCACCCGGCTGGAAGGGCTCCTCTTCGAGGCTTTCGAGAAACCGGATGATGCGGTCCCGCGACGCACGCGATGGCTTGGGACCCCGCAACATCTCGATCGTGACCAGCACCCGGTAGCCGCGCATGAATCAGTCCTTCCAGCTCTCCTTCAGGCTATCGAGGCTGGCCCAATCTTTCGGATCCTGCCGGTCCAAACGGGACGCCAGTTCCCTCCGGGCAGCCGCATCGCGCTGGTGGCGCAGATGAATGACGTACGCGATCAGCTCGTTCTGTTGCTGTTCTGACAACCGGGCAACCGAGCTGCGCAATTCGTCCATGCTCATGTGGCCAAGGTGATCCAGTCGCCGCCATTCGGCAAGTCACTCCTTGCTGAGCGGCCGGATTGAGGATTGTGCGGCCCGCGCTGCTCCGTCACCGGATTGACGCCGCGGAATAGATCGGCTCTGATCTTCCCAATCCACCAATGAATTCAATGCGGCTCCTGATCCTCCTGGCCGGCCTGATCTGCCTGTTCCCAGCCTGCCGCCCCCAGCCCGAAACACTGGTCGAGGAAGGATACGACGCACAGGAGATGGATGCAGCGATTGCCCGGGCGAGATCCGAGGTGGACATCTTCATCAAGGTGCTGCAGGCAGGCAGCGGCACTGACTTTGCCGTGAAGGCACCGATCGAAGATCGGGGAAAGGTGGAGCACTTCTGGCTGACGGACGTGGTGTATCAGGACGGCCAATTCGAAGGACTGATCGGCAACGATCCCGGCGTCGTGGGCAACGTAAAGTTTGGTCAGAAATGGAAGCTGGGGAGAGCTGAAATCTCGGACTGGCTCTACTTCAAAGACGGCAAGATGTACGGGAACTACACAATGCGCCCGCTGCTCAGGTCCATGTCCAAAGACGAGGCGGAAAGATTCCGCGCCATGCTCGCCGACCAGCCCGCCCCCTGATGATCGCGCTTGCACGAAAGGGGCATCTCCGTTTGCCTGCCCCCGTGACGTGCGACATCCGTTCCCAGCTGCGTGAAGAGCTCGAAGCCCGGTTCAAGGACTGGGGCGCTCCCGCCTACCGGCTTACACAGCTGCTCGAATGGCTCTACGTCCATCGGGCGACCGGCTGGGATCAAATGACCAATATCCCGAAGGCCCTTCGCCAGCAGCTGGCCGGGGAGTTTTCCCTGCACGAACTGACCCTTGCCCGCCAGCAGGGCGCGCGCGACACCACCCGCAAGTTCCTCTGGCAGCTCGCCGACGGCGCCTTCATCGAGAGCGTGCTCATCCCCGCCAATCCCGCGCTCTACAGCGAGGCGAGCGACCGTCAGACGCTGTGCGTCTCCACGCAGGTGGGCTGCGCGTATGGCTGCCGGTTCTGCGCCAGCGGTCTGGAGGGCTGGAAACGCAACCTCGGGGTGGACGAGATCGTCGGCCAGATTCTCGCGGTGGAACGGCTCGCCGCGGCCGAGGCCGGCGGTTCATCCGCACCGGGCAACTCGCGTGCGGTGACGAACCTGGTGTTCATGGGCATGGGCGAGCCGCTGGCCAACTACAACAATCTGCTCAAGGCCCTCCGCATCCTCAACGCCCCCTGGGGCTGCGGGATCGGCGCGCGCAAGATCACCATCTCCACCAGCGGCCTCGCGCCGCAGATCCGCCGCCTGGCCGAGGAACCCGAGCAGTTCCAGCTGGCGATCTCCCTGCACGGCGCCACCGACGAGGTGCGCAACCGCATCATGCCGGTGAACCGGAAGTATCCGCTGAACGAGCTGGCCGCCGCCGCCGAACAGTACCAGAAACGCAAGGGCCGGATGATCACGCTCGAGTACATCCTGATCGAAGGGGTGAACGACCACCTCGATCAGACCGCTCCATTGGCGAAGCTCGCCCAGCGCCTGCACGCCAAGGTGAACCTGATTCCGTACAACAAGGTCGAGGGCCTCGAGTGGCGCCGGCCTGCCGAGGAGCACTGCATCGCGTTCGCCGAGCGGCTGAGGCAGAACGGCGTCACGGCCACTCTGCGACTGGAGAAAGGCCACGACATCGATGCCGCCTGCGGTCAGCTACGGTTGAAGACGGAGAAGGAATTGGCAGCGCAGCCGGCTTCAACCTGAACGCGGCGCCGGGAGACGCCGAAGGCTCAGCGCCCCCGGATGACGCGAAGCCGATGGTTCTCGCTGTCGCCGATGTAAACGACCCCGTCGGCATCCACGAATATCCCGTGCGGACGCGCCAGCCCGCACTTCCGCGGGTCGCCATCCGGGCCATCGTGCTTGCTCCCCGTGCCTGCGATGAGCTCAAGGTGGCCGGTTTTGAGGTCGATCATGCGGACGCTGTGACTCTCGGTGTCGGCAAGGTAGACGTTTCCATCCGGCCCGATCGCGATGCCCTTCGGTCCGGACAACGTGGCGTGCTTGGCCGGGCCGCCATGACCGGTGAACCCCTTCTCCCCCGTGCCGGCCACGTGGTGGATCGTGCCTGCCTGCAGGTCGAGCACGAACACCTGGTTCCCTTCGCGAAGCGCCAGCCAGAGCCGGCCAGCGGGATCAAAGTCAAGGGTCCGCGGCCCGTTGAGCGGGACCTGGGCGAACGCAGCGCCGTCCGGCGTCGGCAGCCGCTCGCCGTTGCCGGCCAGGGTTGAAATGAGGCCGGACTCCAGATTGACGACCCGCACCCGGTGATTCCCGATGTCGCAGACGTACAGCCGCCCATCGGGACCGAACTGAATGCTGTT
>DNDP01000394.1:0-376 GCA_003484235.1 Verrucomicrobiales bacterium
TGGTCCCGCGCGGAACGTCCAGCCCCGCGCCAACGTGGCCGGTCAGGTCCAACGACGGGACGACCGCCGCGGCCGGCCGGCGGAGGCGTCGCGTGCCGTCCGGTCACTGGACGCGTGGTCCGGATACGCCCATGCCCTCCTGCTGACCGACGAGTTCTGCTTCGTCAATTGAGGTTGGTGGTTCGGCGGAGAAACGGGCCTGCCTTTGCCGCCCGAATTGACCGGCTGTAATCTCCCATCTAATCGCCGACCACCCCGTGCCGGTTTTTCTTTTGCCTGACTTCCCGGGCTCGGCTTAACTGTCGGGCCTTGGCCACAGCACACCTATCATGAAATCCGCCCGCTTCTCACTCGTCGCCGCCCTGTCGCTGGCATT
>DNDP01000394.1:632-2528 GCA_003484235.1 Verrucomicrobiales bacterium
CCTGCCCGGAATTTCGACGGCGCCCGCCGCCGAAACCAAGGCCTCGCCGCCGCCGCCGCTCAAGCCGGCTGACAACCTCCACCTGTCGATTCCCAAGGCCGGGCTCGGCAAGGACTACCTGATGACGATGTCGCTCATCCCGCAGTCGCTCGCCGCGACGAGCCGCGGGTTGTCAGGCAAGATCGTGCAGTTCGTGCTCTTCCACGACGCGGTGGACATGTACGAAAGCTCCGAGGGCATGGTGGTGACCAAGGACCTGCCGTCGCGCCTGCTCCTGGCGAGCTTCCCGATCGTGGCCCAGGACAACAACACGGTGGTGATCGACTTCAACCGCGGCATGCGCCGGGTGTTCAGCCAGGGCTGGTACTCGACCTCCGCCCGGTTCAACGCCTCGGCCGCCGAGACGGTGGAGGAGGTGCCGGAAGGGCGCGTGTTCCAGATCTCCGAGAGCGGGGATCAGGTGGTCATCCGGCAGAGCGTGCAGTCGCGGGACCGGGAATTCGCGCAGAACGTCGAGTCCCGCTACGAGGTGCGCTACTTCTTCACGCCGTATGTGAAGGGCGATTTCGAGGCCAAGGAGATGCCGGAATATGAGACCCGTTACGCCCGGTTCTGGGAGCTGCCGGCCAAGATCGAACCCGAGAGCGGACGTTCCACGGTCAAGATGGGGCGGTTCAGCATCGAGGAGCCGGTCACGTTCTACTACAGCGCCAACACGCCGGAGGATTACGTGGAGGCGGTGAAGGATGGCATCGTTTACTGGAACCGCGCCTTTGGCCGGGAGGTCGTCAAGGCGGAGAAGGCGCCGGACGGCGTCACCGCTCCCGACGCGCGCCACAACATCGTGCAGTGGGTGCCGTGGGACAACGCGGGCTTTGCCTATGCGGACGTGCTGTTCGATCCGTTGAACGGACGGGCCCGGCATGGCCAGGCCTACATGACCAGCGTGTTCGGCATCAGCGGCAAGTCGCGGGCGCGGGTGCTGATCCGCGCGCTGCGCGAGATCGCCGAGGAGGCCAAGAAGGACAAGGGTGACGACAAGCCCAAGCATCCGGCGCTGGCGTGGCTGCGCGGCCAGACCGCCTGCCAGGTGGATCCGGCGGCCTTCGCCGAGCAGATGGCCGACGGCCTCCAGGACCTGCTGGCGAACGAGGAATTGACTGACGAGGCCGTGCTGCGCGCCTCCCAGGATTACGTGCGCGAGGTGGTGGCCCACGAGGTCGGGCACGTGATCGGCCTGCGCCACAATTTCGGCGGCAGCCTGGCGGCCACGCTCAGCCCGAAGGAGCTGGACGAATTCGTGAAGGACTACATCACCAACAAGGATCTCTCGAAATACAAGGGCAAGCACGTCTCCAACTCGATGATGGAATACACCGTCTTCAAGGGCGGCATGTTCATCGGCTGGCAGATGCGTGAGACGGAGGACGTGCTGCCGCACGACAAGGGCGCGATCCGCTGGGGCTACTTCGACGACAAGGCGGTGGTCACCAACCGGGTGCTGTTCGCCACCGACCAGGACGCCGCCCGGTATGGCGACGTTGCGACCTTCGACTATGGCAGCGAACCGCTGCTCGCCGCCTACAGCGACCTGCGGGACACCATCCACACGCTGCCGAACAGCGTGATCGAGACCTACATCCGCGCCAAGGCGCCGCGCGATCCCAGGGACCGCGTGCCGCTCGAGCGGGTGAACCTTTCATTCCGCAGCTACGCGGCGCAGATCGGTTCGCACAACGACCGGCTCCTGGCGTGGTTCAACTCCTCGACCCGCTCGCTCCGGGTGGAGAACGAGTTTGATTTCATCGGGGACCTCAACGAGCCGGAACGGCACCGGGCCCACTGGAAAGCCCTGACGAACCAGCTCGATCGTCTGGGCGGCGTCGACCGCGTGGC
>DNDP01000181.1:0-144 GCA_003484235.1 Verrucomicrobiales bacterium
CTCGGAACTTCCGACAATTGCAAATCCTCCTCGAACCGCTAACCTGACCGCCGCATTACAGGCCAAAGCTCATACACCGCACTCATGACCATTTCCACTTTCGTCGACCAAACCAACTCTCCGCGGCGTCGGCGCGCTGGCGCT
>DNDP01000181.1:380-855 GCA_003484235.1 Verrucomicrobiales bacterium
GCGGCGTCGGCGCGCTGGCGCTTCGCTGTTCGCCCTGCTTCTGGGCGTGCTCCCGCTTGTCGCGGCGGACACGGACCCCTTCAGCATGCACGACGCGCCGTCCATCGCCGGCCGCTGGGACCTGAAGGTGCGGGATGGCGTCCTCGCATACCCGTCCTGGCTCGAGGTGGAACAGTCCGGCTACCGCACCCTGGTGGGGAGGTACGTCGGCCAGTTTGGCAGCGCGCGGCCGATCGGCCAAATCGAGTTCGATCGGGCCAGCGGGAAATTCCGGTTCGCAGTGCCGCCCCAGTGGGAGCGGCGGACGAGCGACGTCGTATTCGAGGGGCGGATCGAGGGCGACGTGCTGCGCGGCGAAACCACCAACGACCAGGGCAGGACGATCGAGTTCGAAGGCCGTCGGGCGCCGGCCCTGGAGCGGTCCAAGCCGCCGACCTGGGGTGCGCCGGTCAAGCTGTTCAACGGCCGCGACCTC
>DNDP01000181.1:977-9581 GCA_003484235.1 Verrucomicrobiales bacterium
GGCGAAGCCGGGAAGCCCAATGGCTGGGAGGTGAAGGACGGCCTGCTCGTCAACGCCCGTCCGGGCAACGACCTGGTGACCGAGCGAAAGTTCAATGACTTCAAACTGCGCGCCGAGTTCCGCTATCCGAAAGGCAGCAACAGCGGCCTCTACCTGCGCGGCCGCTACGAGGTGCAGATCGAGGACAACTTCGGGCAGGAGATCAACAGCCACCGGATCGGCGGCGTCTACGGCTTTCTCACCCCGCGTGTGAACGCCGCCAAGCCGGCCGGCGAATGGCAGACGATGGAGATCACGTTGGTCGGGCGGGTCGTCACGGTGGTGCTGAACGGCGAACCGATCATCGAGCGGCAGGCGATCCCCGGCATCACCGGCGGTGCGTTGGACAGCGATGAAGGAGCACCGGGCCCGCTCCTGATCCAGGGTGATCATGGTCCGGTGGAGTTCCGTGAACTCACTCTGACGCCTGCGGAGTAGCGCTGCCCGGTCCACGGCACGAGGTCAGACACTGGCATCGAATTTGTCGATGCTGCCACGTCGCATATCGATTGGGCGTTGGCCAGCCTGCCAATTTAGGGTGGGCGCCATGGAAAACGACATCTTCAAGCCCGCCTTGTGCAGCTTGGCCCTGGGGGTGGTCATCGGCTGCGCCTACGTCATAGGTCGTCACACCGGGCTCGAGTTTCTCGCGGAGTGGCTCCACCCGATTGGCATACCCTGCTGCAATGTTGCGATACTCGTCGCTCACTTCCTGCCTTCGACACTCGAATGGGTTGCCTGGACGGCTGGCGCGATGACTTTGGGCTTCATTGGCTCGACGCTGGGTGCCGTTGTTGGCCTGTTGATGCACCGGCTGCGGCAGTCGTCCGGTCAACAGCTCCGGGAAAACAGCCATTAGTCAACAAGCAAGCCGGCGTGCGGAACTCCCGATCGTGCCCGCCGTCCAACCCGGTCACTACTGCAGTTGCCCGATCAGGAAGATCCGTGCGTCGCTGGTCACCATCTCTCGGCCCGGCAAGCTCCCCCGCGGCACCATCATTTGAGGGGCTGCCGGGCTGCAGTTGAGGCCGGGGCGGCGGCCCGCCGGTCAGGTGCTGCTCTCCCATCGATCCCCTTGGACCCCGGCATGAGCCGAATGCATGATCCGGCCCAAAAAGCGGCTTTTCTTTTGGCGCTCCTTCCCTAAAGTGCGCCCCTTGTTTTTGCTCCTGAACCCCTGAGATCAAACCATCGAAACGAACTATGGCCGCTGACAACGCCGTTGCCCAGAAGGTGGAAGCTCCACCGTTGAAACCCCTCCAACTCACGAGCCGGCTGGCCGGCACGCCAAGTGCCCCCAAATTCTCGGTCAAGGTGAAGAACGCCGCCGGACAGGAGGTCACCGTGGCGGATCCCCGTGCCACCCGGGCGTTGGTGGCTCTGATGGACGTGCACGCCGTGAATGGCGGCGCGGCCTGTCACTGGGGCGGCCCGGCCGCCTACGCCGAGGTGAACGCCGCCACGCACGCGATCATGTTCGGCACGAAGGATCGCCCCTGGCACGAGGCGTTCAATTTCGTGAACGACGCCGGCCATGCCGAGAACGGCATCTACGCGCTGCGGGCCAACTACGGGTTCGACAACCTGACCTTTGATGACCTGAGGAAGTTCCGCTCGGTGGAGAGCAAGCTGACCGGCCACGGCGAATCGCACCTCAATCCCGAGGGCGTGCTGCTCTCGAACGGGCCGCTTAGTTCATCGGTCGGGCAGGCCCAGGGCCTGGCGTTGGCGGACAAGACCGCCGGCCGCGACCGCGTCACCATCCTGGTCGTCTCCGACGGCGCGGCAATGGAGGGCGAGGCCAAGGAGGCGTTTGCCGCCATCCCCGGACTGGCCGCCAAGGACCGGGTCAACCCCTTCGTGATGATCCTCTCCGACAACGACACGAAGCTGTCGGGCCGCATCACCAAGGACAGCTTCTCAATGCAGCGCAGCTTCCAAGCGTTGGGCGCCCTCGGCTGGAACGTGATCACCGTGCCGGACGGCCACGACCTGCAGGCCGTTTACCTGTCGGTCGAAAAGGCGGTCGAGCAGGCCAAAGCCAACCCGAATTACCCCGTCTGCCTTTGGGTAAAGACGATCAAGGGCAAGGGCATCAAGGCCACCGAGGAAAACTCCGCTGGCGGCCACGGTTTCCCGCTGTCCAACGGCGAGAAGATCCCGGACTGGATCACCGAGATCTACCAGGGCGACACCGCCCCGGCCGAGTTCGTGAAATGGGCCGCCGAACTGCGGGCCGACTGGGAGAAGAAGGAGGCTGACAAGAAAGCCAAGGCCGCCGCCGCCCCCGCCGACGCCAAGCCGGCGGTGAAAAAAGACAAGGTGCAGTCGGGCCTGGCGCAGGGCGCCATCCGCGCCGCAGTGGACGGCTATCCGGTTTACTCGATCAGCTCCGACGTGCAGGGATCGACCGGCATGAGCCCGTTTCAGAAGACCTTTCCCGAGCGGTTCGTCGAAGTCGGCATCGCCGAGGCCAACATGGTCAGCGTCGGCGCCGGTTACGCCAAGATGGGCTTCATCCCGATCGTGGACACGTTTGGCCAGTTCGGTGTCACCAAGGGCAATCTGCCGCTCACCATGGCGGCGTTGTCGCAGGCGCCGGTCATCGCGGTGTTTTCGCACATCGGTTTCCAGGATGCAGCTGACGGCGCCAGCCATCAGGCGACCACCTACCTCGCGGCGGTTTCCGCAATTCCCCATACCGTCGTCATCGCGCCGAGCTGCGCGACCGAGGCGGAGTGGCTGATGTATGAGGCGATCAAGCGCCAGGCGGAGGACCGCAAGGCCGGCAAGGACGGCGAGAACTACATCTTCTTCGTCGGCCGCGAAAACTATCCCGTGCAATGGCTCGACAACCCGCAATACCAGTGGGGCAAGGCGACGGTCCTGCAGCAGGGCACCGACGTGGTGTTGGTCGGTTCCGGGCAGCTGGTTGGCCGCACGATCGACGCCGGCAAGAAACTCGCCGCGAAGGGCGTGAAGGCGTGCGTGATCGCCAACCCGTTCATCAACCACGTGGACGTCGAAACCATCGGCGCCGCGGTCAAGGCCGCCAACGGCCGGCTGGTGACGATCGAGGATCACCAGATCGTCTGCGGCATGGGCGCGCAGGTCAGCCACGCGTTGAGCCGGGCGGGCATCGCGCACCGGGTCACCTCGCTGGGCATCCCCGGTGAATTCGGCCAGAGCGCCTACGTTGCCGAGCATCTCTACCAGAAGCACGGCATGACCGCTGACGGCCTGGTCGCCGCCGCCGAGGCGCTGATGAAGTAGACGTCCTTCCTTTATCCCTCTCTCTTCCGGCCTGCGGGTGTTTGCCCGCAGGCTTTTTGCTTTCGGGCGGGTTCATCGGCCCTTGGGCACCGAGGCGCAAAAGGGCCCTTATCGAACTTTCCCCAAGACGCCCCCAGTCAACCCCACTTTCGTTCCCGTCTTCCGCTGCGATTTTTGGTGAAAGTTTCCCGGAAAAGCACACCATCCGAGCCGCTATCGGTTTGGACCGTGGTATTCTCCAAACCACCTACCAGCATGAAGACATCGACGTTCCGCGGCGGCTCCGCCAGCCTCCCGCGTGGTTGCCAGTTCGGGATGGTGACCGCCACCCTTCTTTTTTCCCCACTGCTGTTCGCCCAGCCGGTTTATTGGGATCCGGCCCAGGGAGGAAACGGCCACTACTACGAGGTCGTCGCCGTCCCCACCGGGATCAACTGGTGGGAGGCCCGGCTGCAGGCGGCCGAGCGGGGCGGTCACCTCGCCACCGCCACCAACGCCGCCGAGAACACTTTCATCCACGGGCTGGCCGCCGCCCGGACCAATGCGTGGTACGTGGACGGTTCCAACAACACGCAGGGGCCGTGGCTGGGCGGCTACCAGGTCGCGGGATCAACCGAGCCTGCCGGCGGATGGGGATGGCTGACGGGCGAGCCCTTCACCGTGACTCAATGGGCCGCGAATCAACCGGGCAATTCCGGCAACAACGAGGGAGCGTTGCAGTTCTTCGGAGTCGGTCCCAACAACCTGGCCGCCACCTGGAACGACCTTTACGAACTCAACGGTTCCGTGCGCGGCTATGTCGTGGAAATCGACCTGACCGACACCACCGGATTCCTGACGCGCAGCGCGGCCACGGACTTCTCGCCGACGCTCAACCCCAGCGCCCCCTGGGCCCACGGCTACTCGCTCAACCCGGGCGCGTCGTTCACCACCTTCGAACACGCCACGACTTCCGTTGGCCTGCAGGTCTGGCATCGGCCGGGGAACAGCGATCCCCCCTCGACCGTGTTCAATCCGACCGGCAGCACGATCACGCCCGGCACGCCGGAATACGCGGCGGGCAAGCTGCACCTTCACCCCGGACCGTCCGGCGAGTTTGCCGTGCTGCGGTTCACGACGCCGGTGAATGGCATCTACGAGATCAACGCCGCATTTCAGGGAGCGGACACGGTGGGAACCTCCACGGACGCGCGGGTGCTGTCCGGCACCAACGAATGGTTCCGCGGCACGGTCAACGGCTACGGGCCAGCCAGCCGGACGGCATTTCGCACTGCGGTGACGCTGACCGCCGGAGCTAACATCGACTTCGCGGTCGGGCCCAATGGAACCTATTTCTACGACAACACCCTGGTGGAGGTGGAGGTCAGCTATCGGGCGACAAGCGACGCCGTCAGCGGGATGATCGCCTATGCCGGCGACGAGGACCGCTACAGCTTCCAGCTGGCGGCACCGGCCACGATGTACTTTGACTCGCGCACGTCGAGTTCAAGCCTCAACTGGACCCTGACGGGTCCGCCGGGGACGGTGGTCAACGCCCGCGGGTTCAACAACAGCGACTCCGAAAGCAGCAGCGATCCGCTGCTGCCTCTGCCGGCGGGCGACTACACGCTGGTCATCCGCGGGAGCGGCTCCAACACGGGTGCCTATGAGTTCGCGCTGCTGAATCTGGCCGATGCGACGCTGATTGCGCCGTCGACCGTCATCGCCAATCACGCGTTCCCGCGGCGAACGACCGATCTCTACCAGTTCACCGCCAATTCCGGTGACGTGATGTCCTTCGACCGGTTGACGCTGGTCAATGGCGGCAGCCCCTACTGGCGACTTGTCGATCCCTACGGAAAAATCGTCTGGGCCACCCATTTCAACGACGTCAACAACGTCACCCTGCCCGCCACCGGCAACTATACGCTGATGGTGGAGGGAACGATCAGCGGCGGGTCGGCGACCAGCTACTCGTTCCAGCTGCTGCCGCAGGGCGGCACACCGCCCCCGGCCTTTACCGGCACGCCGCTCACGCTTGGTGCCGGCATCACCAACGTGCTGGCGACTGCGGGCACGACCAATGCCTTCACCTTCACGCTGGCCCAGCCAACCCGGCTCTATTTCGACAGCCTGACGAACAACTCCAACCTGCGCTATTCCCTGCATGGGCCTCCGGGCGTGGTGGCTTCGACGCGCGGCGTCAGCGGCGGGATCAACGGCGACCTGCATTCGGTGCCGGCCGGCGATTACCAGCTCGTCATCTCGGCGGCGAACAACTACAGCGGATCCTACGCGTTCCGCCTGCACGACCTGGCAGCGGCCAAACCGGTCGCCCTGGACAGCGTGGTCAGCGGCACCAACGCGCCGGCCGCGGGACTGAATGCCTACCGTTTCACGGCGACCGCCGGCACGCGGCTCTTTTTCGACACGCTCAGCCGGTCGGGCTACGCGTGGCATGGCATGGCCTTCTGGTCGCTCATCGACCCCTTCGGCAATCCCCTCTTCGGCGACCAGGGATTCAATGACCGCGGCAGCACCACCCTGAATGCCAGCGGCAACTACACGCTGTGGGTGGCGGGCGGCGACGCCGAGCCCGGCCTCGAGGGCGCGCACAGTTTCAAACTGGTGACGGTGACGGAAACCACCACCGCCCTCGCGCTGAACACGCCCTACTCCGGGAGCATCAACACCCCGGGCCAGACGCGCCGCTACACGTTTTCCATTCCCCAGAGCACCCGCGTCTATTTCCAGTCGTTGACCAACAACGGCAATGTCCGCTGGACAATGACGGGCCCGCCCGGAACGGTGGCGAGCAGCGTGACTTTCGGCGCCGGAGGATGGCAGACCTACAATCTTTACCCCGGCGACTACGAGCTGACGGTTTTCGCCAACGGAGATATCACCGGTGACTATGCGTTTCGCCTCCAGGACTTTGCCACGGCGACGGAGATCTTTGCCGGCAGCACGGTCAATGGCGTGTCCGCCCCGGCGAACACGATCCAGCTTTACAGGTTCAGCGCGACAGCCGGCCAGCGATTCTACTTCGATGCGCTCTCCTACAGCGGGTTCACCTGGTTTGGCACGCCGTTCTGGCGGCTGGAGGATGAAACCGGTGCGGTGGTGGTGAACCCGGAAAACGGCCAGAGCTTCGACAAGAATTTCGCCGATTTCGCCACCCTGCTATTCAACCGTACGGGGACCTACTACCTGCTGGCCGGCGGCGGCGTCAATGAACCGGGCGCCACGGGCAGCTACGCCTTCCAGATCCGGCCGGTGACGGACGCGACGGCCGCGTTGACGCTCAACACACCGGTGGATGCGACGATCGCCCATGCGGGACAAAAACTGACTTACACGTTCGACATCGCGGCGCCGATGCGGGTGACTTTCGACAACCTCCGTTCCACGGCCAATCTGAGCTGGACCTTGAGCACCGTCGGCCGCACCTACGCCAGCGGAGTGGGTTTCAACTCCGACAGCTGGTACGTCTACGACTTGTCGCCCGGACCGCACCAGCTCGTGATCCAGGCCTCGGGCGACAGCACGGGCACGGCGCGGTTCGCATTGCGGGACTTTGCTGCGGCGGCTCCGGTGGCATTCGACACCACAATCGCCGCCACCCACACGCCGCCCGCGGAAAGCCAGCTCTACCAGTTCACGGGCACCGCAGGTCAACGCGTCTTCTTCGACCTCGTCGGTCAAAGCGGCTTTACCTGGCACGGCACGGCGTTCTGGCGGCTGAGCAGCCCGGCACACGAAATACTCTTTGACGCGGGCGTGGCGGACCGCGGTCCCGTCACCCTGCCGGAGTCCGGCACCTACACGCTGATCGTCGCCGGCAACATCAATGAGCCCCAGCCGCAGGGCGACGTCAGTTTCCGGGTGGTCAACGCCCCACCGGCGACCGCTCCGCTGGCGTTGAACACCCTGACCTCCGGCACGCTGGGCACTTCCGGCGAGGAACACCGTTTCACCTTCAACGTGCCCGCGGCAACAGCGGTGCTGTTTGATTCCCGGACCAACAATGCCGTGCGCTGGACCCTGACCGGCCCGACTGGGACGCTGATGAACAACCGTCCCTTCAGTTCCTCGGATGCCGGCAACTACGACAGCCATCTGCTGCTGCCGGCGGGCGACCACGTGCTGAGCATCACGGCGGCCGGGGATGCCACCGGCGGATACGCCTTTGTCCTGCGCACGCTGGATTCCGCCAACGCACTGGCGCTCAACACCACGGTGAACGGCTCGCTCAATCCCGCGAATGCCACGCAGCTGTACCGCTTCAATGCGAACGCCGGCGACCGCGTGCAGTTTCAGGCATTGAGCCAGTCCGGCTTGCCCAACAGCTACTGGCGCCTGCGGAACCCCAGAGGAGAGGTTGTCTGGGGCGCATTCTTCAACGGCAGCACCCGCAGCAACCTGCTGGCCCACACCGGCACCTACACCCTGCAGATGGAGGGGCACATCAGCGATCCCGGCAACGGCACGTTTTCGTTCAGCAGCACCACCTTCACCCCCACGCCGCCACCGGCGCCGACCGGCACCGCCATCAGCATCGGCCAGGTGGTAAGCAACACCCTGCCCACCTCGGCCACCGTCATGTCCTATGCCATCACCCTGTCCCAGCCGGGTCGTCTCTATCTCGACTATCTGCGGGCGATGGACGGTTTCAGCTGGGCGTTGATCGGACCGGCCGGCACCGAGGTGCCGATGCACTCGGTCTACTCCGCGGTCAATCCGCCGCTGCACTCGCGGCTGCTGCCGGCCGGCACCTACGAGTTCCAACTCACCGGCAACACGATCCCCTACACCTTCCGCCTGCTCGACGCGGCCGTTGCCCCGCTCTACACGCCAGGCACGGTCATCACCAACGAGTTGAGCCCATCCTCGGGTGCGGTGCTGTACCGCGTCCAGCTCACCGCCAGCCAGACGTATTTCTTCGACACCATCTCCGAAAGCGGTCTCAGCGGCTCCGCCACCAAGCGGCTCGACGGTCCGGCGGGCAACTCGCTGTTTGACTTTACGAGCAACAGCAACTCCGGCGTCTTCACTGCGGGCCAGACCGGAGAACACATTCTCATCGTGGATGGCCAGTGGTCCAACCCGGCACCATCCGGGACCAACGTGTTCAACCTCCGGCCGGTCATCACCACCACCACGCCGCTGACCTTCGCCACCGCGACCTCGGGTACTCTTGCCGGCGGCGGCGATGTCCACCAGTTCACTTTCAGCCTCGCCACCACCAGCCGCGTGTTCTTTGACGCGCGCAACAGCCCGGCCGGCGGCTGGAAGTGGACACTGGAGGGCCCC
>DNDP01000335.1 GCA_003484235.1 Verrucomicrobiales bacterium
CCAGAAGCATCCCGACCGGGACGGTGTGGGCCGTCGCCGTGACGTTCGTGATCTACGCCGCGCAGATGTGCTGGCTGGCGTACAACGCACCGCGCGAGGCGCTGCTCGGCAACAAGCTCGTGATGAAGGATATCGCCGTCTGGGGCCCGCTGATCTACGTGGGCCTGTGGGCGGCGACGTTGTCCTCGGCGCTTGCCAGTCTGCTCGCCGCGCCGCGCACGCTGCAGGCGCTCGGCAATGACACGGTGGTGCCGCGTTTCCTCGCGCGGGGATACGGCCCGACCCGGGAACCCAAGGTGGCGCTGGTTGTCACCCTGCTGCTGGCCGAAGGGTGCCTGCTGGTCGGCGATCTGGATCTGATCGCGCCGATCATCTCCATGTTCTTCCTGGCCACCTACGGCACGGTGAACCTGGTCGCCGGCCTCGAGCGGTGGGTCCACAATCCCAGCTACCGGCCGACCTTCCGGGTTCACTGGCTGCCCTCGCTCCTCGGCGCGGGCGGCTGCCTTTTCGTGATGCTCCTGCTCAACCCGCTGGCGACGGTCGTCGCGGTGGTCGTCATTTTCGGCATCTACTCGATGCTCAAGCGCCGCCAGTACCGGACCGCGTGGGGAGATGTGCGGAGCGGGTTCTGGTTTGCCATCACCCGTTTCGGGCTGCTGCAGCTGAGCCATTCCCAGAGCCACGTGCGGAACTGGCGGCCGGTGCTGCTGGTCCTGGTGGGCAATCCCAAGTCCCGCCTCGGCCTGGTGGAGTTCGCCCGCAGCTTCGAAGCCCGGCGCGGCCTGCTGTTTCTGGCGCAGGTCGTCACCGGCAGCTGGCAGAACACGCTCAAGTTCCAGCCCACGCAGCAGAAGTCGCTGGAGGATTTCATCCGCGAGCAGAAGCTCTCGGCGGTGCCAAAGACGCTCCTTGCCGACGACTTCGAGCACGGCGTCTCGACCCTGCTCCAGGTATCCGGCGTCGGACCGCTGCAGCCCAACACCGTCCTGATGGGCTGGAGCGACGACGCGGTGAAGCAGGCGGTCTTCGGGCGTTCCATCCGCCGGATCCTGCAGCTGCAGAAAAACCTGCTCGTCTTCAGCGAGGCGGAGCTGCCACCGGACCAGCTAAAGAAGCGGATCGACGTCTGGTGGCGCGCGAAGGACAACGGCTCACTGATGCTGACCCTTGCGCACCTGCTGCAGTTGAGCCCGCGATTCCACGATCATCAGCTGCGGGTCATCCGCATCATCAGTGAGGAGGCGGGACGGGAGAAGACAATGGCCGCGATGAACCGGATGATCAGCGACGCGCGGATGGATGCCGAATGCACCGTGCTGGTCAGCAGGGAACCGCCGCTTGCCGTCATCGCGGGCCATTCCGAACGGTCGGAGGTCTGTTTCGTTGGCGTGGCGCTGCAGGCCGGCGACGACAAGGTCAGCCCGTTGGATGCCTACATTCCGCTGGTCTCCGCCATGCGCGGAAACATCTTTCTGACCAAGAGCTGGCACGACCTGGAACTTTGACCGTCCCATCTTCGTGGACGGCCAAAGTCCGGGGGCGATCGCGCCGCACACTCAGTTGGACCGGACGACGGCCACGTTGGAAGGAGCCGAGGCGCCACCGTCATTGAAGGCCGACACCCGGTAGTGGAAGGTCTGCCCGTTTTTTATGCCGGGCGGGACGTCGGTTGTGCTTTGCACGTTGGGGGCAAGCGTCTTGAGGGGGCTGAAGGTTACCCCGTCCGTGGACCGTTCGAGCAGGAAGCCCAGCTCGTTGTTCGAGCGGTCCTGCCAGTTGAGCCGCACCTTTCCGCGTTTCACAAGCGTTGCCGTCAACGACTGGGGCGCAGCCGGTGGCGGCACGGCCGGTGTCGTCCGCGCGCTGATCACGTTCGAGTAGTCCGTGCGATCGGTCTGGTTGAAGCCGTAGACGCGATAGTGGTTGATTGTTCCGGGCAGTAGGCCGCTGTGCTCATGGCCCGTGACCCCGGCAGGCGTCACCGCCAGCGGTTCAAACACGGTTCCATCGGCGGACCACTCGAGTGCGAACCCATCCTCATCCGCCAGCGTGTCAGTCCATTGCAGGCTGATGCGGTCCGCCGACAGTGCCGCCGCCGCGATGATCGGAGCGGTGCCGGTGATTCCCGGCGCCCACTGAGGATCATTGGACAGGACCAGCTCGTCCAGCTGATGCCCGGCCTCGTCCACGATCAGGCGAAAGACGTGAAGGTTCGTCCCAAGCAGGAATCGGCGCGGGTCCACCGACGTGGGCAAGGGGCCACTGCGGCCGGTGACCGCGACCCAGCGCCAGCCTTCCCGCCAACCCTCTTCTCCGATATCAAATGGCACCTCCTCATCCTGATCCAGCGTGACCCTGAACGAACCGATCCCCGCGGTGCCCGAGCGGACCCGGCACCACAGCACGTAAGACGACTCGACCGGCACCTGCACGGGGAACGCCACCGAACCCTGGCCTGCTGTCGGTGAGTTCAGCGCGATTCCATCTAGCGCCGTGGGATCGGTGACGCGTGCCATCGGCGTGACCACGTCCCCGGATTCCGCCGGCCAGCTCAATACTGAAATCGCGGGTGTGACGGCGCTGAAAATCCCGGTCACCGATTCGTTGCCGGCCGGGTCGGTGGATCGCACGCGAACGAAGTAGGTTGAATCGGGCAGCAGACCGGCGAGCTCGGCAAGATGCTCCGCGGACAGTCCAGTCTCGAGCGGCGTCACCAGCCCGAGGTTGTCCGTCAGTCCATACTCGACCTGTGACGTGGATGTTTCGTCGGTCACCCACGTCAGCCCGATGGTACGGGCATCGCGAAACGCGACCGCCAGTCCCGACACCACCGGACCGGTGGTGTCCACGACCGGCGCCACCACGACGGTGAGCTCATCACTGGATGACAGCTGGCCGTCGGATGCCGTCAGCTTCAGGATGTAGGTGCCAGCTGCGGAGAATGACACCAGCGTCGCAGGAGAGGTCGGCGAGGCAAACGTGGCGGCTCCCGGACCGCTGGTTGCGCTCCATTGCGCGGTCCAGCTCCCGGGCACGGCAGGCTGGCCGTCGTCCGAGACTGATCCGTTGAGAGACAGCGAAGCCGGCAGCGTGACCGTGGCGTCGGCGCCTGCGAAAACGACTGGCGCATCGTTGACCGGCTGAACCGTCAGCACAAAGGAGCTGCTGGCGGTCAGCGAACCATCCGAGACGGTGACCGTGATGGTGGCGAAGCCGGACTGGTCCGGCGCCGGGCTCACGGAAACGGTCCGGGCCGAACCGGAGCCGCCGAACACAATGTTTGCCGGAGGCACCAGTGCGGAATTGGACGAGGCCCCCGAAACAGTGAGGGCAGCCGCGGAATGATCCACGTCGGCAACGGTGAAGCTGATGGCGCCGGTCGTTGTGTCCTCGTTTATGGTTCGATTGCCCAAGGCCGAGATGGTGGGACGATCGTTGACCGGGCTGACCGCCACGGAGACCTGACCCGTTGCCAACAGACCGCCCGGGTCGCGGATCACGTAGGTGAATGCATCCGTCCCGAAGAAGTTCGTCATCGGCGTGAACTGCACGGACGCGCCGGTCAGCGCAACTGCGCCACCCGCCGAGCTCTGGGGACCGGCTGCGATCACGGTCAGTGTGTCGCCGGGATTCGGGTCCGCATCATTGGCCAACAGCTGCGCAGCCGGAATCGAAAGAATGGCATCCTCGGGCGAAGTGACCTCATCGGCACCCGGCACAGGGGGGAGATTCAGGGGCGTTGCGGGCACCTGATACGACAGTTCCACGGAAGGATCGCTCTCCAGCCCGTGGCTGTTCTCGGCGGTGACGGCGAAATAGTAGGTTACCCCTGACTGCAGATTCGAGATGGTCGTGCTGGTGAGCCCCTGGACCGTCTGCCGCAACGGGTAACTGCGCGACGCCGTCCCGTAGAGCACATGATAGTGGGTGATGTTCGTTTCCGGATTGGGATCCCACGCGACGGTCACACGCCCGGAGGCGCGAGTGTCAAATGTGGACAACGCGGTGACGGCGACAATGAATGCGGCGAGATGATTGACTCGGCCTCCTGCGACTTTGAACATGGCGGTACTTCAAACAGCTTTTGTCCGGGTCATTCCGAACGGGACGCCGCTTAGCACCGCCACTGCCAGAAGATGACCGGCTCGAGCTGCGCCCGAACAATCGAAGGTCACCGCAAGCTCCAACTGCCTCTCCGGGGAGGGGTTGAAGTGAAGACCAAAAATCAGGTGCACCGCATCGATCGATTCGATTGGGTGCCGGCCCGGAGTTCCACTTCCAATCCGAAAAGTTCAAAGCAGCTCCGCGCTGATCGAAAATGTTTCACGCGCCGGAGCCATGGTGCCGACTGACGCACCCCGGACACGCACCGTACTTCTGAATGCATGGGTGCCTGCGGGCCCGGTCCATGTTTCGCCGGGATGGGTGCGGCACGCCGTTGTCCATGCGGTGTCGGCGCGAGTTGTCCAAATCCTGGACCGCTGGGCCGGGCCTCTCGCGATGCGCACTTCAGAGTGCTTCCGCCGGACCACCGCCTGCCAGCGAGGGACCGGAGCGCACCGGCTACGGGTCACCGCATCCGCAAAATGGTTCGACTCGGCTCGCACACCGTTGGTAGCTTTTTCCGCAGCAACCCCTCCTCACACATGAGTCCATTCATTGCGGAACTCCTCGGCACCATGATCCTCGTCACGCTGGGCGACGGCGTCGTTGCCAACGTTGTCCTCAACCGCACGAAAGGCCATAACGGCGGCTGGATCGTCATCACCGCCGGCTGGGGTCTGGGCGTCGCGCTCGCCGTCTACTGTGTGAACGCAATGAGCGGCGCGCATCTGAACCCGGCGGTCACCATCGGACTTGCCGCGATCGGCAAGTTCGCGTGGGCCGGCGTTCCCGCCTACCTCCTCGCCCAGATGCTCGGGGCGTTTCTCGGTGCGGTGATTGTGTGGCTGGCCTACCTGCCGCACTGGGCTGTCACCGAAGACAAGGGCGCAAAGCTGGGGGTGTTCTGCACCGCCCCGGCCATCCGCAGGCCGGCCGCCAATCTCGTCACGGAAATCATCGGCACAGCGGTGCTGGTGCTGGGAGTGCTGGCCGTGCTATCACCGGACAACCTGGTGCCCAACTCCGGCTTCGACACCGGCTTTGCACCGTTCCTTGTCGGCATCCTGGTCTGGTCGATCGGCCTTTCGCTCGGGGGCCCGACTGGTTACGCCATCAACCCGGCGCGGGATCTCGGCCCCCGGCTGGCACATTTCTTCCTCCCGATTCCGGGCAAGGGCCACTCGGACTGGGGTTATTCCTGGATCCCGATCGTCGGACCGATCATTGGGGGAGTGATCGGGGCGGTGATCTACCAGCTGGCCTGGGCTCCGCACGTTCCACTGATCACGCCATGAAATACATTCTCGCACTCGACCAGGGCACCACCAGCTCGCGGGCCATTCTATTCAACCGCCAGGGCACCATCATCGCCTCGGCCCAGCGGGAGTTTCGCCAGATCTTTTCACGGCCCGGCTGGGTCGAGCACGATGCGCGTGAGATCTGGGCGACCCAGCTGAGCGTGGCTTCGCAGGCCGTGCAGAAGGCCGGTCTGACCGGTGGCGACCTCGCGGCGATCGGCATCACCAATCAGCGCGAGACCGTCGTGGTCTGGGACCGCGACACCGGCAAGCCGATCCACAACGCGATCGTCTGGCAGGACCGGCGGACCGCGAGCGCATGCGACCGCTTGAAGGCCCGCAAGCTGGCGCCAATGATCCGCAAGAAGACGGGCCTGATCATCGATGCCTATTTCTCCGCCTCGAAGCTCCAGTGGATCCTGAAAAACGTTTCCCAGGCCGCGAAGCAGGCGAAGGCCGGCAGGCTGGCGTTCGGCACCATCGACTCGTGGCTCGTTTGGAACCTCACCGGCGGGCGCCGTCACATCACCGACGTCAGCAATGCCGCCCGCACCATGCTCTTCAACATACACACGGAGGAATGGGACGCGGAGCTGCTGAAACTCTTCGGCGTGCCGCGGTCCATGCTGCCCGAGGTCTGTTCGTCAAGCGAGGCCTACGGCGAGACGACGCTGCTGGGCGCGTCCGTTCCGATCGCCGGCATCGCCGGGGACCAGCAAGCTGCGCTGTTTGGCCAGGCCTGCACCCGTTCAGGGCTGGTCAAGAACACCTATGGCACCGGATGTTTCATGGTGATGCACACCGGCAACCGGCCGATCGTGTCGAAGAACAACCTGCTGACCACGATCGCGTGGCGCATCGGCAACCGCACGGAATATGCGCTCGAAGGAAGCATCTTCATCGCGGGTGCCGTGGTGCAGTGGCTGCGCGATGGTCTGGGCATCATCCAATCCTCCGGCGAAGTCGAGTCGCTCGCCGCCCAGGAGCCCGACAGCGGCGGGGTTTATCTGGTTCCGGCGTTTGCCGGACTGGGGGCTCCGCACTGGGATCAATACGCACGCGGTCTGCTGATCGGTCTCACGCGGGGCACCAACCGCAGCCACCTGGCCCGGGCCGCCCTCGAGGGCATCGCCTACCAGGTCGCCGACGTGGTTCACGCGATGGAACGCGACGCGAAAGTCAGGCTCAAGGAACTGCGCGTGGACGGCGGCGCCTGCGCGAACAATCTCCTGATGCAGTTTCAGGCAGACCTGCTGGGTGTGCCCGTGGTCCGCCCCCGCGTGGCCGAGACCACCGCACTCGGGGCGGCGTACCTCGCCGGACTTGCGGTGGGATACTGGAAGGACAAGCAGGAGATCGCCGATCAATGGCAGGTGGACTACCGGTTTCAGCCGGCGACGAAGGCCAGGCAGCGCAAGCAGCTGATGCACGGCTGGGGCCGCGCCCTGCAACGGGCCGGCAAATGGATCGAGGCATAGCGTTGATCCGTCGCCTGACCGGGAAGGTGGCGTCCCGCGCGAGACATGCTATTCTCACGGCCGTGACAAGATTCCGGCAACAGCTTGGACTGTGGATTTTCCTGATCACCGGCGGGGTCGTGCATGGATTTGATCCCGAAAAGGACGGCATGGAGGGGATCAAGTCGCTGGTTCGCTCAAGGTTTGGCGAGGTTCGCCAGCTGCCCACCAAGGAGCTCGCCGCCTGGTTGAACGACACCAACCGTCCGCCGCCCCAGCTGCTGGACATCCGCGAGCCGGCGGAATTTGCGGTCAGCCATCTGCCGGGCGCCAGGCGCATCGATCCCGGGGCCAAGCCGGCGGAGATCCTCGCAAAGATTGCAACCAACCGGCCGGTGGTGGTGTATTGCAGCGTGGGTTACCGCTCCTCCGGGCTGGCCCGCCGTCTTTTGAATGCGGGCATGACCAACGTGGTCAATCTCGAAGGTTCCATCTTCCAGTGGGCCAACGAAGGCCGGCCGCTGGTGAAGGACGACGGGCCGGCGAAGCGGGTGCATCCTTACAATGAACGTTGGGGCGCGCTGTTGAAGCCGGAGATCCGCGGCGCGGCCGACTAGGCTTCCACCGGGCGGTTGTGCCGGTCGCATCCACCCACCCCGAAACCAACCATCATGGAATGGCAACAATTCATCGGACTCGCAGTCGCCTGGCTGATCATGCTGGTGGGCGTGATCGGCTGCGTGGCGCCCGCGGTGCCGGGAGCGCCGCTGGTTTTCATCGGCGCGCTGGCGCATCGCCTCTACTTTGGCGTGGAGACCAGCGCCTCCACCTGGATCCTGGTGCTGATGTTCTTGCTGATGCTGCTTTCCCTGTTGCTCGACTATCTCGCGAGCATGTACGGAGCGAAGCGCATGGGAGCCACCTGGTGGGGTATTGCCGGCGCGGTGCTGGGCGGCATCATCGGGCTCATCGTCTTCAACATCCCCGGTGCACTGATCGGTCCGTTTGCTGGCGCGTTCGGCGGTGAAATGCTTGGCGGCCGGCAGTGGCGGGACTCGGGCAAGGCCGGCGTCGGCGCGACTCTCGGACTGCTCGTCGGCGCCGTCGGCCGGGTGGCGTGCAGTCTGGCGATGGCCGGGCTGTTTACGGTGAACGTCCTCTGGAAACTTCTCTCGGCCGCCGGTTGACGGCGGCGACAGGTCACTTCCGCCCGCGGACGGCGTGGTACTGGTTGATCGCCGGTGCGGCGATCCGCTTCACCGTTCCATTTGTCCAGATGACCTCCGCCTCCTTGACGGCTGTTTCCCGGCCAATGCCGAAGTGCGCTGTGGGAGCCGACTGCGATCGATAGGAATCACCGGTGACCAGGACCCGCTTGAGGACCCGTCCGTCATTCAGGGTAAGATTCAGCCGGACGCCAATCGGGGAGAACCCGCCGCCCTCCTCACGCAGGCGAAAGCCGATCCAGTTGCCGGGATTCTGCCAGCGGTTGCGGCTGATGTGATAGCCGCTCTGCATCGCCGGAGGCGGTTCAAAGCCGGCATAGGCGATGTCCAGGCGGCCGTCACCGTCGAAATCGTCCGCCAGGACGCTCCGAAGATCGCGCCAGTGCGCCAGACCGAGCTGGTAGCTGGTCTCAAGAAACTGGCGGCCGCCTTCATTCAGGTAGAAGCGGTTGAAATCATAGCCGCCATAGGACCAGCCCTCCCCAAACAGGCGCGTCTGCTTCATGCTGAAATAGACTCCCAGCGGTTCGTCCGGCTCGGCATCCGCCAGATAGATGTCGTGCCGCCAGAATTCCGTTTCGTAGTCCTTCGCGGTGGCACGGCTGAGCTGGCCGTTGTTGACGTGCAGGTCCGGCGTGCCGTTGTTGTCGAAATCGCCGGTGGCCACGCCCCATGACCAGCCGGTCCGCGCCACCTGGTCGCTCATCGGGGTGTGCACATACCTGCCGTCCCGCGCGAGGTAGAGCCGGCTGCCGTAGGTCGCTATCGGGCGCATCTTCTGGTGCAGCGGGAATTCCGGCCGCCCCTCCCCGAGATGATCCATCCGTTGGGCCGCATAGGAGATCATTCCGATCACGTAGAAATCCAGGTTCCCATCCAGATCGTAATCACCGAACGTGTGGCCCATTCCAAGCGAATGCGGTTCGTCCACGTGCGTTGGGGTGATGTCGTTGAAGCGACCCTTGCCGTCGTTCAGATAGACGTCCACGCCGGCGAAGTCGCTGACAATCACGAAGTCCAGGTCGCCGTCCTCGTCGAGGTCCACGAAGGAGCTGCTGTAGGCCCGCCGGAAGCGCTTGGGCGCGAGGCCGGATCCTTCAGTTGCGTCGGTGAAGTTGCCGCGGCCATCGTTCAAGAGCAGATAGCCCGGGAAGCCATCGTTCGCGTCGTAGTATGGGGTCGGCATCTGCCCCGCCGAGTACGGCACCTTGTACTGCGCCAGCCAGACGTCGAGATCGCCGTCCTTGTCGATGTCTCCCGAGGCGAACACGTAGGGATTGCCCATTTCCGCGGGTGCGGTCCAGGCGGGTCGGCCGGGCTCGTTGAACTGGCCAAGCGCGTTGCCGACATACAGTTCGACGCCCACGACATCGGCTGACAGCAGATCGGCAAAGCCATCACCGTCGAAATCGCCGATGGTCATGGCAAACGGCCGCTCCGGCCGGTAACGGCAGAGCGTGCCCAGCTCGAAGTCCCCGTCACCCTTGTTCCAGTAGACCTGGTTGCGACAGCCAAGGATGAGCTCCGACAAACCGTCGCCGTTCAGGTCGTAGGCCATCAGGGGTTCGATGAAGATGGTGTTGGTGAAGGGCATGACCACGCGCGATTCAAGTGGGGCAAACATGGGCGGCCCAGTCCGCGATGTGACGGTGAGGTTCGAGGCATCGATCCGGCTGGGCACCGGCTCGCCTTCTCCCGAGGCGGGCTCCTGCCAGGTGACAAGCAGATCTCCACGAACAGTGTGCCGCTCCCCGCGCCCTGGCTGCTCGACGTGCAGCGTGATGAACATCGTCGAGCGCGCGGGGTTCAGTTCGGTGGGGGGATCGAATCTGGCGTGACGCCACTCGGAGGCGTCCAGCCGGTATCCATCGTCATGCCATTTCTGCAGGCGCGAGTTCCACTGGTCCTGGTTCAACGGCGCAGCGGCATTCGTGCTGGTGGTCACCCTGATGTCCCATTCGTGATGCGAGACGGAGTGGTCGGCCCCCAGGACCATCTGGCCCACCGGGAAGGACTGCAGAACCTTCAGCGGTTCGCGGGCGTGACGCAGCTTGTCCCAGAGCTTCACAAAGACGTCGCCATAGCGGTGCGAGAGCATCTCGCCCTGCCAATGCTTCCGGTCGAGAAGCGCAACCTCGTTCTCGAGATCGAAGACTTTCGCCATGAGCACCGGGTCGTCTGGCTGGACGTAGTCCTGCCGGTCGGGACGCATGCTGTCATCCACCTCCGGCTCGCTCGCAATGACCGGGGCGGGCGGCGGCGGCACGGGTTTGAAACGGTAAATGCCCCAGGCAACGGCCACCACAGCCGCCAGGAAGCCCAGGATCCAGTTGATTCTCGATGAATTCATTCCAGTTGCCGGATGATTAAACGATTGGAAGGACCGGCCCGCAAGCGTGGCACGGAGGGAGGATTTCAACACTGTGCGTCTGGGCGCACAGGCGGATCAGTGGCGGCGAAACGCCAAATCCACACTTTCGCCCGGCAGCAGGGGAAGGTTTTCCGGCAGGCTGATCAGGATGGGCAACCCCTTGGCCGCCGGTTGAAAGTCGGACGAGACAAGATTGGTGGTGATCGTTTCAAAGTGCCCGCCAACCTGCAGAATCCTGGCCAGCCCGATCTGGCGCCGATTGGCCCGCGAGCGCACTTCCACGACGTCACCGGGCTGGGGTGTGCGGTCGACCGGCGCGCGGAGGTAACCGATGATCCGCTCCGGCGTGGTGGAAGCGATCGCCACGAGAGGCTCGCCTCGCCGGATCCGTTCGTTCTCGCGATGGAACAGGGCGGTCACTCTACCGCTGATGGGCGCCCGCAGGGTGACCTTGCGTCCGGCGTTGCTCAACAGTTCCTCCTGGGCCGCCAACGCCTGGCTGATGCGACCGGCCACCGTGGCGCCAAACTCACCCGGATCCGCCGGTGCCAGCCGCCCAAGACTGGCAGCGATCTCGTCCACGAGCTTGGAGCGTTCTTCCACCTCCGCGCCGCGGGAGTCCACCACGCTCTGCGCAAGTTCCAGCTGATCGGTGCTGACGAGCTTTTCCGCGGCAAGCTTGCCGATGCGGTTCAACTCCGACTTGGCGAAATGCAGCTCCACGCGGGCTGTGGCCAATGCAACCCGTTCGCGGAGCCAGCTCAGCCGCAGCTGCTCGTAATCCTGCAGGATGCGCTGCTGGTCCTGCTGCAGGCGGGTTTCCAGCATCTGCAACTCCGCGGCGACCGGCGCCAGCTCGAGACGCACGGAATCCGGATCAGCCACCCGCAATTCCGCAATGACATCGCCCTGCACGACGGTTTGAAACCGGTCCACCTTCAAGCTTGTGAGCAGTCCGTCCTCGACGGTTGTAACCGGCGTAACCACCAGCTCCACTTCCCCCACCAGCTTCGGCGCGGCGGCATGATCGCGCCACAGAATGACGGCCGCACCCAGCGCGACGGAGAAGATCAGGGGCGGAAACAGCGAATGTCGTATTTCGCGCCACAATAGCGCGGGCGGGCTCGGTATCTTGGGCAGGGGATCCATTTCAAACTTCAGATTCGTCCTCAGCCTTGAGGCTGGTGACCCGGGACACTCCGTTCAGGCTGCGGAGTTCGGCAAGCAGGTCTGTAACCCGGGCAGGGTCGCGCAGCAGGAGCCGGTAGGAAAGGTCGATCCCTTCGTAACCCTCATGGGAACGCTGGCTGGCGCAGTGGCTCCGGCGGCTGTGGCGGCCCAGCAGGCCCAGCAGATCCGGCAGCTCATCACCCGTTCGCGACCAGTGCAGGTTGACGATCACATCATAGCGGTGCTTGCTGCCAAACCCCGTGTACCACAGGTAAATCATGATCAGGCAGGTGAGGACCGTCCCCGTGACGGCAATGGGAAAGCGGAGCGTGCCGCACGCCATGCCGATGACGAGGATCGACAGCACGTAGGTCGTGTCCAGCGTATCCCGGAGGATGTTGCGGAAACGCACGATCGCGAACACGGCCATCATTCCGAACGCAGTTACCAGACTGTTGGACAGCACCATCATCACCAGCGAGACCAGCACGGGGATTACGACCAGCGAATTGACGAACGACCGGGAGTAGGAGAGCCCGGAATGGGTCAGCATGTACACCCAGGCGATCAGTTGCCCGGATAGGAAGGCCAGCAGCAAGCCGAGCAGAACCATCGACATGTCGACCGGCGCCGCCGCGTAGTCCGCGCTGAGAAAAAGTTCAGACATGATTCAGCGCCTCCGAAAACATGGGGACCTGGCCGCAGTTCTCCTTCAGGGCCTGCAGGCGCGCGACCCGGCGGCGGCGGTGCTGCGCCCCCGGCGCGAGCGCGCCGTGCGATGAAAACAGGTTCTCCCCCATCAGGGCGACCCCATCGGCGTACTTGGCCGCCGAACACTGGTGGAGATTGAAGACCCGGACCATCTGACCAAACCAATCGGGAAACCGGCCGGTAAACTTGAGCTCCAACACGACGGTTGAACCGAAGACGCAGAAGGGGTGATCCATCTCCGCCCTCAGATCGATGCCCCGGCTCACGGCGCAGTACACGTCGCGATCGAGGGTCACCCGGATGGAGTTGTCGTCGGGCTGGACCCAGGCCTCGCGCTGGTAGGCAACCCGCGCCTTGGGCCGTGCCCGGATGTCGGTCATTAGCTCGACGAAGCGTTGAATCGCAAGCTGATGCCGCGGGTCGGTCGTGGCCAGGTCTCCCGGTGCGGGGAGCTGGCCGCCCAAGACGCTGGCGACGGCCTCGCGACGGACGGCGCCACGCTGCTTGATGATCGAATTGTTCATCCGGCGCTTGATCTCGAAGTACACGGGTGCGTTGGGCCGGTTCTCGTAGAACCGCAGGCGCAGCTTGTAGCGGTTCTTGTCGCCGTTGATGGTGCTCCAGTAAATCCGCAGGTCGTCCGAATCGAGATAAAGGCTGTGGACGGGGTAGGAGAGGTTGGGGCGGGTGGCACCGTATTCATCGATCTCAAGGTAGGACGCCACGAAATCACGGACAGCCTGCGCAACCTCCGGAGAGATCATGTACTTGTGCTCCAGACGCGAGAGCTGAAGTTCGTTGGCGTGTCCCATAAGACTCGAACCGGGCACCCGGTTCCTGCACTTCTGCGGCGTTCCGCGGACCGGGTGATTACGGCCGCGAATGTCGCGTCAATGTTACATTCGTGTCAAGGAATGCCCCGACATCGCCCGCGCCGGAAACGCACTTCCGCCGCGGGAATGGCAGACTGCTCGAAAAGGGTGCCACTCCAGCCAATGGCGAGACGGTAGTTGTTGAGCACTGGAAATGCCACCGATCCCGCGTCCAGGCAAGCCCGGATGCCGGAACTGACCGCCGGAAAGCAGTCAGGACCGCCCGGCCGGACGGTCCTGATGCAAAACGGAAAAGGGCCAACGCACTGAGATTTACATCAATTGTATTTTAGTGTGCTCGATCCAGTGTTGACCCTTTTCGAAATTCGATTTCAGGCGCTGAACGGCGTCTTGTTGAGCCTCACCATCGCCGTGTCCGAGTCCAGCTTTCGCGAACAGCGAAGGTAGTTGCTGCAATCCCAAAACTCCCGGCCGGCATCCCGCCCGTACTTGACCTTGCGCAGGATCATCGGGCGTCCGCAGTCGGGACAGGTTGGGCGGGCGGGGCCGCGAATGTCGTCGATGAAGCGCTGCCAGAGCTGCGGCAACCGCTCCCGGGGCCAGTTCAACAGCGTGCTGCACCGCAGCGCCGACCGTTTCGGCCGGGCGTCGGTGAAGGGATTGGTTGAGGAGGCCATATTCCGTACTGTTTGCACGCGACTGCTGGGCACCTGAACAGCACTGGGAGTTCCAACCTGGGGCAGCTCGGCAAGAAAGTTCATCTCAGCAACTCTCCAGTCCCGCAGCGGCAGCTCAACCGACCCTTGATCCGCACCCCGGCAATCGGGCCGTGCCGATCAATCTGCAACGATCCTGTCCATTGTGGAGGGAATCCTTTACGGAATCTGGACAGTCGGCGGAGCTGTTCGCCCCTGCTCAGCCCAGCCGGCCCATCAGCAGATAGGTCAGCAGTTCGCCCTGCCCCTTGATTTGAATGCGGCCCCGGGTCACGAAGTGAAAGCTGTCCCGCAGCAACCGTTCGGTGGCCTCGGACACCTGGATTGCGCTCGGATGCCCGTGCGATTCCATCCGGCTGGCGAGGTTTACGGTGTCTCCCCAAAGATCATAGGTGAACTTGTGGGTGCCGATCACACCCGCCACCACCGGTCCGGAATGCATGCCGATTCGGATGCTGAGACTCTGACCGGTTTCCCCGGCAAACCGCAACATCTCCTCCTGCATCGCCAATGCCATGGCGGCCGCCCGTTCGGCGTGGTCAAGCCGGCGCTCGGGGAGGCCGCTGACCGCCATGTAGGCATCCCCGATGGTCTTGATCTTCTCCAGGCCGTGCTCGGCTGCCAACCGGTCAAACCGCGAAAAAATCTCATTGAGGTTCCGCACCAGCTCGTTGGGGGACAGACGGGCGGCCAGCTGGCTGAAGCCGACAATGTCGGCGAACAGCACGGTCACCGCCGCGAAGCTGTCCACGATCACCTGTTCGCCGTTCTGCAGCCGCTCGGCGATTGGCGAGGGCAGGATGTTGAGCAACAGGCGGTCGGAATTGGCCTTCTCGTCGCCCAGTTTGCGGACCGCCTCCAGTTCCTGATCGCGCAGCCGCTTCTTTTCGATGCAGGCACCGATCCGCGCCTGGAGCAGCACGGCATTGAACGGCTTTGTCAGGTAATCCTCGGCGCCCATCTGGATGCACCGCACGACACCGTCCACCTCGGTATACCCGGAGACCACCAGTACTGGGACGTGACGCATCTCGGGATCCTGCTTGAGCCGGGACAGGACCTCGTAGCCATCCATGCCCGGCATCAGCAGGTCGAGGATGATGAGATCGAATCCTCCCAGGCGGACCCGCTCAAGGGCGGACTCGCCGTCGGCCACCGCCTCTACCGCGTGACCGAGCGTGTTCAGCAGTTCGTCCAGCAGTTCGCGGCTGTCGGGACTGTCGTCCACCAACAACAACCTGCCGGTCGTTGGGCTCGATGACACGTGGTCGGGCACAGATTGGCGGCGAGTGTAGGAATGCCCGGCTGCCACACCAGCGAATTCTTCAGACGCCACCTGCATTCAAGAACGATGGTAGTGACGTTCGCCAAACAGCGCCGTGCCGACCCGCACGATGGTCGCCCCCTCCTCCACCGCGACCTCAAAATCCCCGCTCATGCCCATGCTCAACTCCGGCAGGGGCGCTCCCAGCCGGTCTTCGCAGCGCTGCTTCAACTCCTTCAGTTCCCGAAAAAAAGGCCGGGCCTTCTCGGCAAGCGTGACATAGGGGGCAATCGTCATCAGGCCGTGAATCTCCAGCCTCGGAAGCGCATTGAGGCTTTCCAGCTCCTCAAGCAGACGTCCGGGCGCATATCCGAACTTGCTCGACTCGCCGGCCACGTTGACTTCGAGCAGCACGGGCATGGTCCGCGAAGCCTGTTCGCAGCGACGGCTGATCTCCTCGGCCAGGTGAAGGGAGTCCACGCTTTGAATCATCTCGAACAGCTGCACCGCGTCCCGGCACTTGTTCGACTGCAGGTGGCCGATCATCTGCCAGCGCAGCCGACCCGGGCACTGGGGAATCTTGGCCTTCGCCTCCTGCACCTTGCTTTCACCGAACACGACCTGGCCGGCGGCCGCGGCCTTCTCAATGGCGGTTGTTGAATGCCCCTTGCTCACCGCCAGCAGCTGCACCTCGGCGGGGCTGCGGTTGGCCCGTTCACACGCGGCGGCGATGCGCGCCTGCAGCTGGCTGATGTTCTCCGGAATGGACACGCCGGCAGCATGGAAAAGCCGCGCCCGGTTGACAAGCACCCGGGACCCAGGTGCAGTCTGGCGACCGGCACCACAAAATTCCGCAGATATCCGTTGCCAAACGGGAAATCGGACGGCTACTTTCCCGGTCCGGTTCGGGGCGTAGCGTAGCCTGGCTAGCGCGCTTGTTTCGGGTACAAGAGGTCGCGAGTTCGAATCTCGCCGCCCCGACCATCTTCCCTTCTTCGGCGGAACATCCGCTTCCCACCGCAACCTTGTCGCGGCAACCGTGTTTGTTACGTTCACGCCGATGGCCGCCGCGAATGATCCCGATGCCGCCCTGATGCTGCGCGCAAAACAGGGCGACCGCGCGGCGTTTGAGGAGCTCGTGGTCAAACACCAGCAGGCGGTCATGAATTTCATCTACCGGAGTGTTCCCGATCCGCAGGAGGCGGAGGACCTTGCCCAGAACGTTTTCGTGCAGGCGTGGAAGGCCCGCCACCGCTACCAGCCATCGGCCCGGTTCACGACCTGGCTGTTCACCATCGCCCGCAACCTCAGCCTCAACGAACTTCGCCGGCGATCGCGGCACGCCGGCGAATCCATGGACGGCCCGGCCGGCGAGGACGATGACGCGCCGGTCAGACAATTTGAGGACCGGAGCACCGCGTCGCCGCCGGACACGCTGCTCCGGGAAGAACTGCAGCGCAAGGTGAGCGAGGCCGTCGCCGCCCTCCCCGAGAATCAGCGCACCGCCATCCTGCTGTGCCAGGATGAGGAAACCTCATATGACGACATCGCACAGGTGCTCGGGTGTTCGCTCTCCGCCACCAAGTCCATCATTTTTCGGGCGCGGGAAGCGCTCAAACTGCGGTTGAAGCCGTTTCTGGCAACCGGTGCCTGGGAGATGGACGAGCCCGCAACTTTCCGCCGTTCCCGGTGATAGATCCATGCAACGATTCGCGTCCGCCCATGAACCAAGCTGAACTCGCACAACTGATGGAACTCGCCCGCCGGCGACCGCTGAGCGAAGCCGAGCGGGCGCGACTGAACGCTTTGTTGGAGGCCAATCCGCAGGCATGGCCGGACCGCGACGATGACATGGGCCTCGCGCGTCTGCTTGCCACGCTGCCGGATGCACCGCTGGCCTCCAATTTCACTTCCCGCGTGATGGCCGCCATCGAGAGAGAAGAGGCCGCCACGTCCGGCGGCCGGGTTCGGAACTGGCAGCCCCGCCGCTGGTTCCTTCGGCTGGCCGGCGCTGCGGCGGTGGCGGCCGTCACTGCCACGGGCTGGTGGCAGTACCGTTCATGGCAGCGGGCCGAATTCGCGGCCAGCCTCGCCGCCGTCTCGGAAGTGGCGGCGGTGCCGAGCGTCGAATTGCTGAAGGACTTTGAAGCGATCCAGTCCTATGCCAAGGTGCCGCCGGGGATCGATGTCGAGGGGGACTTGAGCCTGCTAGCCGCGCTGCAATGAGGTTTCATGTGTTCATTTTACTTGGGTGCCTGACCGCCGGATTGGTAGCGGCACAGACCCCGCCCATGCCGGTCAGCCGCTCCCCGGTGGAGTTCTTCCGCAACCTCCTCGAGGCAACTCCTGCGGAAGTCGAACAACTGCTCAAGGATCGCACCGTCGAACAGCGCCGGGTGATCGATCAGAAGCTCGTGGAATATCGGCTCCTGCCGCCGCCAATCCGTGAGTGGCGGCTCAAGGCGACCGAGCTCCGCTGGTATCTGCTGCCGCTGATGAAGCTTCGCCCGGAGGCCCGCGGCGCGCTGATGTTGACCGTGCCCGAGGTGGACCGCCCGCTCGTGGAGATCCGGCTGCGGCAATGGGATCTTCTGGGCGAGCAGGAGCGGGAGGAAATGCTGGCCAGCGAGACCGCGCTTCGCTACCTGGCCCGGCCCGTCACCCCGCCATCGATCGAGCCCGGCCAGTTGAACCTGGTCAGCGCGGAGGAACGCGCCCAGATCGAGCGCACGCTCGCACACTGGCGCAGCCTGCCCGAACCTCGACGGCAGCAGCTGGCCGGGAAGTTTGGGGAGTTTTTCACGCTCAGCACCGCCGAGAAAAACCGCACCCTGGGATTGTTCACCGCCAGCGAACGCGCCCAGATGCAGCTCACGCTCCAGAGCTTTGCCAGCCTGCCACCCGCCGAGCGGGATCAATGCCTT
>DNDP01000334.1:0-5127 GCA_003484235.1 Verrucomicrobiales bacterium
GGAGCACGTCGAGGAAGCTGCGGCCGGTCATCTCCGGCCCGGGTGGGAGGCCGGCCAGTTCGAGAAAGGTCGGCGCCAGGTCCATGAGGTTGACGAAGTCGTCGAGCACCCTGCCGCCCTTGGTGCCGGCCCCGCGGATGGCGAGCGACACGCCGGTGCCGAAGTCGTAGAGGTTGCACTTGCCATGGGGAAAGCCGGGAGCGCCGTGGTCGCCGCTCACGACGAGGAGCGTATTGTCCAGTTCGCCGGCCTTTTCGAGGCGGCCGACCAGCAGGCCCAGTGCGTGATCAAGTGCCAACACTTCACCGAAGTAGTCTGCCAGATCCTCCCGCACTTCGGGGACGTCGGGGAGAAATGGCGGCATCTTGCCGGCAAGGGAGTCCGGGTCGAGACCCCAGAGCGCCTTGCCGGAGCCGCGCGTCCATTTGCGGTGCGTGTGCGTCGGCCCAAACCAGTAGCAGAAGGGCTGGTCCGGTTTGCGGTCGGCCAGGAAGGCATCGAAGTTTGCGAGCACCTCGTCGTAGAGGACCTGTTTGGCGGCATAGACGGACTGCCCAGAATTCACCATCCGGGTGACGTTTTGGGAGAAGTTGTTGAAGCGGTTGCCGGCCTTCTCGTAGGCGAATTCCCGCTGACCGTACGGGGCGTCCACCGGGCTGCCGGGCGACCAGACCTTGTAGGTCTTGCCGAGGTGGTAGCCGGCGTCGCGGAGCAGAAGCGGATACGAAGGGATGGCCGCGTCCCACACAGCGCCCTGCAGGATGGCCGCCCGACCGGTGCGCCAGAAATACTGTCCCGAAAGGAGCGAACTGCGGCAGGGCGTGCAGGACGGCGCCGTGACAAAGGCGTGCTTGAACAGGACTCCCTCCCGGGCGATCCGGTCGAAGTTGGGCGTCTGCAGGACATCGTTGACCGTGCCCGGGCCGTCCACTTTGGCGTAGGCGCCGGCGTGGCGGCCCCAGTCGTCGGCGAAGACGAACAGGATGTTGGGCCGGGCGGGAGCGGCGTCCAGAAAATGGGTGCACAACAGGGCAAGGAGGACGGCGAGGGATTTCATGCGGGAACTCTAGACGCCAGCTGCGGAGTGTAAAGAAAGGGGTCGAGCCGGAGGCTGCCTCGGTTCAATCCCGTTGCAATGACCGGGTGGGTGCGATAACAATCGCCCGTTCCCGGGCGTTTGGTGAAACGCTTCCCGCGGCGGGAGTTATGACCGGGGCGCTCGAGGCTAGCAGCAGGGCATGAAGAAAATCCTGGTCATCGAAGACACCCCGGCGATGCGCGAACTGATCGTGGACACGCTGACGACGCATCATTACGACTGCGTGGCAGCCGACGACGGTCTGGCGGGAGTGGATGCGGCGCGGCGTTATCATCCCGATCTGGTCATCTGCGACATCCACATGCCCCGGATGGACGGCTACGGAGTGCTGGAGGCGATCCGGACCGAGGCCACGATGTCCACCATGCCGTTCATCTTTCTCACCGGCGCCACCGAGCGCACGGACATCCGTCGGGGAATGGAGTTGGGGGCCGACGATTACCTGACCAAGCCCTTCACCATCCAGGAACTCATGGCCTCGGTGACGGCCCAGTTCGAAAAGCAGGCGACCATCCAGCGCCAGTCCGACAGGCGGCTCGAGGAGCTCCGCGGCAACATCACCATGGCATTGCCGCACGAGCTGCGCACGCCCCTGAACGGCATTCTCGGCCTTTCCTCGATGCTGCTGGAGGACGGCGAGACCATGTCCCGCGAGGAGGTGCGCGAGAACCTCCAGTTCATCCACCAGTCCGCCAACCGGCTGCACCGTCTGATCGAGAACTTCCTCGTCTATTCACAGATCGAACTCATGCATGCCGATCCATCCTGTACGGACAAGCTGCCGCTGGGAGATTCGGTCTCGGCCGACGGATTGATTGCCGGCTGGGCGGAGGAAGTGGCTGCCGGTTGGAGCCGATCGGGCGACCTGCGGCTCAACCTGCTGCCCTGCACCTGCTCCGTGCCGGCGGACAACCTGAAGAAGATCGTCACCGAACTCGTGGACAACGCCTTCAAGTTCTCGGCAGCCGAGCAACCGGTCTCGGTCGAGGCGTTCAACGAAGGCGAACGCCTGCACCTGCGGATTCATGACACCGGCCGCGGCTTCTCGCCCGACCAGATCGCCCGCGTGGGAGCCCACATGCAGTTTGACCGCAAGTACTATGAACAGCAGGGAGCCGGTCTCGGCCTGATCATCTCCAAACGCCTTTCGGAGCTGCATGGCGGGCGGTTTTCCGTGCAGAGTGAACCGCTGGTGATGACTTCCATCAACGTTGTTCTGCCCGCCTGAAGCGGACCGCTACGGCGCTTCGAATTCCTGTTCCGCCCGGAGAAAAAGCGGGCTACCCGCCAGCGGTTGCGACCATTCGATGCTGCGTCGGGCCGTCCGGTTGGTCAGCACGGCCGACCAGCCGCCGGTGACGGCGGGAGACGTGAGCAATCGGTAGTTGCGACCCGGTTCCACCGCCAGTTTCAGGTTCAATGCGGCACCCGGCGCCGGCGAAAACTGGAGGAACCGCACCGGTTCCGTTCGCAGCGCCCCGTTGAAGTCCAGTTCGGCGAAGCCGAAACGGTCGTAGCCGTCCAGCGTGCTGAAGCCCCCCGCCACCAGGAGCCGGTCACCGCCGTCAATTGCGTGGTACACCACGTCATCCGCACCGGAGCCGGGATGGAAGCTCTCATCCAACGAGCCATTCGCGTTGAGCCGCGCGATGCCGGCGCGCGCCTTCCCGTCCACGTTCTGGAAGAACCCGGCGATGAGAAACTTGCCGTCCACCTGCCGGGTGATGCGGAAAACCCAGTTGTCCGCACCCAGACCGACGTTGAAGCTGGAATCCAGTGTGCCGTTGGGATTCAGCCGCGCCACCGAACTGCTGGGCTGGCCATTGACTCCCAGGAAATCCCCGCAGATGACGATCTTCTGATCCGGCTGCACAATGATGCCGGAGACACGGTTCAGCGCGATGTCACCGATGGAGACCTGAAACGTGGTGTCGCGGACGCCCGCCGCATCAAAGCGCATCAGGGCGTTGGTGACGTTCGCGTCGATCCCGAACCCGACCTCGCCGCCCACCAGGTAGTGGTCACCATGCTTTCTTGCCACATGACCGACGAACGACGGTGGGGTGACCGCGTTAAAGGAGGTGTCGAGGGTGCCGGTTGGTTGCAGGATGGCGACGTCCGAACGCGCCGTGCCGTTGTACGTGGTGAAGAATCCCGCGATCAGGATGCGGCCATCCGGGAGCAGCTCGATCGATTCGATCAGGCGGTTGGCGCCGGTGCCGGGGGCAAAGCTCGTGTCAATTGTGCCGGAGTTGTGCAGTCGCGCGATGCGTCCACGTGGCTGGCCATCGACCGATGTGAAATCACCCGCGATCAGAAGGTCGTCGTCTGCTTCCACGGCGAGCGCCCACACCCGGTCATTCGGGCCCGTGCCGGCGTCAAATCCCGGATCCAGACCGCCTGAGGGAAGGATGCGCGCCAGGTGCGACCGGAGTTCGCCGTTGTAGGTGCGAAAGCTGCCGCCCAGCGTTATGGCTCCGGTGCTGTTTGTGGCCAGTGTGAATGCACCCGACACCAGGTTGGTGCCTGCAGCACCGCTCCCGGGACGGTCCACTTCGTCGTTGTCCGCGATGGTGATGGTGATTTCGCCCGGTGAACCGATGGTCAGGTCCACCGGATTGCTGAGGGTGATCCGCAGGGCGCGATCGGTCTGGAATTGGGGATTGTCGAGGATCTGCAGTGCCAGCGACAGGTTGGTCTGCCCGGCCGGGAATGTGTGGGTTTCGGAAATCGGATGGAAATCCGTGCCGGAGACGGCGGTGATGCCGGCGGTTTGAAAGGTGATCTTCGCGCCCGCGTTGGAACTGGTCCGCTCCAGCTCGATCAGCACGACGCCGACACCCTCCGAGGCGGTCAGGCTCGCCCTCGCAAAGCGGATGGAACCGGACTGCGCTGCCGCCGGAAGTGATCCCATGACGCACAGGGCGAGCACCGGCAACAGGAGCTTCGCTTGCCAGGTCATGGCGGCGATGGGAGTCGGAACCCGACGGATCCTGCCCGACCAGTCAGGCAGGCACCATGCCGTTGGGAAATGGCAGCGCCTCGCCCCATTCACCCGCGGATTTGTTTTCAGAGTCATTGATTTGTGATTACTTCGCACCCGTGCGGGCAGCAGGTTTCCGTCCGATGCGCCGCCACTGCCAGTGCAACACACGCCGGGTCGCGGCGGTCAGCTTGAAGCCTTCGGCCAGCCGCAGCCCTTCCACCCAGAAGATCTCTCCGACGGAATTCTCTCCCACAACCAGCGACTGGCGGCGTTCCCGTTGAATCCGGGCGTTGGTGAACAGGTCCTGCAGCTTGGCGCTCCTCGACAACCCAATCGGCTGAAAGCGGTCGCCTGGTCGCCAGGAACGCAGTGTGATCGTCTCCCCGACGCGGTCGGCATCAAAATACTCCCGACCGGCCCCGAAGCGGGGCGTGCGTCCCGCGGCTGCAATCTGCCAGCGAAACTCAACCCCCGCGAATTGAACGCGTCCCGAAGGGGCCTGAAGATTCAACTCGACCGGTTTGATCGATTTGACGGTGCGCTCCGGCGGTTGCGGGCGAACCCGCAGGCGGCCATCGGCTGAGCGTGCGATTTGTTTGCCGCCGGGCAGGTTGGCCCAGTCCTCCTCGGTGGTGCGCAGCTGCTCAACGGCCTGCCAGTCAAATTCAGCCTTCAACCGCTCCAGCTGCCTGACAATGATCTGGCGTTGCAGGGCCGGATGCAGCCGGCCAAACGGCATCTTGCCGGATGCCGCCAGCCAGGTTTGGGCGGCCGTCCGCAGAAAGTCCGCGTCGTCCGCCAGCCCCCGCATGGTGCGGCGGATGTTCGAATCCGTTCCCGGACAGAAACGCGATTTCAGCAAGGGCATCAGCTCGTGGCGGACGCGGTTGCGCAGGAGCCGCAGATCGTCGTTGCTGCCATCGTGGCAATGACGCAGACGACGGGTTTTGGCCCATTCCTCCAGTTGTGCCCGTTGCAGGTGCAGGAGTGGTCTGACGATCCAAGCGTTCACCGGCGAACCGTGCCGGCGGCGGGCGCGCAT
>DNDP01000334.1:5306-15398 GCA_003484235.1 Verrucomicrobiales bacterium
TCGGCGGCGGGCGCGCATTCCGCCCAGCCCGCCCGCCGACGCGCCGCGCAGCAGTCGGATGAAGAAGAGTTCCGCCTGATCATCGGCGTGATGCGCGAGTGCAAGGTGCCGGGCGCGCTCCTGCTGCAGAACTTCGCCGAAGAACTGGCGCCGGGCCTCGCGTGCGGCCATCTCGATGCCATGCCCGCGGATGGCGGCTTCGCGGGCTTCCACCGACCAATGGCCGACCGTGCATGGCAGGATCAGTCGATCGGCCATGCGCCTGACGAATCTTTCATCCGCGACCGCGTGGCTGCCGCGGAGCTGATGGTTGAAGTGCGCAACCGACAGCTTCCAGTCAAATTCGGACTGCAAAGCTTCCAGTGCGTGCAGCAGGACGACGGAATCGATCCCGCCCGAAACTCCGACGACGATGTGCGCCCTGCGCGGAAGCAACCGTTCCGCGCGGAGATGCGCTCCAAGCTGACGGAGAAAATCGTCCACGCCCCGGAGTTAACCCGATCACATTGCGACCCGCAATCGTGGGAAACCGCTCTGGTCCGCGAATCCGCAGGACTACACTGCAGCGTCGTCCTTCCTCCCGGCGGCCGAAGCATCGGCATCGTCCGTGGAAGCGGCGGGCGCAGCCGGCTCGGAGGGAGTCGAGGGATCGGTTGCGACTTCCCCGGCTTGCGCCGAAGCCTCTGCTGGTGCTGCATCCGGCTCGGGCGCGGTCGGAGATGTAGCGGGCGCGGCCGGTGCCGAAACTTCAGCCGTTGTGTCATCGGCCGTCGGAGCGCCGCCTTTGGAGCCGTCCGACGTCGGCTCCTTCGCCGAAGGCTTGGATTGCTCCTTTTTCCTGGGCGCCGGCTGGGGCTTTGGCGCCGGTTTCTTGGCGGTCTCGAGCTGGCCGCTGGCGAACTCGATCACATGACCCTGATGCACCAGCCAGTGCAGGTCGGCGAGGACCGCCCGTTGCGCTTCGGTCGTTTCGTGGTGGGCCTTCGGTGCATCGGCAGGAGCTGTCGCCGGTTCAGTTCCTTCCGCCTGCTCGGCGGCTTCGGCAGGAGCGGGCGGCGGGGTGGACACCGCTTCCGGTGGAGTGGGCGCCAGCGCTTCCACCAGATCCTTTACCGTGCACCGGGGGTGTTCGTCGACGAAGTTGACGATCCGCTTCACGCCCTCTGATACCGGCTCGGAGTTGATGTCCAGAAAGTGCGGGCGTGCCACCGCCACGTGCACGATGTTCTTGTTGACCTTGAAGAACTGCAGCCCGCGCGTGGCGAACTGCTGGCTGAGAGTGGTGACGGTCTTGAGCGGAAACCGGCGCTGGTCGTCAATCTCGTGCGAGACGTAGCGCTGCAGCTCCCGCGAACCGATCCGGCGCGCCTTCTCCCCGGGATAAACGTGATGCTCGACGCCTTTGATGATGGTGGGCTGATGGACGGTGCGGAAATGCTCGCGCACATCGTTCATCGACTGCAGCCGCAGCGGCTCCGGCACGTTCAAGGCCACGTACTCCGTTTTGAAGCTCTGCTCCTCCACCCATTTCTTCACCACCTCCTCGTCGCGGACGATCTTCACCCGCGAACGGAAACGCTCGAAATCCATGTTGGCGAAACGCTCCTGGTGCAGCCGGTGCAGCTTGTTCTGGTAGTCGTGGTAGTTGGGCGGCCCAAGGATGACGCCCGACATGCCGCACTGGGCGACGAACGTGTAGGTGCCCTTTGGCGGATCCGTCGGCGTCTTTTCGATCTGGTAGAAGGTTTCAAGATGCTTTTCGAGAATGTAGCCGAGGGCTTCGTCCTCGTTGAGCCAGACCGTGTCGTCGAGCGCGCAGACGAACATGGGCTTCAGCACCTTGCCGTCCGGCCCCTTCTTCACGCGCAGCTCGATGTTGAACCGTTCGTCCTTCTGCAGCACGAGCCGCGCAATGTCGAACAGGGGATAGGCGCGGCCGGTGACGCGAATCTGCTTGGTCAGGGAGTCAACTCCCTTGGCGTCCGCCACGATCTGGATGTCGATGTCCAGCGGCGGCAGCTCCACACGCTTTTGAAAGGGCCGGTGCGGTCCACGCGCGCCTTTGCCGGGCCTGCCGCCGCCCTTGCCGCGGGGCGGACGATCGCCACCGCCGCGATCTCCCTGCGGACGCGGTCCCCGTTGGTCGCCGGGTCCGCGGTTGCGATCGCGCTGGAAGCGCCCCTGTCCTCCGCCCTTGCCGCGCGAGAAGCGGCGGTCTTCGCGTTCACCTTCGTAGTGCGCGTAGCGGTTGACGTCGGCGGACTCCTGGGCCCACGAAGGAAGGAAGGCCAGGTCCAGGTTCAAGTCTTTTTCGGTGACTTCGTTGCTCATGCAGCGTGTGCTGTGTTGGGTTGCAGGGCCCTCGAGGGGACCGGATCGTTCCAGCCAATGGCTTTCACGTGAGGCTCGTTCAGGCGCGTGAGACGCCACGCGCGCGAACAGAAACCAGCGTGAGGATGAAGGCAGCCGGGTGGTAATGCAAGCATCGCGTGGCAACTATTGGGGCTGCTGCTGCCAGTTCCGTCTCCCTCGGGAGTTGTGCAGGCGTGGCGCGATGAACCCGGGATTGACTAACGCGACCGACCCTCTACCTTCTGGCCCAGACAGGGTAATCAGAAACCATATGAACAATCCAGATTCCTACTACGACGGCGCAGCGGTGATTGATCTCGACGAGAACTCACGCGCCAATTTCATTGCCAAGACCTACATGCACCTCACGGGGGCGATCTTCGCATTCGCCGGGATCGAGGTCTTCCTGTTCACTTCCGGCATAGCCCAGAACATCGCCGCCTTCCTCATGCAGGGCTCGTGGCTGATCGTGCTCGGCGGATTCATGATCGTGGGATGGCTGGCCAGCAGCATCGCCCATCGCAGTGTTTCCCTCCCCGCACAATACGCGGCTCTGGCTGCGTATGTCGTGGCGGAATCCATCATTTTCGTGCCCCTGCTGTTCTACGCGGAGATGTTTGCCCCCGGCGCGATCTCGGCCGCGGCCTTGGTGACGTTCATTGGCTTCGCGGTGCTGACGGCGATCGTGTTTGTGACCCGGAAGGATTTTTCGTTCCTGCGCGGCATACTGCTCTGGGGATTTGGCCTGGCACTGGTTGCCATCGTGGCTTCGGTGCTCTTCGGCATGAACCTCGGAACCTGGTTCAGCGTGGCCATGGTGGGGTTGGCCGGCGCGGCGGTGCTCTACAACACCTCCAACGTCCTGCATCACTATTCGGAAGATCGCTATGTGGCGGCCGCGCTTCAGTTGTTCGCCGCCATCGCGCTGATGTTCTGGTACATCCTCCGGCTGTTCATCGCTTCACGCGACTGATTTCGCAGCCCGGCAGTTCAGCCAAAGCCCGGCGGAACCACCGCCGGGCTTTTCGTTTTGTGCATGAAGCCTCATCCTGCCGGGTGGATTCCGTCAGCAAGGTTGCGGCGGCTCAAGATGGACTGCGGAAGTTACCCGACCGTCAGTTGACCGCGAGCTCGTAGGAAAGTTTGAGCAGTTCGATGGCCCGTTCCACATCCGTGGCCGTGCAGAGCGGAATCGTCACCCAACCACTCTGCACCAGCCAGTGGTGCGGCTGTGCCCGGCCGGCGGCCACCAGTTCATCACGCACCCGCCGGGGAAATGGGATGTCCACCGAGTCATTGCCGTGAACGTGTCCGATCTCCCGCCTTCCCAGGAGGAAGTCGGTGCCGTTGCTCGGGAGACGGTCGGTCTGGATCCCCGGCCAGGCCGAAACGGTTTCGGCGATGCGGTTGACGCTGGGGGTGTCCATGGTGGTCGTTGGCGGAGGTATGGTGGCCGCCGCGAGAGTTCGTTGCCCGGTCTGGCTCACATCCGCTTCTCCTCGATGTCGTAGACGTCGAACCAATAGGCGGGCCGACGGCCGGCCGGTATCACTTCCGGAATGTAGCCCTCCAAAAACTCCTGGAGCGGATCCGCCATTTCACTGATGCGCTTGTAGCGCCATTCATTGTTCCATTTGATGATTTCGATCCTTGGTCGCGCTTTGGCCTTCTCGTCGATCCATTTGGCCATGGCATCGTCGTCGGCGCCGGTCGCCGCGAAATCTTTGAACTGGTCGGCGCTGATTCCGGTGAAGCCGAAGAACACGTTGTCGAGCGGGCAGTCGAAATGGTAGTCGCCGTTGGTGCCCGCAATGACGGCGCGGCATTTGTCCAGCGTGCGCGCGGCGATGACGTATCCGGCCAGCATCGCGCGCGGGCTGCGGGGATATTCCTTGGTCAGATCAGGAGCTTTGATGGGCATGGTTTTTCGTCGGTTTGGCGTTGGATGTAACTGGTAGATGCATCCGGGCCCTACGGCCGGGCCCGGATTTTCGCGGCATCAGTTGAGCGCCAGGCGTTGCTTGATGGCCGACTTTGGCACGACGCCCACGAGGCGGGACTGTTCGGCGCCCGCGTTGAAGAATACCAGTGTGGGAATTGACTGCACTCCGAAGCGGTTCGCCAGATCGGGATGCTCATCGACGTTCAGTTTGGCAATGGTCGCCCGCTCGCCGGCTTCGCCTGCGATCTCCTCGAGCACCGGGCCGAGCATCTTGCATGGACCGCACCATTCGGCCCAGAAGTCCACGAGGACCGGCCGGTCGGATTGTTGCAGGGTGGATTCGAAGTTGTCCTTGTTCAGTTCTATTGTGTTCATTTGCATTCAATGGGGAGTATTCACTGATTCTGTTTCCTGACAAATGGGATGAGTCATGCCGTCGGACGGGCGGCGTTGAACTTCACGACCTCCGGACTGAGCACGCGATCTTCAACGTATTCCTTGAGCCCTTCCAGCATGCCTCGGAGCATCGATTGGAAGCGCGGCTTGATCGCAAGCTTACCCAGGAGCCTGCCGACCCAGCCGTATTCGGGTGTGTAGGACACCAGTGTCCGGACCAGCGTTTCACTGCCGGCAGGGATCAGATCAAACCGGCCGGTCATCTCTCGAATCGGTGGAATGCCGGCACCGGCGGTGATCGCGAGGACGAGGCGGCGGTTTTCCTGCCACTCGGTCACGACCTCCTCCACCGAACCGAATGGCTCCAGATCGCAGTGCCGACCGGCGCCCACGCCTTGCCGTTGCTCGGTTGTGTGGCGGGCTAGCTTCACCCCCGGGGTGTATTGCTGAACGAGGGAGAGATTCGAGAGCGCGCTCCAAACGTCGGCGGGCGGGGCCTGAATGCTGATCTCTGCCTGAAGGTGGGTCTGGTTTTTCATGATGTGCATTGCGGGGTCGGTCACTCTCAAACCGCGTGAGCGGGATGCACCTGTCGTTGCTATGGCCGCGACGATCAGGCGGCCCGCGACAACAGCGACTCGGCGAAAGTCCGACGCACGATACCGGCGGACCTTACGTGCACCTCCCGCTGTTTGGTCCAGTAATCTACGGCGCGACTCTCGAGTTCCTCCTGCAGGCACGGAAGCAACAGCTGCGGGTAGCCCGTCGACCAGGCGAGGGAAGCGGCCTCGCGCCGGGCGTTCTCCAGGGCAACGGCCAGTGATCCTCCGGTACGCGTTTGTCCTGTTGGCTTCGGCAAATCCAGGATGTTGCTGAGATCGAGATTGCGGCTGCGGGTTGCTTGTTTCATGGGCTTCAAGTTCTTGGCGCGCTCAAGTGAACGGTGTTCGATGTGTGAAACCGACCAGTCGGTATTATTCCATTTAAAGTTCAGTTTTGTTTTCATGTTCGTTCTTGGAGTTCGCAACCCGGTCAGGGCTTCAGTGAATCCAGGTAGTCGATCAATCCCTCGCTCGCCATCATCAGCAATTCCCGGCACTGCGCCGTCTTCGCCGTTCCGGTCATGCCGGTCAGCGCCGCCACGATGAAGGCGGCCGCCCGCTCAGGGTTCACGCTCTTCCGCACCAACCCGGCGGCGATTCCCCGCCGAAAGGCGGCCTCAATCGCCGTGCGCTGTGCGTCGTAAATGGCGTTGATTCGGGTGCGAAAGCCCTCATCGAGAGGGGACATTTCCTGGGAAAGGTTGTTCAGCGGGCAGCCCTGGCAGAGATCCACCCGCGCCGTCTCGGCCGCCTTGTAGAGAATCTGACGCAGCGTGCGGATCGGATCGTCGGTCCTTTTCAGCGGCTCAATCCATTTTTCCTCCACTCTGGGACGAATGACTTCGTCCACCACGTGATAGCCCAATTCATTCTTGCCGGAAAAATGATGGAACAGCGCGCCCTTGGTGATGCCCGCGCTCGCCACGATGCGGTTGATACTGCCACCCTGAAACCCGTGCTGGCGGAATTCCTGATAGGCTGTTCCGAGAATGCGCTCCCGGGTGCTGCCATTGAGCTGCGTGTTCGATCTCATAAACGACGCGGAGACCTATACATACCAACTGGTCGGTTTGCAAGAAGTTTTTCTTCAGGACGCCCGTTGCTCGCGTTTCCAGTTCCGGGCCATCACGCCACTCCCGCGCGTGCACAAGCATGCGGTCGGTCATGGCACGATCGAGGAATGGTCCGTTCGTCTCGCGCCGGGATTCGGGAAGCGGTGCTGGAGCCGTTCGGCGACGTCCTTCAGTCCCGGTTCGCCGGCGAGGTTGTGGAACTGGATTGGATCGTGATCGAGGTCGCACAGCTCGAACTCCGTCACGTTCGTAAAGGTGTCGAACGGGCACCACTGGTAGGTGCCGGCGTTGGTTGGCGACAACCGGCATGTCGGATCGCCATTTCCGATCGCACCCGGCGATCAATCCCGGAGTTGCCGAGCGCCGGGTTCCTTCGTACCTTGCGCCGGATGATTGACGTGAACGAAATCGCGGGCGTGGGTGTGGAACGCCATTCGGTGCGCCGGCCGGTGCCGCCGCAGAAGCTTGACACCCTGTCGCGCGAGATTATGGCCCTGAAGGAGAAGCACAACGCCGTCATCCTCGCACACAACTATCAGGTGCCCGAGATCCAGGACGTGGCCGACTACGTGGGTGATTCGCTCGGCCTGTCCCAGCAGGCGGCGAAGACCGATGCCGACGTGATCGTCTTCTGCGGCGTTCACTTCATGGCCGAGACGGCGAAGATTCTGAACCCGGGAAAGACGGTCATCCTGCCCGACTTGGACGCTGGGTGTTCACTGGAGGAAAGCTGCCCGGCGGACAAGCTGCGCGAGTTTCAGCAGACCAATCCCAACTTCTACACGATCGCCTACATCAATTGCTCGGCTGAGGTGAAGGCGCTCAGCGACGTCATCTGCACGAGCGGCAACGCGGTGAAGATCGTCGAGGCCGCTCCGCGAGACCGGGACCTGTTGTTCGTGCCCGATGAGAACCTGGGCGCCTGGGTGATGGAACAGACCGGCCGCCCGATGACGCTGTGGAAGGGGAACTGTTATGTGCACGTGGAATGGACCCATGCGGCGATCACGCGCATCCGCCAAACGCATCCGGGTGCGCCGCTCGTGGCGCATCCCGAATGCACCAAGGCCGTCCGCATGCTGGCAGACGAGGTGTGCTCGACGGAGAAGATGGTGAGCTACTGTCGCGCGCAGGAGGCGCCCTCGATCATCATCGCGACCGAGGCCGGCATGCTGCACCGGCTGAAGAAGGAGTGCCCGGACAAGACCTTCATCCCGGCGCCAACCGAGAATTGCGCGTGCAACGAATGCCGGTTCATGAAGATGAACACGCTGGAGAAGCTGCACGACTGCATGACGGACCTCGCGCCAGAATTGGAGCTGCCTACCGAGATCATCGAGCGCGCCCGCAAGCCCATCGAGCGAATGCTCGAGATCTCGGCTCGCTGAGCGGTCTCCAAAGTAGGACAGGCTTCCAGCCTGTCATGGCGAGGCGTCAGCGAAAGGCCATCTGCTGCCAACTGCGATGATCAATCCAGTCACCGTCGTGGTTCATCCGCTCCCATCCTTGTCCCCCGCGCCCAGCCACCGCAGGAGGATCGGCGTCAACAGCGTGGTGGCGATGGCCATGATCACAACCGCGGAGAACATGTGCTCGATCACCGGCGGCGGCGGGTCGGGCCGGTTGAACAATCCCGCTCGCAACGCGATGTCCGCGATGATCAGTTCCACCGCGCCCCGTGCGCTCATGCCGATGCCGACTTCGAGGGATTCCTTGCGCTTCAGCCCTGACCAGTAGGCCGCGACACCCGCACCGATCACCTTGGCCAGCACCGCAACCGCCACCAGCGTGAACACGAAGCCCGGGATCGCCGTGAAGGCCGAGACGTCCAGGTGCATGCCGATGCCCGCGAAGAACAGCGGCGCGAGAAAGCCATTGGTGATCGCGGAGACCTTCTGATTCACCGCCTTGAACGCGGTTTGATTGAACGTCCTGCGGGTGAAGAACAGTCCCGCCGCGAACGCACCCAGAATGAAATGGAGATGCAGCGCCTCCGCGAAGACCGCGAAGCCCAGCCCGACCATCAGCAGCCAACTGAACTCCAGTTCCTCGAGCTTGAGCCACTTCAACCGGTCCGCGACCCACGGCATGACGAAGTGCCCGACCAGCACTGTCACGACCAGGAAGCCGAGCACCTTGCCGCCGAGCAGCAGCAGGCCCGTCGCGCCCGGCCATTCCCCGGTCCTGATCAGCGCGGTCAGGATCGCCAGCAGGACCAGGCTGATGATGTCGTCGAAGATGGCCGCCGAGACGATCATCTTGCCCGGCCGCGAATCGAGGCGCTTCAGATCCATCAACACTTTGACCGCCACCGGTACGGCGGTGATCGCCAGCGCCGTCCCGAGAAACGCCACCTGCGGCACCAGATACTCGGACTGCGGCAACGCGATCCAGCCGAGCGCCAACCCTGCGGCGAGCGGCACGACCATGCCGCCGATGGCGACGTTCAGCGCCTTGCCGGAGGTCCCCACGAGGTCGCGCGGGTGCATCTCCATCCCGGCGTAGAGCATCAGGAAGAACACCCCCAGATCGGAGATGGCGCGAAAGACTTCGTGGTCCGGCAGGTTGGCAAGCACGGGAAACGTCCCTTCGAACTGCCGCGCAACCACCCCGAGCGCGATGCCGCCCAGGAGTTCGCCCACGAGCACCGGTTGACCGAAACGCAGCGCCACCTCGCCGCAGGCGCGCGTTACCACGAGCAGAATGAGAAGAATGGTCAGCAGTTCCATCAGTCACTTCCTTTCCGCGTCGTTGGCTAAAGACCGCGCAGTTCCATTGCGTCATGCACCCGCTGCACGGCCACGCGGTAGGCCGCCTGCCGGTGCGAAAGTTCCTCGTCTTCGACCCGTTTCCGGGTGTGCTCCCATGCACACCGGAGCATCGACTCGACCTCCTCCAGCACCCGCTTCCGCGGCCAGCGATAGCGCTGGTGGTTCTGCGTCCACTCGAGATACGAAGCGACGACACCACCGGCGTTGGCCAGGATGTCCGGCACGACCGTGACGTCGCGCTCGCGCAACTGCTCGTCGGCCGCGCAGGTGACGGGCAGGTTTGCCGCCTCGACGATGTAACGTGCCTGCACGTCGCCGGCGTTTTGCTGGTTGATCACGCCGCCGACCGCCGCCGGAATGAGCAGGTCGCAGTCGAGCGTCAGCAACTCGTCGCTCTCCAGCCGGTCCGCGTCGAACTCCACCTCCTTGAGCGGCTTGCGACCGTCGTCGTCCGCGGGCTTGGTCGCGGACAGCAGCTTCTCGACGTCGAGCCCGTCATCGCGATGCAGCGTCGCGCTCGCGTCGCTGATCGCCACGATGGGAAATCCCATGTCCGCCAGGTGCCGCACCGCGTGACGACCGACATTGCCGAAGCCCTGCACGGCGACGCGGATCTTCGCCGGGCTCCACTTGCGCAGCGCCTCGATCTCCTTGATGCAGTAGTAGCCGCCGCGGCCGGTCGCGTCCTCGCGGCCCTTGCTGCCGCCGCGCGCGACGGGCTTGCCCGTGATGACCGCCGGCTGCTGCGAGCGCATGATCAGCGAGTACTCGTCGGCCATCCACGCCATGACGCGCGAGTTCGTGTAGACGTCGGGCGCCGGCACGTCGCGGTCGGGCCCGAGGATGTCGGCGGTCGCGCGGATGAAGCCGCGGCTCAGGCGCTCGAGTTCGCGCGGCGACAGCTCGTGCGGGTTGACCTCGACGCCGCCCTTGCCGCCGCCGAACGGGATGTCGAC
>DNDP01000391.1:0-169 GCA_003484235.1 Verrucomicrobiales bacterium
GCGACCGCCGTCGTCGAAGAGCTGCAACCGTTCCTTCCGGTGAATGGCGCGACCCTCGCGAAAGGCCTGGCCGCGTTTCGCTGGCCTGCAAGACTGCACGAACTCAGCCATCGCGGAACCCGGTTTCTGATCGATGGCGCGCACAATCCGGCGGGCATGCGGACGCTGC
>DNDP01000391.1:509-9607 GCA_003484235.1 Verrucomicrobiales bacterium
GTGCGCGCAGTGATCGGTGAATTGCTTCCGCTCGCCTCGCGCGTGGTGCTGACGCCCATCCAGAGCCCGCGCTCGGCTTCGACCGACCAACTGGCGGAACAAATCCGGTCGCTGCTACCGGAACTGCAGCTCACCCGGTGCGTTTCACTGGCGGAGGCGCTGGAGTCGGTCACCGGCGACTCCCGGGTGCTGGTCACAGGGTCGCTTTTCCTCGTGGGTGAGGCGCTCCAGCTTTTGGACCCTGACGAAGTCACGGCCCGCGAGCAGGGATTGAACGACTGGCTGCCGGCGCCGCCTCCCGCCGGAGCAGCCGCAAGCGTTGGCACGGATTCGCGGCCTCAAAACGTGAACCGGTAGCCGCCGGTCACCAGGTGCACACCCAGTTCATACCGGCCGTTGAAGGCGGGGTTCTGGTTGTTGGTGATGTTCCGATCGTCGTAGAGGACGAGCCCATAGGCGAGTTCCAGCACGCTGCGGCCCCACTTGTAGGCAACGGAAGCCGTGACGACGTTCTGGTTCGAGTCGGGAATCGTCGGCGAGAAGGTCTCATCCGGCACCGGAGTCATGTAGTACTGGTAGCTGGCGCGGACGGTGAAGCAGTCGTTGATCTGCCAGTCGCCGCCAATGCCGAAGGTGAAGGTGTCGTCCCAATCCTGGTTGATGCTCGAGGGCACCAAGGGAGGCGGCGCACCGACCTCGATGGGCAGCTCCTCGAAGTTCGAAAACTGCAGCCACTCGATGTCCGCACCCACCCGCACGCGGTCGTTGATCTGGAATCCGTAGCCCAGCGTGACGATGTCCGGGAAGGTGATGGAACTGCCGAAGGAGGACTCCGGCTGACCCACGGGGAAGCCGGTTGGAATGTTGCTGACCTCGAACGAGCCGTCGTAGTCCACCGTCATCTGTGAGCGGTAGGCCACCGCGATGCGGTGCCGTTCGGCGGGCTGCCAGGTGAGCCCGATGTTGCCGCCAAAACCCACGCCGTCACCGCGGGCGCGCATTTCGCCATCCGGCGCCGACGGGTCCCCGGCCACCAACGCCCAGGGGTAAAACTGTTTCAGCTTCAACTCGGACCACATGGCGTCGAAGCCGACGCCCAAGCTGAGCTGGTCGTTGATCTTCCACGCGGCGGTGGGGTTCAGGTTGATGGTCTTCAGCTCGGTAAACCAGGGGGCGGTGTAGCGGAAGGCACCGTTTTGTTCCCACTCGTTGGAAAGTCCGTAAGGGGAGTGGAGCCCGAGACCGACGGCAAATCGTCCGTCCTTCAGCGGCGTCGAGGCATAAAGGGCTGGCAGCGCCTTCCAGGGATCGACCGTGCCGGCGGAACCGGAAGGACCCTCATAGTCGACACTGATGTGCACTCCCATGAGTGACAGGCTGTAGTCGAGCGCGCCGATGTCGGGCAGATTGGCCGGATTGTGGGTTATGGCGGAAGAATCCCCGACATGGGCGGCACGCGAACCCGAGCGGCCGAGCGCATAGGCACCGGGCGGCGGGTTTCGCAACCCCTCCGCCTGGGCTTGAAACTGTGGAGCCAGCGTCAGTCCGGCCGCAGCCAGCGACGACAGGGAAAAAGCAGGGCGGGACCAGCGCCCATGTATGCCGATGTTCTTCATCTCCGTTACTTGTCGGCAGGTCACGTTCCGGAATCAAGTAAAGACTTCTTTCCGAATCATCTGGTGCTGAGAGGGAAATTTCAATGGACAGGGCAAGGAGCGAGCCGCCATTCTGCGGCGCAAGGCAGATTCGGGGCGGGCGAGCCTCCGGCCATAACGCCCCACCCACAAAGCACGCCGTCTAGCTGAAATGGACACGAAAGCCGTAACCCCGAACAGTGGATTGCGCGACAGCTTCATCGTCTGCCGCAACAGCCAGGGGGCCCAGATTCGCGCGGTGCCGCTGCGCATGACCCGGCACGTGGTCGTGTTCGAGGTGTACAACCCCTACAGCATCGTGCAGCTTTCCGAGGTGCTCAGCGAGTTTCAGATCTTTGTCGGCGAGAAACTGATGTACTCGGGCCGGGCCGTGGTCAGCAACCTCCTGAACACCGGCATCATGCTGGTGTGCGAGGCGTCGCTGGACGAGGCGTGGCTGGATGTGGACGTGTTTGCTCCCGTTCACCAGCGTGACCGGCTGCGGGCGGAGTTTACCGAGTTCATCCGCGAATGGGCGAAGATCCATGACGTCGCCCCGGCCTTCAAGGTGGTCGTCGCGGACCTGCAGACATTCCTGGTGGATCTGCGGCGCTGGATGGAACAGGTCGAACTGGGCGTGCGCTCGATGCCTTCCGGAAGCCGGATGGAGGTCGAACGCGAGATCATCGGCGAGTTGAAGGATCCGGTCTTCCCGGAGCTTGTCCCGTTGTTTGTGCGCTTCGAACAGACGAGCTCGCTCATCAGCGAGGAGCTTCGCCCCGCCCACTGCGCCTACGCCAAGCGCCAGCTGCACCCGATCGTTTCCTGCGCCCCCTTCTTTTTTCGCAGCTGGCAGAAACCCCTCGGCTACGCCGGTGACTATGAAATGGTCAACATGATGGTCCGTGATCCGATGGAGGGCGGCACCATGTTCGCCAAGCTGCTGAACCAGTTCTTTCTCAGCACACCGCCCGTGGTGGCGCACCGGAACCGCATCGTGCACATGGCCCGCCGGCTTTCCGAAGAGGCCCGCCGCTGCGCCCGCAACGGCGAACGGCTCAGGGTCTTCAACCTGGGTTGCGGACCGGCACACGAGATCCAGCGGTTCATCCAGGAGGACGACATCAGCGACCGAGTGGACTTCACCCTGCTCGATTTCAACGACCAGACGCTGGAGTACACCGGGCGGATCCTGAACGAGCTGAAGATGCGGAACCGGCGCACGTCGGGCATCTCCACGGTGCTCAAGTCGGTCCATCAGATTCTCAAGGAAGCCGGCCGCCCCACCGGCGAGCTGCGGTCGGGCGGATACCAGATGGTCTACTGTGCGGGCCTTTTCGACTACCTGTCCGATCGCATCTGCAAACGGTTGATGACCGTCTTCTACGACCTGGTGGCGCCCGGAGGACTGCTCCTCGCCACGAACGTGGAAGCCAACAATCCCAGCCGCAACTGGATGGAATATGTGACCGAATGGCACCTGGTATACCGCGATCCTCCGGCGTTCATCTCCCTGGCCCCGGATGACGCCCCGAAGGAGAATTGCACGGTCACCGCGGATCCGTCGGGGGTGAACATCTTCCTCGAGATCCGGAAGCCGGCCGCCGTCAGCGCATGAGCCCAGAGGAACAGCGGGAGTTCGAGGTAGCGTTCGCCGCCAACGAACAGAAGGTCCAGGTACAGAACTACCGCATCGGGTGCATCCTTGGAATTGTCTTCATGCCGGCGGGCGTGAGCCTCGACTGGGTGGTCTACCCGGGGATGGTTTCGCCATTCCTGGTCGGCCGTGCGGTTGCCTCCATGTTGCTGGTTCTAGTCTGGATGGCGCTGGGCACTCCCTGGGGACGGGCTCAATACCGCACGCTTGGACTCGTCGAGGTCTCCATTCCCATCATCTGCATCTCGTGGATGATCTACATGATGGAAGGGGCGCAGTCCCCGTATTACGCCGGACTGAACCTCGTGCTGATGGGCGCGGGCATCGTGCTGAGGTGGGGCCTGACGGACAGCCTGATCCTGATGGCCATTGCGCTGGCATCCTACCTGATCGCCTGCATGGCCCACGGCCCGGTGACGGGCGGCGAGGTGGGGCGCGAGTTCTTCAACAACCTTTACTTTCTGGTGGTGACCGGAGTGTTCATCGCCACGGGGAACTATTTTTTCAAACGGTTGAGGCACCAGGAATTCGAGCTCCGCTACCAACTGGACCGCAGCCGCCTGCAGCTGGAGGAGAACAACCGGCGATTGCAGGCGCTGGACGAGGCCAAGAGCCGCTTTTTTGCGAACATCAGCCACGAGTTGCGCACCCCGCTCACCCTGCTGCTGGCTCCGCTCGAATCGCTGCGCGAGGACATCAGCCGCTTTGACGAACGGACCCGCGACTGGCTGGAGACCATGCACGCCAACGGGATGCGTCTGCTGAAGCTGATCAACGACCTCCTCGAACTGGTGCGCCTGGACAGCGGCAGCCTGCGTCTGCGGCGGACCCGATTTGAGGTCAGCCAGTTCGTCCAGGGCATCATCGCAGCGGTACAAACCATGGCGGCCGACAAGGGGGTCCGGCTCAAGTCTCATCTTGACCCGTCGATAACCAGTTTTGTTGCGGACAGCGACAAACTGGAAAAGGTCTTTTTGAACCTCATCTTCAACGCGATCAAGTTCACCCCGTCCGGCGGTGAAATCACCCTCGTGGCCCACCCGGCAGACGAGGGCGGCTTGGAGTTTGAGGTGCGGGACACCGGAATGGGCATCGCGCCCGACCAAATGAAAAACGTGTTCACACGGTTCTGGCAGGCTGACGATTCGTCCCAACGCAAATACCAGGGCATGGGCATCGGCCTCGCCCTCGTCAAGGAGCTGATCGAGGCCCACGACGGCACGGTCACCTTCAAGAGCGAAGTGGGTCTGGGCACCACCTTCACGGTCACCCTGCCGGCATCGGACGAACCGCCCGTGGAAACGGAGGCTTCGGTGGCTGGGAAGGAATCTTCTGAGGAGACGGCCAACCCCAAGGAAGAATGGCTGTCGCGGCTCTACCGCCGTGCGGAGATGTTCCCGGGCGTCACCCCCCTGCGGGCCACGGTCCGGACGGACGAGCACGGTGGCACCAATCGCCGAGCCCGCCTGCTGATCGCCGATGACGAGCCGGACATCCTGCGATATCTCAAGTCAAACCTCGATTCCGAGTATCACGTTTTCGAAGCCGTGGACGGCCTCCAGGCGGTCGAAAAGGCCCAGCAATACCAGCCCGAAGCCATCGTCTGCGACATGATGATGCCCGAAATGGACGGGCTCGAAGTCTGCCGGCAGCTCCGCGAGCGGTCGGTGACCATGCACATCCCGATCCTGTTGCTGACGGCCCGGGCCGATGAACAAACCAAGCTCGAGGCCCTCCGCGCCGGCGCCAACGATTTCCTCGCCAAGCCGTTCTCTTCCGTGGAACTCCGTGTCCGCCTGGCGAATCTCTGCAATTCCCACCAGATGCAGCGCCAGCTGTCGTGGCAGAACAAGAAGCTGGAAGCCACTCTCGAACAGCTCAAGGAAACCGAGACACAGCTCGTCCAGTCGGAGAAGATGGCGTCCCTCGGGCGCCTCAGCGCCGGGATCATCCACGAAATCAACAATCCGCTGAACTACGCAAAGACCGCGATTCATGCCCTGAAGCAGAAACAGGCGCTGCTGCCGGAAACCGAACAGGCGGACTTCGAGGAGATCCTGACCGACACCACGGACGGCATCACCCGGGTGGCACAGATCATCGCGGACCTGAGGACGTTCTCGCACCCCAATCCGACCGCGATGGAGCAGCTCAGCCTGCGGCAGATTGCCGAAAGCTCGCTGAGGTTCCTGACCGGCGAGTGGCGGGACCGCATTGAGATCGTAAACGAACTTCCCGAAGATCTGGTGATCATCGGCAACCGGCACAAGCTGGTGCAGGTATTGACCAACCTCCTGCAGAACGCCTTTGACGCGGTCAAGGAACGCAGCTACCCCCCGGGGGAGTCTCCCCGGGTGGAGCTGGCGGCCCGCAGACGGACCGGCTGGACCGGCATGTCGGTCCGGGACAACGGCCCCGGGATGGACCGCGAGACGATCGCCAAGGTCTTTGACCCGTTCTTCACCACCAAGGATGTGGGCAAGGGAATGGGGCTTGGCCTCAGCATTTGCTACCAGATCATCAATGAACACGGCGGCCGCGTGAACGTGACGAGCGAACCCGGCCGCTACTGCGAATTTACGTTGGAATTTCCGGATGAAGTGGCACCATAACGCCGATTGAACAGCCGAAGAAAGAAGGGAAGCCGATGCAGCCTTTTTACGACTACAAGAAATTCGCGATGCTCTACGTCGATGACGAGGAGAAGTCGCTGAAATACTTCCAACGCGCGTTCGGCGAGACGTTCCGCGTCCTGACCGCCAACAATGCCGCCGACGGACTGAAGGTGCTGCAGGCGCACCGGCCGGACATCGCCCTGATCCTGACCGACCAGCGGATGCCCGGTGAAACCGGCGTGCAGTTTCTCGAGAAGGCGCGCCCCGTGCACCCCCGCGCGGTCCGCATCATGGTCACCGCCTTTTCCGACCTGAACTCGGCGATCGATGCCGTCAACACCGGCGCCATCTACAAGTACATCACCAAGCCGTGGGACGTGCAGGAGCTGGAAGTCACGCTCAAGCGGGCGATGGAGTTTTACATCGTGCAGAACGACCGCGACCTGCTCCTGCGCGAAAAGCTTTCAGCCCTTCACAAGATGGTGATCACCGACCGGGTGATCAGCCTGGGCGTGCTGGCCGCCGGCCTTGGCCATCATGTCCGGAACGCCATGGTCGCCGTCCGGACGTTCATCGATCTCGCGCCCGAAATGCTCCACCGGGAACAGGCCGACCTCGAGGAGCTGCGGCACCCGGAGTTCTGGACATCCTTCTACCGCAAGGTGCAGCACAAGGTGAAATTCATCGTCGACCTCCTTGACGGGCTTGATCAGGTGGCCGACTCGGCGCATCTCTCGAACGAAGCCCGGGTGCGGCTGCATGAGGTCATCGCCGAATGCTGGAACGACCACCGCGGAGCGTTCACCGACGCGGGCCTGAACGTCGAGTTTCAGATTCCGCAGAACCTCCCGGAAATGGTTGTCGATCATCCCAAATTCACCCGGCTCATTCATCTGCTGTTCCGGGATGCGCTCATCAACCTCACTTCCGGCAACACGCTGTCCATCGAGGCGGCCTCGGTCGCCAACGAAGGTCCGGATGAGAACGTCGTGATCCGCGTTTCGGACAACGGCCCCGGCCTGCCCGCCGACGCGGTTGCCTCCGTCTTCGATCCGTTCTTTCTCCGGGCGGACAAGCCCCAGGAATTCGGCATCAACCTCATGGCATGCTATTTCATCGTCTATCACCACGGCGGACGGATTGACGTGGACAGCCGGCCCGACCAAGGGTTGACGATGAACATACACCTTCCGCTCGCCCCGAAACCGCTGGCTGCCGAGAACGATTCCGAAGAGTTCCTCTCCAAGGTGATGATCAATGACCGCCTCTGGGAGCGGCTCCTCTCCAGCAATTGAAACAACCCTGATGGAACTCCCCATTACGAAGCAGCCCGACAATTCGAGAATCGCTGGAAGCCAGGCAGAGGCAACGGTGCCGGCGCGTCCCGTTCTGCTCGTGGCCGACGACGACGAGGGCGTGAGGGCCGCCCTCGAAGTGGTTTTTGAATCGGCCTACGAAGTCCTTGTGGCAGCGGATGGACAGCGGGCGCTGGACCTGATCGCCTGCCGCGCGGTGGACGTGGTGATCCTCGACCTCAACATGCCCGGTCTCAGCGGCATCGAGACGCTGGAGAACATCAAGCGCCAGGATCCCTGGGTGGAGGTCATCATCCTGACCGGCCAGGCGACGCTCGAATCCGCCCGGCAGGCGCTGCAGTTCGGGGCGTTCGCCTATCTGAACAAACCGTTCGAAATGAAGGAGGGCCGGAACACTGTCGAACGCGCGCTCAACCGTCGCCGGCAGATCCAGTCGTGGCAGGCCCTCGAACTCGAGCTGCGTCAACGGCAGATCGAGCAGGAGATCGAGCGCGTCAAGAGCGAGATCTACGCAACGGTCATCCACGACCTGAATTCCCCGTTGACGACCGCTCTGGGGCTGCTCGACATGATGCGGCTCGATCTGCAGACCGGCCAGCTGAACCTCTCCCAGGTGGACCAGTACGTTCACGACGCACGCACCCAGCTCGATTTCTGCGCCGCGATCATCAAGCGCTATCTGAACTTCATGCGCCAACCCACCGGTCAGAAGGCCGCCTCGGACCTCACCCAGGTCATGGAAGATCTTCGCAAGCTGATCCGCGTGCATCCGGCCGTGCGCCAGAACCGGCTGCTGATCCACGTGCCCGACGAGCAGCTGCAGCTGCGCGTGAACGGCCTCGACCTCCTGCAGGTCCTGCTGAACCTGACCGTCAATGCGCTGCAGTCTTCGGAAAACAACCACCACGTGGAGGTCTATTGCCGGCATCTGCCGCCGGACCTCGTCGCACGCACCATCAAGACCGGCGTGAACGACGCCTACCTGTTCGGTGAACGCCTGGCCGATGAACGGCCGATGGTCTCCATCACCGTCCAGGACGACGGCGCAGGGATCCCCGCCTCGATCCTGCCCAGCGTGTTGAGCGCCTACTACACGACGAAGGCGGCAGGGATCGGCACGGGCCTCGGCCTGTCGGTGGTTCAACGCATCATCAGCGCGAATGACGGTGCGCTGCACATCCACAGCGTCCCGGGAGAGGGCACGGCCTTCACGGTCTTCTTCCCCCTCGCCTGAGCAAACCCCGCCGGATCAGCTCTCGAACTCGGCCAGGCTTCCGGCCTCGCGCTCCCATTTCCGGTTCGCCTCCTCAAGTGCGCCGGCGATCTCCGTCAGCTCGTCGTTGATCTCGCGCGTGCGCCGGCCGTTCGCGTAGGTCTCGGGCTGTTCGAGTTCGTTGGTCAGTTCGAGCTGGCGCTGCTCCAGCCGGTGAATCCGCTGTTCGAGCTCGTCCACCACTTTCTGCCGGGCCCGGCGCGCTTTCGCGGCCGCCTGCCGCTGCTCGGCTTCGAGGCGGCGCTGCTCCTTCCGGCTCGGACCGTCGTTGGCGGACTTGTTGGAGGATTCGCTCTCGTAACCGGGCCTGCCCTCAGCGGGTGAGGTGGCGCCCGTCTTGTCGAGATAGTACTGGTAGCCGCCGGGGTAGTGCCGCAGCCGGCCTTCGCGCACTTCAACGACGTGGTTCGCGATCTGGCGGATGAAATGCACGTCGTGGCTGATGAAAATCAACGTGCCCGAATATTGGGTCAGCGCCTCGAGCAATGAATCGATGCTCGGGATGTCCAGGTGCGTCGTCGGCTCGTCCATCAACAGGAGGTTCGGCGGATCGATCAGCAGCTTGGCCAGCGCCAGCCGGCTCTTTTCCCCGCCGCTGAGCAC
>DNDP01000391.1:9982-10107 GCA_003484235.1 Verrucomicrobiales bacterium
CCGGTCGGCCGCTTCACGCCCAATGCCTCGGCGAGCACGGTGTTCTCCGTATTCATCGTGTCGGCGCGGTACTGCGAGAAGTAGCCGGGCCTGACGTTGTGACCGAGCTTCAACTCGCCCGCCTG
>DNDP01000302.1:0-2787 GCA_003484235.1 Verrucomicrobiales bacterium
TCGGCCGCATGCACCTCCTACCGTTTTCCGAAGCTGGTCATCGAGCGGACCGAGAACGGCGCTGCCTCGCACCTGAAACTGGCGCTCGCGACCGACTCGTGGCTGGCCGTGCATCCGGGCAGCGGCAGCGAACGGAAGAACTGGCCGCTGGAAAGCTGGCGCAGATTCCTGCGGCGGTTGCTGGGCGATACCGGCTGGCGGCTGCTCATTGTCGGCGGTGAAACCGAAGGGGATCGTCTCGATCAGCTTGCCGCCGAGCTCCCGACCGGCCGTGTCGCCGTCGCACGGAGCCTGCCACTGACCGATCTCGCGCAACTGCTGCCGATGACCCGCGGCTTCATCGGCCATGATTCGGGCATCTCCCATCTCGCCGCCGCGGTGGACACGCCCTGCCTGCTGCTCTGGGGCGAAACCAACCCGCAGGTGTGGCGTCCGCCGAGCCTCAAGGTCGAGCTGCTGCAGCATCCCGGCGGATTGGCCGCGATCGAGCCGGACGCCGTCCTGGGCTGGTGCGTGGAGCGATGGGGATGAGCCGCAACCGCGATCACGCCGCTGCTTCCACAAAGGCCCTGCAGTGGTCGATCTGGATCCTCGCGGGCGGCCAGAGCCGTCGCATGGGTCGGGACAAGTCACGCATCCGGCTCGCCGGCAAATCCCTGCTGGCCCACGTGCGTTCGGCGGCAGAATCCACCGGCTGGCCGGTGCGGGTGATCCGAAAGGACGCCGTAACCCGCTGCGGACCTCTCGGCGGAATGCTCACCGCCCTGCAACGGTCGCGTTCGGATTGGAATCTCTTCCTGAGCTGCGATCAACCGTTGCTCTCCGTGGAAATACTGGAGCGATTGATGAATTCGGCTGCCGGAAAGCGGAAGGCAACGTTTGTCCGGACGTCGGAGGGGTTTGGCTTTCCCTGTGTCATCGCCGCTTCGAATCGGTCGGCGCTCGAGCGGCTTGTTGCATCCGGCAAGCCATCGCTGCAGCGCCTGGCCGGTCTGCTGGGAGCGCAGGCCCTGTGGTTGCCCCGCCGCCTGGCCGACTGCCTGACCAACATCAACCCCCCCGCCGAGTTGGCTGTCGTGCGGCGGATGCTGCTGCGCGCCCGTTCCGCGTGACGGGACTTGCCACCGGTGAGCCGCTCTGTTCCCCTGTTGGCGTCATGAATAGGAAATGTGCGTGGGTGGCGGCATTGGGATGTCTGCTCGTGAATCAGATCCGGCCGGATGGTTGGGCCGCGATTCCGCTCGAGGATTTCTTCAGGAACTCCGCCTTTGAGGAAATGAAGCTGTCGCCGGACGGCACGAAGCTCGCAGTGATTCGTTCCAGCAAGGGGAGGCAGAATCTGGCCGTGATTGATCTGGTCGGCATGACGCCCCGGGGTGGCACGGGATTGACGGACGCCGACGTTTTCGACTTTCACTGGAAAGGGGACCGGCTCGTTTTCCAGGCGGCGAGGGATGGCTTCAACACGGGTGGTCTATATAGCCTGAAGGATTTCGGTTCAAAGGTGGATATTTTGGTTCCAACCCTGGACGACCAGACCCGCGGAATCGTCACGACGGCCAGGCTGGTCTTCGAGGTGATCCACACCCTGCCCGAACAGCCGGAACATGTTCTCGTTGAAATGTTGGTGCTGGACCAATACGGCGGCGGCCGTCAGCCGCGGAATGGCAGCGTGCATCGGATGAACGTCCGCACCGGGGACAGCTCGCTGATCGAGGCGAATCCCGGCAACATCGTTCATTGGGTGGCCGACCGGAAGGGCGACGTCCGCGCGGCCGTGCGCATGCAGGGCCGGCTCGCCGCGCTCCTCTGGCGGGAAGGTCCTGCCGGCCCGTGGCAGACCCTGGCGCAGTTTGATGTCACCTCCGACTCGATCTGGCCGATTAAATTTGCGGAGGACAACCGCAATCTCCTGGTGGCGGCCGCGCCTGATGACGACTCCGACGGCCTGTACGTCTTCAATGTCGACCAGAAGAAGGCCACCACCCGCCTGTGGGACCACGAGCGTTATGAACTGGACAGGATTTATTGGGGCCGGCTGAACGGCGAAACGGTGGCCGTGGAATTCATCTCGGACCGGCGGGAGCAGGTGTTCTTCGTGCCGGATCTCAAGAGGATCTCCGAGGCGATTGACCAGGCGCTGCCGCAGACGGCAAACCTGATCGTCGACTGGAGCGACGACCGGAAAAAAGTGCTGTTCCTCTGCGAGGCCGACCGGTCGGCCGGAGTCTTCTATCTGTTCGATCGCGACTCTGGCCGGCTGGACGAACTTGGGGGCCGGTCGGCCGGGCTCAAGTGGGCCGAGATGGCCCCCATGAAGGCGATCGAGTTCGAGGCCCGCGACGGCAGGACAATTCCCGGCTATCTGACGTTGCCGCCCGGTCGCGGCGGTACCAATCTGCCGTTCGTGGTGCTGCCGCACGGCGGTCCGTGGGCAAGGGATTACCTGAAGTTCTCCGACGAAGGGCAGTTCCTGGCCAGCCGTGGATACGCCGTGCTTCAGGTCAATTTCCGGGGATCGACCGGCTATGGCGGCGAGTTCATGGCCGCCGGTTTCAAGGAATGGGGCGGGACGATCCAGCATGACATCACCGACGGCGTGCGTTGGGTGATCGCGGAAGGCATCGCGGATGCAGGACGGATTGCGATCATGGGCTGGAGCTTCGGCGGCTACTCGGCCATGTGGGGACTGATCAACGAACCGGAGCTGTATCGCTGCGGGATCAATCTCGCCGGGCCCACGGATCTACCCGCGCTGCTTCGCCGGCGGAGCTCGAACCTTCCCCT
>DNDP01000302.1:3016-3724 GCA_003484235.1 Verrucomicrobiales bacterium
GGGGCGGTTTCCGATGTCATGATCGGAGACCTCGACCTGGATCGCGACCGGCTGGAGGCAATGTCGCCGGTCAATGGCGTGGACCGCATTCGTGCGCCGGTCCTGATGGCCTATGGCGAGGACGACACCGTGGTGGACGTCGCGCAGGGACGCCGGCTCGCCTCGGCCCTGAAAAAGGCGGACAAGCAACATGAGCTGATCGTCGAGCGGAAGGAAGGGCACGGCTTTCGCAGCGAGGAGAACCGCTTCAAGCTCTATCGCCGGGTGGAAAAGTTCCTCGCCGAGCACATGAAGTGAGCCGCGGCGACCGCGAAGGGTCCCGTGGCAACCGGTTCCTTCGCCGCCGCAAGTCCGGAAGTCGCGGTCGGTGAGTCTGCTTGCTGAAACATTTGATACCGGTTACGTGTCCAACCCATCACATATGAAGACATCCATGATCGCCCTGCTTCTGCTGGCCATGCTTCTGCTGGCCCGCGGTCAGACGGTGCCGGCTCCAGAACGGCTTCTCCCGGCGGATACGATTGCCGTGTTGACCGTGCCCGACATGGCCGCTGCGCGGCGCGCCAATTCCCGCGCCCCCCATGTCCGCCTCTGGTCGGACCCGGCGATGAAGGCGTTCGTGGACCACTTCTGGTCGCGGCTCGAGTCCGACCTCATACGCCCGATCGAGTCCGATCTTGGTTTGTCCTTCAGCAACTACCTCGGGCT
>DNDP01000302.1:3975-4143 GCA_003484235.1 Verrucomicrobiales bacterium
CTGCTCCTGCTGGATGCGCGTGATCAGGCGCCAGGAGTGGCTTCCGCCATCGATGAACTTCGCGAGCAATGGCAGAAGGCCGGCCGCACGCTGAAGACCGAGACGATTCAGGGAACGCCCTTCACCGTCGTGAACCTTCAGGCGGCAGAACCCAGGGCGATGACCGGA
>DNDP01000093.1:0-673 GCA_003484235.1 Verrucomicrobiales bacterium
TGCGCACGAGCACGCGGTCGTAAAAATCTCCCGTCACGGCGGCGGTGCCGGTGTTGGTGACACCCCACGTCGCGGTCAGAAGACGGCCGGACTCAAACGTTGCGGGAGCGACATCAAATGACGCGACCTCGAGGTCGGGATACGCGGCGAGGGTCGAGGTGATCTGCGCGGTGGCGGAGTTGTTGGCCTCGGCGGTTCCGCCGGCATTGTGTTCATAAACGCCGTTGTAGCCGTCCACGGTGACGGTGAACTGCAGCGTGCCGGTGCCCGCGGTGCCGTTGGGCAGGCGCCAGGTGTACTGGCGGAGGCGGGTGGCGCCCGGGGCCAGCTCGCCCAGTGTGGTGGTGGAATGCAGGACCGTCGTGTCGAGGAGCGTCGCGCCGGTGCCCGTGTTCACCACCACCAGCCGGTCATGCCACGTCGCCCTGGCCGGCGCGATGCCGTTGTTGAAGTCCTCCCAGCGCACCGTCATCTCCTGGCCGGACTGCACGTTGGCCGGCTGGAACGTAACGTTGTTCACCACCAGGTCGGGATAAGGCGCCAGCACCGTATTCAAGTTGGCCGAGGCGGTGTTGTTCTGTTCGCCCGTGGCGCCGCCGGCCGTCAGTTCGACAATCTGCGAGTAGGTGTCGGCGGCGACCTCGATTTGGAGTTGCCCCACGGCCTGGGGCCC
>DNDP01000093.1:852-2979 GCA_003484235.1 Verrucomicrobiales bacterium
TGCCCCACGGCCTGGGGCCCGTCGGGAAGGTTCACCACGAGGGAGCGGCTGCGGGTGGTGCCGGGCAGGATGGCGCCATTGCCGGGAGTGCCCGGATTGTAGCTGCCAATGGTGCTGACCAGTGTGTCGCTGGTGTCGAGATTCCGGACCGTCACGCGATCCGAGAACGGATCGGTGACCGGTGCGTTGCCGTCATTGCTGAGCGTCCATTGGACGGTCAACGAGGCACCGGACTGCGCCGACGGCGCGGCCGTGACCTGAACCCCCGTCACGGTGAGGTCAGGCGCGGACAACAGTAGCAGCGTGGCCAGATTGTTCGCCTCGCCGTTGTGAGCGTCCTGGCTTTCGACCACCTTGGCCAGGGCATCGGTCTCGACGGAGATTTCGAACAACCCCTGTCCATTGGCGCCGGCCGGGACGGTGAACTGCGCCTGGCGTTCGCGTCGCCCGCCGGACGGCAAAGCGCCGAGCGTGTCGTGGTCGTGGGTGACGTTCGTGGTCAGGAGGACCTGGGAGCGCGAGACGTTGCGGACGATGACCCGGTCGACCCAGGAGGTCGCGGTGAGGCGGGGACCGGAGTTGGTGATCGCCCATTGCATGTTGATGACGGTGCCGGGCGCCCAGCCGGGCAGAGGGCTGGCGGCGAGGTCGATGACCTCCAGGTCCGGGTAGGGTGCCAGCGCGCTGTTGAAGTTTGCCGTGCCGCTGTTGTTTGCCTCGGCGGTGCCGCCGGCGTTCGCTTCGGTGATCTGGTTGAACGTATCGGCGGTGACCACCACCTCGAAACTGCCCGCCCCGGAAACGCCTTCGGGCAGGGTCAACGCCAGCTGCCGGCTCCGCTGGGTGCCGGGGGCGATGGGGCCGTTCCCCGCATCCCCCACATTGTAGGCGAGCGTCGTGTTGAGAATCACCTGGCTGGAGGTGGCGTTGCGGACCAGCACCCGGTCCGTGAACGACCCGGATGCCGCCGCTGCGCCGTCATTGCGCACGTTCCACTGCACGGTGAACGGCTGACCGGACTGCAGGCCGGACGGTGGTGTGACGGTGACGCCGTTGACCACCAGGTCGGGCAACGTGCCGCCGGCGAACAACGGCTGGGTGGTCGGCGGGGGATTCGCGATGAACGCGTAGGACACCTGCTGCGTGATGGCCAGGGACCAGGGCGCCCCTTCAACGTTCAACAGGTAGGTGCCCGTGGCGGGCGCGATGAACTGTCCGTAGTCACCGTTGGCGTAGTTCGCTGCAAGGATGCTGCCGTCGGGACGATAAAGGCGGGAGTAGGGAGTGGAACCGCCCGCCGCGGTGAGGCCGAGGAACTGCAGGTAGAACTGGCTGCCGGCCGTGGCGTCAAATGACATGAGTTCCGTCCGGGACCCGGGATTGAGCGTCACAGTGAAGGGCGTTCCGGCCGTGACCGGGGTGGCGGCGTTGCGATCCAGCAGGCGGAAACCATAGGTGCCGGTGCCGCCGCTCGTGTACCAGAACGTGAGCTGATAGGTGCCGGCAGAGAGCAGCAGGCTGGAATCGCCGATGTTCGCCCAGTCCGAATTCGAGAGCTGGCGCTGGTTGATCAGGGTCTCGTCGCCCCGGTGCAGCCACCATTGGGGCCAGTTGGCGGCGCTGTTGGTCAGGCCATCCACCCAGACCCGTGTGGGGGACGCAAGGGTGAACTCCCAGGTCTGCCGCGTGCCGGGCACGGTCATGGTGCCGGTGACGGTGGTGTTCAGGGCCAGCGCATTGGTGGTGAACGTGACCGGCAGCAGCGCAAAGCTGAACGGGTTGTCCGCGCCCGCCTCGTAGATGCGACCCTCGACGCTGACGAGGTATTCACCGTTGCCCGGAAGCGCAAAAGTGTCGGCATCCGCATTCCCGCCGAATCCCGCCAGGATCATTCCCGTCGGATTGTAGATGCGGACGAGGGGGCTGTAGCTGGCCCCCGAGATCGCGTCGTAGTAGAGCAGCTGCCCGGCGGTGCCGTTGAACTTCCAGAGATGGGTCACCGTCGCTGGCGCATGGTTGGTGGTCACGGTCGACCCCAGCGTGAATTGAATCGCGTCGGTGTCCCGCAGCAGCTGGAACGCGTAGGGGATTGCCTGATCGCTGTCGCTCAGGATCGACAGGCGGTAG
>DNDP01000079.1:0-154 GCA_003484235.1 Verrucomicrobiales bacterium
GGGTCGGCGTTCTCGTTGATGGAGATGACCAGGTCGGAAACGTCGCCCGCGATCACCTGAACCGAAGCCGGCAGGATGACGGGCCAGAAACCCTGATCCAGACCGAACGATGCGCGCGCAACCCGCCCTGCCTCCGGCTGGCCGATGGTGCCGC
>DNDP01000079.1:376-5570 GCA_003484235.1 Verrucomicrobiales bacterium
TCGTGCCGCTGAGTTCTAATGCTCCGGCGGATTGAAACATCGTGCCGCCAGCCGAAAAGCGCGCCCAGTGCAGAGCAAAATCGGCGCGTGCGTGAATAAGTGGAGCGAACAGACACAACGACAGCGCTACGATTGCTTTCGTTCTTCGCATTCTAATCGTCGACATTCTTCGGCAGTGTTGAAGTGGAAGCGGGCAGACTAGTCTTGAACAGATCCGATCTAGGGCGGTGTTGGCAGGTCGAGAGTGAACGCCGGTGCGTCGACGGTAACGCCCGTGCCATCGACCGTCATTCGGGAACCTGTGCCTTGGAGAGATATCGAGGAGGACTCGAGCTTGAGCTGGAGGTCGCTCTGCAGTTTGGCAACACCGGGAGGCGAAACGGGGATTTCAAGCCCCTGATTGATCATCACATGCCCGTTGATCTTGACGTTTCTCAATGCCGTCAAGTTGACGTCTCGTGCCAACAGGTTGAGGTCGCCATTCGCATCCAAATCGATGGTCAGGGACCCATCTGGTTCTACGGTTAGGACGGTTCCGTTGGCGAGAATTCTTATCGGCGCACCGCCACCATGAATGACGGTACCATTGATTTGGAGTTCGCCCTCAATCTTGGTGCTGCCACTGATGGTTGCGTTGCCGCCCACGAACAGGTTCCCGGCTGTGAGCAGCCCGGCGGCGGCGTTGACATGGCCGAGTGCGGTCAGGTTGCCGTCCTTGTCGATCCAGAGCTTGCTTTGGGCGGCATCGCCAAAGCTGGCGAGGCGCGCGTCGCCGTCGTTGCGCAGATCCAGCACGCTCTTGGCGCCAGAGGCCACCGCCGTGGTCATCTTGAGGACGCCCTCGGTGTCGAGTGAGGCGACCATTTTGGTTTCGTTGTTGAAGCGGGCGATCGCACCGCTGCCGCGGTTGATCACGTCCAGGGCGCCGTTGGTGGCCGTTCCCCCGGTATGCTCGATGCGGACGGCCGGAGCGACGTTCCCGCCAGTGTTGTCGTTCCTGAAAAGGGCCAGTTGGGGTGCCGAACCCGTGGAAAGGTTGCCTTGGGCGAAGAGCGCCGCCGAGCCGCCAAACGGCTGCAGGGTCAGGGCCCCGGTCATCGTGTCGCCGTCCTTCATCACGCGGTCGTTGACCTGCGAGGCGGTGGCGAAGTAGCTGGCGTTGTGACCGTCGAGGAGGTCCGCGTCCAGCCCGCTGCCAATGCCGTCGTTTGCGAGGACGACGGGCATCACGCTGTCGGCCGTCACGACGCCGGAAGCATGAACGCCGATCTGAAGTGTGTTGCCGTTGGTGGCCAGGGTCACGGCGCCCACCGGCTGGAGCGAAACGTCGTCTTTGAGCCCGTTGAGGCTCTTGACGACCTGTCCGGGAGCGATCTTGTCGGCGGTGATGGCGCCATCGAGGACGGTGCCGGCGACGAGGGCGAACTGGGACTGGGGCAGGGGATGGAGGGCCTGACGGGTCGGAATGGCGAGGTAGCCGCCGGTGTTGGTGCCGGCGCGGGCGGCCATGGCCAGCCACCGGGTGCCGCCATCGAAGGCGCCGGCGCCGAAATCGAGCTCGACGGTAAACAGGCCGTTGGTGACGGGAACGTCATCGCGGGTGATGGGCGAGGAGATCACGGCGCCGGCGGCGGGTGCGTCGTGCAGGGTGAACTGGAAGTCATAAAGACCGTTGCCCGGTGCACCCCCGTCGAGCAGCCGGCCCTGGTAGGTGAAGGTGGTCTGGCTGAAAGCGGTGCTGACAAGCGAGGCCGTCAGTCCGAATGCCACGAGAAGTGCTGGGATGGGTGCTGGCTTCACTGGGGGATCTGAATGTGGTGTTCTGGGCCTGCGTCCTGCAATCTGCCCTAGAATGTGACCGATCGTCCGTGTTCGTGTGCAGGGCATTCGTTCAGGTTCATTCCAATGCATGAGCAATGGCAGTTGGTGACTCATTCGCCCGCCTCAAGAGGTTGCCTGCCCTTCGAGAGGTCGAAGACGATCTGCTCCAGTGCGTGAAGGCGGTGCTTCAGGATTTCAATCTCCTTGTTCTTCTCATCAACGACCTGATTGAGCCCCTGAATCGCTGCCAGCGCGACACCGTCGGCATCCACGGTGGAGATGTGCTTTTCATCGATGCCCACATTGAACGTGGAATGAAAATCCTGCGCCATGGGGCCGATGTGTGCCACGCTCGGGTCGGACTTGAAACTCCACCGGGAGATTGGCAGGTTGGCAACCTGCGCCAGCACGGCCCGCGCGTCCACAGGCGCGAAGTTCTCCTTTGCGTTGCGATCACTGGTGGGACTGAAACTGACCGCCGTAACATTGCCGCTCTGCCCGTCCGCCGACACAGTGATGTTTCCCGCCGCGTTGCGCACGTCCAGTTTTCCGGCTCGTGCTGCGGTGTCATCCGGCCAGATCTCCAGCGCGTTGCGGAGACGTAGGATGCCGGGATAATCCCCCGTCGTTTTCACGTTCAGGCCCGGAACAAGATCGTTCTCATACCGGAATTGAAGTCGTTGTCCGTCGGCCACGGCGATGTCCAACGCGCCCTGGGGATCGGTTGTTCCGATGCCAACGCCGCCGGAGGCCCGGATCAAAAACTGATTGGTCGAAGTGGAGGCAAAACTCCCAGTCGTCGCATCGGCCCAAACAAATGTTCCGGTGTGATTGGCTTTCGCCGAAGAGCCAGCGGCAAAACTGGTATCCCCGGCGGCGACATTTCCGTCTCCACCGGGCACGACGGAACTCGCACCGCTGCTGGTATTGCCATATCCGCCGCCGATGGTTGAATAATCGCCCGAGGCGATATTGCCTGATCCGCCGCCGACTGTTGTGTTGAAGCCGCTGGCCACATTTCCTCCGCCCCCGCCTATCGTTGAGAAATGGCCGCCCACGATGTTGGGTTCAGTCGTGGTTCCTCCGCCGGAAATAGTGGCGGCAACAACCCCGTTGCTCACAGAATTGTTCCGGTGACCGAGGATGACGTTTGGTGCTCCGAAATGGTCAGTGGGTATGAGCCGCAGGGCGGCGTAATTGTTTGCGTGCAGTTCAATAGGATGATTGTCCGCGGTCCCAAGTGTCATTGCGGAACCCGACGGCGCGGCACCCAACACGGCCAACGGCCGTCCATCCAGAGTGGCACCGGCCCCGTCCGTTTCGAACCGCACTCCGCCAGTGGCTCTCACGCTGAACTGATTGCTGGATGTGGAAGCGAAGTCGTTTGTCACAGAGTCGGCCCAGACGAACGCGCCATCATGATCTGCCTTTGCCTGGTTGCCTGCGGCGAAACTTGTTTTGCCAATTGCCGCGTTGCCCTTGCCGCCCGGCACCATCGCGAAATCACCGCTGGCGCTGTTCACATTTCCGCCGCTGATCGTTGCCCATGCTCCATTGGCAATGTTCAACGAGCCACCTCCAATTGTGGTGCCTTTGCCGTTGGCCTTGTTTGCATTGCCCCCGCTGATTGTGGCCCCCGTTCCTTCAATGATGTTTCCGCTTCCGCCGCCGATGAATGAGCGATCTGCGCCTTCCAGTATCTTGTGGTTTTCTCCGCTGACGATTGTGCTGTACCGATTAGAGATCAGAAGATTCCGAATGCCAGACCCGATCATTCCGTAATATCCGTTATGGATAATATTGTCCCACCCATTTCCAATGAAGGCTACCTGCGAGGCATCTGAGATGTAATTTGCGCAACCGCCTACAATGGCAGATTGGAAGCTGTTTGTGATCGCATTTCCGATGCCTCCACCGATGAAGGACTGAAATGACCCGATCGTTGTGTTGGCCAAACCTCCGACAATCACACCGTAGTCATTTTTATTGGTGCCCGCCCCCAGTATTTGATTCCCGGCGCCACCGCCCACAAAGCCATAATGCGCCTCGATTGCGTTGGTCCGAAGATTCTCGGTCTGGGTAAATGAATTCTGGCCGCCACCGCCGACGATGACTGAACCAACAATGCCCGGGGCCACATAGTTGTTTGAAAACCCACCAACGAAATTGTGCGTGTTTGTGCTCGGCTCGAGCCGCAGGCCGGGTGTTCCGTTCACCAAAAGTTCCAGCGGTTGGGCGTCCGTGGTGCCAAAAACAAGCCGAGAACCGGTCGCGTTCCCGCCGAGTTCAAGGAACGTGTTTGAGACCACCATCGCAGCGGTGATCGTTCCGTCAGGCACGCTCCCGGCAGATTGCGCAAATTGCGCGAACTGCGATTGGGGTAAAGGATGCAGCGCTTGGCGTGCGGGAATGGCGAGGTAACCGCCGGTGTTGGTGCCGGCGCGGGCGGCCATGGCCAGCCAGCGGGTGCCGCCATCGAAGGCGCCTGGGCCGAAATCGAGCTCGACGGTGAACAGGCCGTTGGTGACGGGAACGTCATCGCGGGTGATGGGCGAGGAGATCACGGCGCCGGCGGCGGGCCCGTCGTGCAGGGTGAACTGGAAGTCATAAAGACCGTTGCCCGGCGCGCCCCCGTCCAGCAGCCGGCCTTGGTAGGTGAAGGTGGTGCCGAGCGCCGTTGCAGTCAGGGCGGTGCACGTCAGCAGCGTAACGCCAAGCAGTAGGCCACACAGGGTGGTTGGTGACGATGGGTGCGATTGACTTGGAAGAAGCGGGCGGGCCATGCCCACTTCTTAGCAGGTCCGGGAACTCCTCCCAGTGTGCGAGCGGGGCACATCCCTGTGCGAGCGGCGCACAGGCTGGCGAGCGGCGACCGCGCTCAGTCCACCGACTCGGCCCGCCATTCCGGATAAACCGCGGGATCGATCTGGCGGCGGCGGACGAGTTCCTGAAGATCGCGATGGATGGTTTTGCGGGAGACGTGGAACTCCCGGGCCAGGGCGGAGATGTTGGGCTTGTCCGCGGCGCCGCGGAGGCGTTTGAGGATCTCGTGCTGGCGGGCGAGCCGTTCCACGAAGCGCCGCTCCGGTTCGTTGCTTTCGATCTGTTCGGCCCGTTCCAGCGACTGGAGGGTGGAGATGGTTTCGGCGAGGCCGCATTCGGAGAGAGCCACTTCGACGGTGCGTTCGAGTTCCTCGAGGTCCACGGGCTTCTCGAGCACGTAATGGGCGGAGCGGGGTCCCTGCAGCGCCTGCAGACGGTCCCGGATGTCGAGCGTGCCGGAGATGATGATGATGGGAACGTGCGCGGCCGCCGCCTTGAGCCGGGGCAGAAACTCCAACCCCTTCTGGCCCTCGGCCAGGATGTGGTCGAG
>DNDP01000239.1:0-194 GCA_003484235.1 Verrucomicrobiales bacterium
CTGGCAGCCCATCGTCCTGAAGTGCGAGGACGTAGCCCTCGATGGCCTCACGAATGTTGGCGACGGCTGCCTCACGGCTGTCTCCCTGAGAGACGCAGCCAGGAAGGCTTGGGCACTCGGCTACCCAAAAGCCGTCTTCGCCGGGATAGATGATTACCTGTCGCATGTCGGAAAGATACCGGGCGCCCGTGAAA
>DNDP01000239.1:429-3104 GCA_003484235.1 Verrucomicrobiales bacterium
GTGAAAGCTCAACTCCAACGATGCCCGATGCCACGAGACGCGAGGAAGCGCCGAACGAAAGAGCGGACCGGCAAGCCCGCATTCGCGAAACTCTTGCTTTCAACCGGGCCGGCACCGCAGCCGTCGCCTGCGGCGAATTCGTGGACTCGTTCAACCAACCGCATAGTTGCTGGCTCCGCTTCGCTCCGTTGCCAAACATGCATAATAGCTAGTCCGCAGGCTTGATTGTGACAGGTGAACCATCCGGAAAACCCGCCATCTGTCGGTGAACCGAACCCCAACCCCCGAAATGCTCGCAAATAGGAAATACCATCCGGTTGTCTGCCGTGTATGCGCCGCCCAATGCTGGCAACTGCCGAAAGCTGTAGCAATGACCCGAGCCAAGAACAACGCCGGACGCCACCAACTGGTCAACGATCGGAATCATCAGCCAATCATCCGCAACTCCAGGCTCGTCGATCTTGGTGCAAAACTCATCTCGACTCCTGGCAATCTGATCCAGTTTGCCGGCTCCAACATCGAGCATGTGAATCGAGCCATCTGGAACGGCGATGAACAAATCGCCAGTGCGCGTGAGTAACCAAATTCTGAACTGTGGAGGCAACAGAAAACGCCACTCTTCAAGCAACGCCTGCCAATCCAGACCGGTCTGGTCAATCAGGTAGTCGTCAATGTCCACAACGACGTGCGAAGTTTGCCAACTCCCAGCAGCGTATTCCGCAGGCTGCAGCGAGCAAGCGTGGCTTCTTGAGCAGGGGGGCGGGGCGGGTTGCGGGATGCGATGCCATTGAACTGGGCCGCTGAACCGGCTATGCCCTACTTGAAAAACAGTTCGACCGGCTTGCCGGCTTCCGGGCTGTAGCGCGAGGCGTCGATGCCCAGCGCGTGCAGCAGGGTGCCGGAGATTTGATCCTGCGAGTATTCGGCGGTCGGCGTCAGATTGCCGCGCTTCGTCACCCCTTTGCCGGCCGCCGCCAGCCACACGAACGCCGCGCCGTCCAGCTTGTCGTTGTGATGCTGCCAGTTCAACGGATCGTCGCCGCGTCCGTGGTCGGTGGCAAAGAGCACGGTGGTCTGATCCCGGTAGTCGTCCTGCGACTGCAGCCATTCCCAGAGCTCGCGGAAGTACCCGTCCGACCGGTGCAGGGCCTCGATCACCCGGTCGTAGCGTTTGTCATGCGCCCAGTCGTCGGTCTCGCCCAGGCTCAGGTACAACACGCGCGGCCGGTGGGTCTTCAGGTGGTCCATGGCAAAGCGGAAGGTGTAAACGTCGTGGCGGACCGAGTTCCACGGCGTGGGCGTGGCGAACTGGAGCCGGCTGAGCGCGGCGACGGCGGGGTCGGCGCTCGCGTATTCCTCGAACCCGGCGTTGGAGGCGATTGCGCCCGGTTCCTTCATCACGATGTAGTCCATCACATCCCAGCAGGCGAAGGCGGCGACCTGGTTCGGGCCGAGCCTGAGTTCGCCCTTCAGCCATTCGAGGACGGTCGTGCGCGGGTTGTAGATCTTGCTGTTGCTGTCGATCTCGCGGTCGTTCGCCCGGCCGGTGAGGATCTCGGAGTAGCCCGGGTAGGAAAAGCGATGGCGGTTGGAGAGCTTCATGACGCTGCCGTTGAAGCGGTCGCCGACGATGGCGCCATGGTTCTTCATCAGCGTGCCCCAGAAAAAGGGCAGCAGCCTTTCGCGGCGGGCTTCCGGTGTGGAGGCCCAAAACTTCCGGTGGAGGTCCGTTTCCTCCGCCTTCTGGTCCTTGTTCTGTTCCTGCCAGGTGGGGACGTCCAGCCCGCGGAAAATCTCCTGGGTGCGGGCACCGTCGAGGGTGACCAGAATGACGTTACGGGCGGCGGCGCCGGCGGAGAAACTGGAGCCAACAATTAGGAACAGCAGCGCGATTCGAATGAGCATGGGGAAAGAGAAACCCTCCTGCGCGGTTCCCGCGAGCCAATTGTGCATCCGACGGATGAAGTCAAAGGGACACCGGCCGGGGCCGGGACCGGGACCGGGTCAGCGGGTTTTGCTCCCGGTCTGCGTCTGGCGTTCCTTCCCGGGGCCGCAGGCCGGTGGTTGCGCAAACCTTGCGCTTCGAATGGCGGGGTGTGCGCAAAGTTTGCGCGTCATGGAGTGCGCATGGTGTGGAAACCCCAGCAAAACGGGGTTGGACCCTGGCGTGCTGATTGAACTCCAGTCCCGCCGGTTGCCTGACGATGGCCCGGCTTTGTCGGATCCAAAACCAACACACAATCCAGATCACAACAACGTCATGAAAAAGTTTACACGCACTCTCGCGCTGCTCGGCATGGCCGGCGCGCTCATTGCGGGCACCCCGTCGGTGCTCGCCCAGGATCAAGGTCAAGGCGAAGGCCGCGGCCGTGGCGGCTTTGGCGGCGGCCCGGGCGGCTTCGACCCCGAACAGATGCGCCAGCGCATGAACGAACGCATGCGTGAGCAGTTCGCCGTCACCGATGACGCCGAATGGAAGATCATCAGCCAGCGCATCGAGAAGGTGAACGAGGCGCGGCGCGCCACCTCCTCCGGTGGCGGCATGGCCATGATGTTCGGCCGTGGCGGTCGCGGTCCCGGCGGCCCGGGTGGCGAAGGCGAACGCGGTGGTCGCGGCGGCGGACGTTTCGGTGGCGGCTCGACTCCCGAGGCCGAGGCGCTCCAGAAGGCCATCG
>DNDP01000239.1:3320-3595 GCA_003484235.1 Verrucomicrobiales bacterium
ATCAAGGCGAAGCTCGCCAAGCTCCGCGAATCCCGCAAGGCCGCCGAGGCGAACCTCGCCAAGGCGCAGGGCGAACTGAAGGAAGTCCTCGATACCCGCCAGGAAGCGGTCGCCGTCCTCATGGGCCTGCTCCCGTAATCCAGCGACGATTGCCAGCCGGCCATGCCAGCGGACGCCACCACCGATTCCGAACTGTTGCAGCGGATGATCGCCGCGCGGCAGTTGACCGACGCTGATGCCCGGCTCTTCGCCGAACAGGCGGGAGCCGGCGCCGA
>DNDP01000239.1:3840-4174 GCA_003484235.1 Verrucomicrobiales bacterium
CTGGCCGGCGAATACGGCGTCGAGTTCACCGCGCTCGACGAGATCGAGCCGGACAAACAGGTGCTGTCGCTGTTCCCGGCGCGCCTGCTGTTGAAGGAGGAACTGCTGCCGTTGCGCCGTGTCAACGGCCACGTCGAGATCGCCACGAGCCGGCTGTTCAACACGCAGGGGCTCGACGCGCTCAAGACCTTGACCGGGCTCAAGCTCCAGCCGGTGCTCGCACCGGGCGAGGCGTTGCAGCGCGAGTTGAAGAAGCGGCTGGGCGTCGGTGCCGACACCATCGACACGCTCGACGAGGAGGCCGCGCTCGAGGTGGTGGACGACGACATCGACG
>DNDP01000293.1:0-2371 GCA_003484235.1 Verrucomicrobiales bacterium
TGCGGCCGATGGCGGGCGGATATGCGTGCACCGGATTGATGAAGTTCGGGTTGTCGGACACGCCCTCGGCCTCGGGCCAGCCATAGTTGCCGCCCCTGGTAATGACGTTCACTTCCTCCCAGGAGGTCTGGCCGACATCGGTGATCCACAGGCGATCATTGCCGGGTTCGAAAACGAGCCCGAACGGATTGCGGATGCCATATGCCCAGATCGCGCGGTACTTGCCGGTCGTCTGCGTGTACAACGGGTTGTCCTCCGGAATCGAGCCGTCGAGATTGATCCGCAGAATCTTGCCGATCAACGTGTCGAGCGCCTGCGACGGTTTGCTGGCGGTCTGTTCGCCGAGGCCGATGTAAAGTTTGCCATCGGGTCCGACACGGATCGGGCCCCCCTGATGACCCGAAGGTTTGAAGCCGCCCATCGTCGCCTGATCATCGCCCTTCAACAGCACCAGCTCGCTGGCGGGATCGATGCAATCGCCGGTCACCGTGAAACGGCTCACGACGTGATGAGCGAACGGTTCCTTGGCGACATACACGACGAACAGGTACGGTGTGCGCGGAAACTCAGGATGCAACGTCACGCCGATCAAGCCGCGTTCCCAGTAGGTGTCGAGACGCTTGCCGAGATCAAGCGCCGGCTCGGGCAACACGCGGTCGTCCTTGAACACGCGCAGCGCCCCCGTCTGCTCTGCAAGGAACACGCGGCCGTCGGGCGCGATGGTCAGGGCAGTGGCCGCATTGATCCCGGCAACGACCGTCTCGGCGGTGAATCCGGAAGGGAGGTCCTGCGCCGATCCGCAGAAGCTCCAGACACCAACAAGCAGGCTTGGGAGAACCCTGCCTGACCGCGGACCAAATCCGAAGCCGCAGCCTCCGATCAATCGTCGGAACAGACCCTTCACTTTGACCACCCGGAAGCTCTCCTGCTGGGTCTGCGTGACCTGATGGTGAACGACTTTCATCGTGGATGCAGATCATCGAACCGCCGGCGGACTCCGGTGACAAGCCGAAATCCCCCAAAGTCACCGCCGGACAAAAGCCCGTCACAAAGGGAGTGGTCACCCGCCAACGCTTCTGCTTAAGCTCCGTCGTCACCATGAAAACACTTCTTCATTCCCTCGTGGTCGCCGCGCTGGCCGCGACCTCCCTGCAAGCGGATCACCACGGCTTCAAACCGCTGTTCGACGGCTCGTCGCTCGGCAAATGGGACGGCGATCCGATGTTCTGGGCGGTCAAGGACGGCGTGATCGTCGGTGAAACCACCACCGAGAAGCAACCGGCCGACAAGAAGAACACCTTCCTCATCTACCGCGGTGGTTCGTTCGACGACTTCGAGCTGCGGTTCAAATACAAGGTCGAGGGTTTCAATGCCGGAATCCAGTATCGCTCGGTGGACAAGGGCGGCTTCCACGTGGACGGCCTGCAGGCGGACTTCGAGGCGCAGTGGCATGACAACGGCAAGACTGACAAGTTCTCCGGGATGTTCTTCGAGGAGAACGGCCGCATGTTCATGGGCCAGCGCGGCGATGTCGTGGTGGTGACCGCGAACCCGGCCGAGCCCAAGAAATCCAACAACCGCAAAATCGCCACCGTCGGCGATCCGGCGGAACTGGAGAAGGTCATCAAGCGCGACGACTGGAACGAATACACCGTCATCGCCCGCGGCAACGTCTTCATCCACATGATCAACGGCCGCGTGATGAGCATCGGCATCGACGAGGACGAGATCAATTCGCGCAAGTCCGGCATCCTGGCGTTCCAGCTCCACAGCGGCCGCCCGATGAAGATCCAGATGAAGGACATCGAGATCCGGGAGATGAAGTAGGAATGGACTGGTCAGTCTCAAAACCTCTCAACAGATGACTTGGCGCACTCTTCCCTCCTTGGTCGCGTTGTCGATGGCCCTTGTGGCGCACGCGGCCAGCCCACTTCCCACCTCTTCCCCCGGACGCCAGGGCATCGATGCCGACCGTCTCGAACGGATGCACGAACTCGTCAGTGGCTATGTCGCCGACGGCAAGCACGCCGGAGCGATCGCGATGGTCGTCCGCAACGGCCACGTCGTGGACTGGCAGACGTGGGGCAAGGCCGAGCTCGACTCGGACGAGCCCCTGCGCAAGGACGCCATCTTCCGGATCTATTCGATGACCAAGGTGCTGACCTCGGTCGCCGTGCTGCAGTTGTTCGAGCAGAACAAGCTGCAGCTCAATCACCCGGTCACCGACATCGTGCCCGAGCTGAAGGGGTTGAAGGTCCTGACCGGCGGCACGGCAGACGCGCCGCAGCTCGCCGAGCTGGCGGCGATCTTCGATCGCTCCGGCATTCCCTACGAGCGCTGGACGGCGGCGGAGAGCCAGCGCTGGCTCTCC
>DNDP01000293.1:2526-2971 GCA_003484235.1 Verrucomicrobiales bacterium
GCCGCAGCTCGCCGAGCTGGCGACGCCGATCACGATCAAGATGCTGCTCAACCACACCGCCGGCTTCACCTACGACTTCTTCAGCGGCTCGCCGGTGCATGAACTCTACCAGCGGGAAGACCTGTGGAATTCGGGTTCGCTGGATGAGTTCATCAAGAAGGTCGCCCGGCTCCCGCTGATTTCGCAGCCCGGCGAGGAGTATCAATACGGCATCAACAATGACGTGCTCGGACTCATCATCCAGCGGGTGAGCGGCATGTCGTTCGAGGAATACCTCGCGAAGCACATCACCGGACCGCTGAAGATGGTGGACACCTCGTTCGACGTCCCAACGGAGAAGATGAACCGCGTCGCGACGATTCACGCGCAGGGCGCCAACGGCAAGCTCGCGCCGACCGATCCGATCCTCGGTGCCTATGCCGAGGTGGGACGTGGCATTCCCGCC
>DNDP01000293.1:3172-8064 GCA_003484235.1 Verrucomicrobiales bacterium
TGGGACGTGGCATTCCCGCCGGTGGCGCGGGCCTGTTCTCGACGATCGGCGACTACGCGCGGTTCGCGCAGTGCCTGTTGAACGGCGGCGAGCTGGACGGTACGCGCATTCTCGGGCGCAAGACGATCGAGCTGGCGCTGCAAGACTCGCTGCCCGAAGGCGTGTCGGCGTTCGCTCCGTCCGAAGGCTGGGGATTGATGAGCGCCCTGCGGCTCGACATGGCGGGCGCGCTCGAGCCGGTGAGCGAGGGGACGTTTTACTGGAGCGGCGCGGCTACGACCCATTTCTTTGTCGATCCCACCGAGCAGTTGATCGGTCTCGTGTTCTGCCAGCACGTGCCCTTCGATCAGCATCAGCTCTTCACGCGGTTCCGCACCTCGATCTACCAGGCGCTTGAATAGGAGCTTGGCCATGAAGACGAACCGACGCCCGGCATGGATGGCAGCGTATTTGACCGGCGCAATTTGCTTCACCGCCACAGCCGCCACGGTGCAACCCTCCTGGGACCTGCCGCCGTCACAATTGAAGGAAGGGGTGTTCTGGCAGGAGCACTGGTATGAGCGCGAGCCTGTTCCCGGAACCACCCGCCGCTTGCGGATCAATGCGCCCGAGACATCCCTCGGCAGGTTCGGCGACCGCACTGAAGCCCGCGAGAACGGGCTCATGATCATCGAGGTGAACGAGAACCTGTTCCAGATCACCGGGGCCGAACTCTACGCGGAACTTTGGGGCGGCCATCCCGGCACCGCGAACAAGCGCGTTTCGATCAACGGCCGCTCGACCTATCAACTGCCGCGGTTCGGCACCGAGGACGGCCACTGCACGTTCAGCTATCCCGTGGTGAAACTGCCTGTCACCGACCTTGTCAATGGCCGCAACGCCGTCCAGTGGGCCGTTGATCTCGGCACGACTTTCTGGGGTCATGCGATGGTGGATCAGGCCTGCCTCCGGTTGGCCCTGACCAACGGACATCCGCGGTTGTTGGAGCAGGGGCTTGAAAGCTTCAGCGCCCGGTTGATCGCGCGGCCGAATGAGACTGCGACATCCGAGGGCATCAATCTTGTCCTCGACGTCGGCGAATCGCTGCGCGGGCGGATCGAGTCGGTCGCCTTTCAAGGCTGGTATTTCGGCTACGATGACAATGGCGACCTGCGCCAGCGGGACTGGCACGGCTTCACACACGACCGCAGACCGGCAGCCCATCTGGGCACGGCGGAGGGAGGCTCCGTCGCGATCAACTGGGATACGCACCTGTTGCCCGCGCAGAAAGGCGTTGCTGCACGGGCGCTGGTCCGCTTCAAGGACGCACCCGGACTCGTCTATCTCACGCCGGCGGTGACCGATCTTGTCATTCCCGACCGGGAACGGGCTGTCGTGCATCTCCATGAGACGTTCGACGCGCCCGTGCCGTTCTGGTCGCGGGCGGGTAACCGGAAGACCTGCACCATTGTGCTGGACGTGGACCCGGCCCGGATCGAGGAGGCGGAGCTGCAGGTCACGACCTGGACGGGCGGTGCCGGCGGGGTGAAGGAGTACTTCACGATCAATGGCGTGCATCATCCGGTCGCCGAAGGGCACAGCCACGACCGCCAGTTCAACCGGATGCCGATTGATCCGAAGATTCTCAAAAAGGGAATTAACACCATCGAACTCCTGAGCGACACCGAGCATCATGGCATTGAGATCTTGCATCCCGGGCCGGCGCTGATGATCCGTGTCCGGCGGTGAGTTCCAATTCCATCAAATCTGGAGTCGGTTCGTTAGCGAAAGGCACCGATAGGAATTGCAGATTGCGTTACGTCGGGACAGTCATCCTTTGGTCCTGCGCTTCAGCCAGCATATCCGGATGAATGCAGCGATACCGAGGAACAGGGGGGTCCAAGCGATTACGACGATCCAACTACTAGCTCCTTGGGGTCGTCCGAAGGCGAGAGCAACGAGTAGTCCGAGAATGATTGCGAACAGCGAAAGGGACTCGGTGGCGCTGTGTGTTCGGTGACGTGTACATGTCAGTACCACGGCGAGCGATCCCATCAGCACCAAGACAAGGACCAAGCCAGACAAGACCCAATAGATTGTGTAAGGTTCCGAGCTTGCGAGAACTTCCGCATTCATGGATTGCAGACGTTATGTGAGCGATCGCACATGCACAATGTTGTTTTAATTGTGCCAAGCGGCCCACGGGAGCGCTCATCAATCCGAAGGTTCGGAAAATTGGAATCAAGACCTACGAACTCCTGAGCGACACCGAGCATCACGGCATTGAGATCCTCCACCCCGGACCGGCCTTGATGATCCGCTACCGGCGGTGACGGATGTTCCGCCGGGACCATGCGGCCGAATTGGACGGGATCCGGGAACGGGGAGGGGACCGCAGGAGGTCACTCCAAACGCCACGGCCACAAATCACGAAACGCCTGGTTCTTCCGCTCGGTTTCCTCCACGTCGTCTGTTGAGCGTCCGGATTCCAGCTAAGGCTGCGTGAGCCACGGGAAGTTGATGAGCACGCGGTAGAACTCCTGCGGCTGAGTGTCGTCAATGGGCGCGAGGCGGCGTTGCGGGCCGCCGGACACGACCGGTGCCTGCAGGGGATTCCAATCGCTGCCGGGACCGAAAGCGGAGGTGACCCACACCTCATAGCCGACCACGGGTGAGCCATCCCAAACCAGCGCCGGTCCAATGCCCGGCGTGAACTCGATGCGGAGGTCGCGGGGCGTGGCGGGTGGCGTGGCGGGTATCTCGAGCGGGTTGATCGGGTCGGTGCCGGCGCCAAGTTCCTCGGGATCCAGATAACCATCGCCGTCCGAGTCGCCGCCGAGCGGACCGCCGAGTCCGCCGAGGAAGACTTGTTGCCAGGCATCGGGCAGACCGTTGCCGTCGAGATCGGCGTAACCGGCTTCGGGCAGCGCGGTGATCTGAATGGCGAGCACTTCGATTTCGCCCGCAATGCCGGCCGGCGGCGGTCCAGGCAGCAGAAATCCCCGCACATCGGCGGTCGCACCAGGGACCAGCCATCCGGCGCTGGAAGCGCGCACCGGTGTGCCATCAGGTTTGAAAAGCGTATAGCGGCCGGCGATCGCTTCCAGTTCAACGTCGTATCCGTCGTAGACGAACTCGCCGGTGACCTCGATCTGCGGCCGGGGATCGACGAGCGCCAGCAGTTGGTCGCGCAGGTTGATCGCGGTCGCCTGCACGATCGGGTAGAGATACCCGGCCGGCACCGGATCCCCACCGATGAACCGGCGCAAGGCGTCAATCGCAGGATCGAGCGGCGTGCCCGCTTCCGCGGCCAGCATCGCCTGAGCGAAGGCCGATTCCGCCGCCTGACGCAAGGGCGCAAACGCGGGTTCGATTTGGATGGCGGTGTTCAACTGCTGCCAGACATGGGCGAGCTGGTGACCCGGTTGTTGAAGCGTTGCGGGTGTCTGAATGGCATCGATGTCGGCTGCGGCAAGGTACCCCGCAAACGGCGAGTTCGGCGTGTCCGCAATGCGCGGCCGTTGGGCAAGCGATGAGATCCGGCCAAGCTCGAACAAACGCGTGCCGTACCAATATTCGATGATCACCGCGCCCATTGTGCTGGCCGGACCAATGGTGTACTCGGGCGGTGTGGCGTGAAAGGCGTCCAGCGCCGCCTGCGCCGCCGCGATCCAAACCGCGACGGGATCGGCGGCGTTCAGATCGACGGGTATGTCGGGCACGGGCGGGAACTGAACTCCCACCAGCGCGGTCATCGCCGGTCCGAACTGGCCAACCCCCTCCACTGCGTAGCTGGCGGGAAACCACGCCTGCTGCGAAATCACTCCGCGCTTCAGCGTCACGTCCGAGACCTTGTGCAGGCCGGGAATCTTCGTGCCCTTCTTTGCGGCCAGGCCCGGGCTCGCCGGATCGGAAAAGAAAAGATCCTGATCGTCCGACGGCATCACCGCCGAAGTGGCATCGTCCCATACGAAGCTCGCGGTCATGCCATCGAAAACCTTCACGTGCGGACCGGCCCGGCTGGCCGGGTTGTTCGGATCACTGCCGGCGATCAGCTCTTTGAAATCGCTGTCGCCATCGCCGTCGCTGTCGCCGCTGAGCAGATCGGTGCCGGCGAGGAGTTCGATGGTGTCGGGGATGCCGTCGCCGTCGCCATCGGCGTCGACCGGTTGAGCGATCGAGTAGGTGGCCGACTGGATCGGACTCAACGTGCCGCCGACGTGTTCACCGAAGAACTCGACGGTGGCATCCTCCGCGAGCCAGACCGGACCCGTGCCCTGCTGCCAGGCGGCAAGATTCACGCGATAATGCACCGTGACGCCCGCACCGGGCTGAAAGTTTACCGCAATGGTGTTCGGGTAATTGCCGGGCGACGGCTTGATGCCCACGGGAGCCAGTCCATTCGCGACGGGCGGTCCCGCGTAGAAAAGGCTGGAGGAACGCTCCCATTGGTTGCCGAGCGTCCCGGCACCGGCTCCCGGGACAATGCCCGGTTGCAGGTTCTGCGGCGTAGGACCGCCAAGACCCGCGCTGCTGGCGCCGGAAGTTTCGACGACGGCGTTGATCTGGTTGCCGGCGAGTTGTGCGCCGCTCGCCCAGTCACCGGCCGCGAACGACTCGATCAGCAGCGGTGTATTGCCGAAAGGATCGCTCGTGTAGAGCGCGACGGTGGTCTGACCGAGGTTCGCCGGCGGCGCGGGCCAGATGCCCTGGGCAACCGGCGCGAAACCCGCGCCCGAGTTGATGCTGACCTGGAAATTGAAGTTCTGGTACGGATCGGCCCTGCGCGAGAGCGTGACGGCGGTGTCGCCGAGCACTGAGACGGCGAAGAACGATTCGCCGGGTGGCGGATCGATGCGTTGTCGCAAGGTGAAGCCCGTGGTTGGATCGAACTCATAGAAGCGCACGCTGCC